>JAOUKT010000090.1 GCA_029882395.1 Gammaproteobacteria bacterium
GCTAAACAAAGAGACGGGCAATGACCGCTGGTAGATTGATACAAATTGTTCACACATTCACACGGCTTGGATTGCTGTGCTTTTGTACTTGTCAGATCTACAAAATAGTATTTTTTTCCGTAACAGCCACAACTGACAACAAAGCATGTGCTCTGACTGTTTAGCAAGGTATGCCTTCCGGAGATGTGCGAGCCGCATTATGCGAATACAGTGGTAAGAGATGTCGGCTGTCATGCCTGGCTCTGAGCCAGGCTCTTACTGCCCGGTCTTTCATGCAAAAGACGGGGCCAGCCAGAGTAGCAGGCGTACCGGCTATTAACCGTTTAACTAATGTAATTTTATTTCTGGATGCACACTGGCTTTAAACAGATGCGCTATGCTCAGCATCATGGTTCTGTAAAAACCAAATAGTGCAAACTGATGCAGCTTATACAGCGACAAATAGACCATGCGCGCAATAAAGCCCTCCACCATCACACTGCTGGTAAGATTACCCATCAGATTGCCGACAGTACTGTATTTACCTAAGGAAACCAGCGAGCCATAGTCGCGGTATTTATAATCCGGAAAGCTTGTTTTGCCGGCCAGACGGCATTTCATTGTTTTTACAAGCAGTGATGCCTGTTGATGCGCAGTCTGCGCCCTTGGGGGTACGGTAGTATTTAATTCGGGCCACGGGCAAGCGGCACAGTCCCCGAATGAAAAAATATTTTCATCTAATGTAGTTTGCAGGTTTTGTTTTACAATCAGCTGGTTGATATGGTTTGTATCAAGCCCATCGATATTTTTTAGAAAGTCAGGTGCTTTTATTCCAGCTGCCCATACTTTAATACAGGCGGGGATAACACGGCCACTGTCTGTGTGTAATTCCCGCTCGGTCACCCGGGTCACACGTTCGTTTTTGATGACATCTATATTGAGTTTAGTCAGTTCGTTTTCAGTTGCTTCTGAAAGAGCCGGTGGCAGGCCGGGTAATATTCTATCGGCCGCTTCGATAATGTTTATTTTAATATCACTGGGGTTAATTTGATCAAGACCATAGACTTTAAACAAACGCGATACTTTATGCAGCTGTGCAGATAACTCAATACCCGTTGCACCGGCGCCGGCAATGACAACATCCAGCTGCCCAGGCATCAACGGCGTTTCCTGCGTATTGGCCTTGATATAGGCTTCAAGTAACTGGTTTTGAAAACTCTCTGCTTCTTTTTTGGTATCGAGAAACAAACAATTATCTTTAACGCCTTCAATATTAAAGTCATTGCTGACACTGCCTACCGCGATAACAAGCGTATCATAGCTAAACTGCCGCCTTGGAATCAGTTCAATGCCTTTATCATTATATGTAGCGGCAACGAACACGGTCTTGTTTGCGCGATCCAGCTGATCCATACGCCCGAGCTTAAAACTGAAATGATTGTTTTTAGCCTGAGCCATATATTCGATCTGGTTTTCATAGGCATCAAATGTGCCTGCCGCCACTTCATGAAGCAGCGGCTTCCATATATGCGTGCGGTTAGCGTCAAGCAATGTGACCCTGGCCTTTTTCTTTTTACTAAAGCGTTTACCCAGCTGTGTCGCCAGCTCGAGGCCACCAGCGCCGCCGCCTACAATCAAAATATGATGAAGTGATGAATCAGACATAACAAGCCACTCATAAGGTAAATTAGATAACTCTTATATAGCATTGATTGCAGCAATATTTAAGCTTATAAAACAATATATCGCCATCTACTCCAATCACTAGTCTGGCAAGCATCGTTCAATACACGTCAGCAGCTCAGTTTTTTAACTCATTGCATAAGATGAACGGCATAGCCCGCTAGCATCGATATCAGTGGCTATCTGTTATGTCACAAAAAACCGCTCAAATAGCTACTCAGATCGTGCAAGCGAGTTGTTGTTGCTGCTGCTTCGCTGTTTAACCGGCTTTACTGCATGTTATGTTGCACTATTACAGCTAAAAACCCTGCCACACTTCATTTACTATTTTTCAATCCGCTCCTGCAGAAATGACATCAAACAATGCGCCGCGGATCGACTCCATTGCTAACAGTGTCTGCGCCTTTTTAAAATGCGCTATACTCACAGCTGCCACGAAAAACGTAACAGGTGAACGATGACTGAGCATTATGATGCACTGCAAGAGCTTAACAAACACTCGCCATTGCGTGATAAGCTGATTGCAACGCACAAATCACTGAGTGAAATATTTCCGTTTATTGTGCGTATTGCGATTGCCATTTATGACCCTGAAACAAACTTACTTAAAACCTACTTGCACAGCAGTGGCGATGATAATCCACTGGATAATTTCCAGGCCCATCTGGATGATGCGCCTTCACTGAAAGCGATTTTAAATAAAGGCCTGCCACGGGTTATCAATAACATGCTTACATTTGATGACGGCCAACATGAACATACAAAAAGAATTGGCCGCCAGGGTTATGCCGCCAGTTATACTTTACCGATTTTTAATAATGATGTATTTCTGGGTTTCCTGTTTTTTAATTCCGATAAAAAGGACGTCTTTAACGAAAGTGTTTTACGTCAGATTGACGTTTATAGCCATATGATATGTTTAATGGTAATTAATGAATTAACGTCAATTCATACTTTATCGGCTGTGATTAAAGCCACCGGCCGGATTACCCACGTACGGGATCCTGAGACAGGCGGCCACCTTGATCGCATGTCCCGTTATAGTCGCATCATCGCCAGCGCACTGGCAGAAAAGCACCATTTAAATGATGAATACATCGAACATATTTTCATGTTTTCTCCGTTACATGATCTTGGAAAAATAAGCATTCCGGATAACATCCTGCTTAAACCCGACAAACTTAATAACGATGAAAAAAGCATCATGCAAACTCACGCCAAAAAAGGCCGTGAGATGATTGATGAGCTGCTGGGAAACTTTGGCCTTGAGGCGATCGAGCATATGGATATGCTGCGCAATATAGCCGAGTTTCACCATGAAGCGGTTAACGGCAAAGGCTACCCAACAGGTTTAAAAGGTGACGACATACCGATTGAAGCCCGTATTGTTGCGGTTGCGGATATTTTCGATGCCCTTACCAGCGTCAGGCCCTACAAAGAAGCCTGGACAAACACCAAAGCCATTGAATACCTTTCGGAGCTGGCCGGGGAAACACTTGATCACGATTGCGTCAATGCCTTGATCGACAATATCGAACAAATTGAAAAAATACAGCAACAGTTTAAAGAAGATACATACGGATAATTCGTCACGTTAAAAAACATATGGCATACGAACACAGTTGTTTTGTATAAATTTCGCATGCAGACGCATTATTTCAAGAGTCGCTAAATAGTAAGCCTGTTCATTGCCGTATCGACGCACGGCTTTAAAACTTAATAGCCTGCTTTCATTCATGGCCCGTGGGTTGCTATCAACTAATTAGTCAGGCCCGGCATAATTGAAAAACAGTTCAGCCTGTTTGCAGTGATTTCTCATCCCGCATATGCTGACTGATAAACTCAATAAACACCCGTATCTTCCTTGGCATATTTTCACGCTTTTGATATATCAAATGAAAAGACGCCACCTCTCCCTCATAATCGGGCATGATGCGCAGCAGCTCATTTGTACTGAGATAAGGCTGTGCAACGAAATATGGAATCAGGCCGATACCGGCTCCTTGACGAACAATATCCAGCAGTGTCAGCATGTCATTAACCTGCATTGCCGGTTTAATGTCATACAGCTCAGAGCGTCCTTTGCCTGTGAGCTTCCAGCGATCACCGGCTATCTGATCTGTTTTCAGACTGATTAAAGGTAAATCATTGAGCTGCTGTATCTTCACCGGTTTATAGTCACGGGCAAAGCGCTCAGCACAAATCAACCAGCGAGGCGTCATGCCAATTTTTTTGCTAATGAGACCGGAGCTTTTCAGCTCACCGACTCGAATTGCCAGATCAATCTGATTTTCAACCAGATTTTCATAACTGTCGCTTAAACAGATATCCAGCGTGATATCCGGATACAGCTTGTTAAACGCCACCATCCAGCGTGCAAACATCATGCGGCCCAGTGTCACCGGCACCGATACTCTCAATATGCCACTGGGCAGACTGCTGGAATTTTGCGCCACTGCGATAATGTTTTCATAAACATCCTGCATGCGTTGACACTGCTGGTATATCAAGATGCCCGTTTCGGTTAATGACACCTGTCTCGTCGTGCGGTTTAGCAATTGCGTCCCCAGCGCTGTTTCCAGTTCAGCAATCTTGCGACTCAGCGTCGAACGGGGAATAGCCAACAGTTGAGATGCAGCCTGAAAACTCTTTTTTTCGGCGATGACTGAAAAATAGTGCAATGTGTTTTTATCCAATGTCCCACCTGTGGAATACTGTTTCCTGATAATTCCAATATTAAAACAATACAGTAACCGATAATATAGACTTTAATCAAAATATGAGAACAAAAGTATGTGCAAAAAATGCTGGATAGTCGTCAGTCTTCTGCTTCTGCTGATCGCCGGTGCCGGCTATCAATTTATGATAGCCGGGGATAACGCAAGCAGCCCGGATGGCCGCATTGCAATACCGCTAAGCCCTGCTGAAAAAGATCTGGTGCTGACTGAAATGCGAAGTTTTCTGAATGCTCTGCAACAAATCAGTAGCGGCATCAGTGAAGCTGATTTCAAGCTCATCAGTGAACAGGCACGTTTATTAGGCAGCGCAGCGCAACAGGGCGTTCCGATCAGCCTGATGGGCAAGCTACCGCTGTCCTTTAAAAAACTTGGCTTTGATACCCATCAAAAGTTTGACTTACTGGCCATGGATGCCGAACAGCTGCAGGACAAAGAGCATACGTTAAAACAAATGAGCACACTGATGTCGAACTGCGTTAGCTGCCATGCCGCATACAAAATCGAAACCATAGTGACGAAGTGATAAGCCGCCGGCATGGATAAAATGCATTCATGCCGTCAGCCTTGTTTTCAATTAGCCGCTGGTCTTTGGTGGCTATAAAAAGAAGATGATGTTCTCTCTGCTGGCTTTATCGCTCGGTGGCCGTTTTCTTGCGCGCTCTAACGGGTGCAAACAAAGCCCAGCCAAACACAAACGATACGACAGCAGCAAAAGCAGGAATAATTTGCAAAAAGGCCATCATCCAGGCCATGTCGCCCCAGCTGTTAAAATTAACAGCTATGATCAGCATGCTCGCAGAGAAAACACCTGTACTGAACCACTGTAATTTATACGTTTCATAACCACCGATTATCAGACCCGGAACAGCCACTACCAGAGCTGACCAGAAAATACCCACAGCCATTGGACTTGGCATATAAAACCCCAGCACAATCACCAGAGCCCCCAAAATAAAAGCCATATTAATTCCTGTTGCAGATAGCGTTATCAATACATTACTCGATGTTAAATCGCATGTGGCAGCTTTTTAACGTCGTGCCCCTCGACTAGCTTTTGAGCTGTTTGTTCAGCAGTGTCTTTAAATTACCGCTGGCAATGTTATCACCATCACTTTGCCGTGCGGTTCAATATCAATGCGCTGTTGTTTGTTGTCATTTTTTGAATTAAACATAAGCAAGAACACAGTTGATGACGTAGCAGCAGCTGTGCTCTTACTCCGTTGTTGTTAATCAACTAGTAATTAGCGGCCACCTCAGATTCGACTAACTGCTGAAGTGGCTGGTAGCCAAATTGCAGCAGCGGTTTTGCATTAACAAAAAAACCTGGCGTCTTGCTGACTTTAAGCTGCTGTGCATCCTGCATATCCTGCCTAACGCGCCTTGCAATCTCAGGGCTTTGCATATCTTCGTTTAACTTTTGCATATCCAGCCCGAGCCCGCCCAGCTGCTGCCAGAATTTTTCTGGCCTGGAGACATGGTGTTCGATCCACGCTTCTCTGGTCTGGTAAGCCCGCTCAAGGGTTTCCCAAAAACGGTTCTGCAAGCGTGCTGCTTCAAAGATACTGACGATGACATCTGAATTCTGGTGTAGTGGCAAATAACGCAAGACCAGATTAACTTTAGCCGGATTATCATTCATCAGCTGTTTGACAAAGGGATAGAAAGCACTGCATGTGCCACATGCCGGATCAAAGAATTCAACAATCGTGACCCTGGCATCAGGCGGCCCCATTCTCGGCGAGTAATCACGCTGCAGATACTCCGTTTTTTCCAGCGAAGCACTGCTTTGCTCTTTGTCTTTCTGTTTGTTATAGACGCTGGCAGCGACTATAAAGAGCACGACAAACAAAATCGCCGTGGCGACAATAATCATATTTTTTTTCATTGATGGGCCCTTTTTCGGTAAATAAGTAACAGCACTATAATGGCACTATAAGCAAAAATGGAGAGCATTGGAATGGTAACAAATCCCATAAGCTCCAGATTGATTTCAGCACAGGACAAATCTTCGCTACACGGCTGTAGAGATTCCGGAATAAAACCTGAATACACCAGGTAGTGATAAACGGCAAAACCGAGACCAATAACAGCCAGCGGCAGCGTATAACGCACCACGCTGTGATGCTCTTTATGTTTCTGCGGCAACATGCCGACCAGAAACAACACCGCTAACGGATAGATAAAAACTCGCTGCCACCAGCAAAGAACACAGGGTTTCAGACCCATGACTTCACTGAAGAACAGGCTGCCAAACAAAGCCGCCATTGCAATCAGCCAGCAGCTGAATATCAACAGCCAGCCCTGCTGACTCGGGGTGTTTGTTTTATCCGGCGTCGTGCTATCAGTCATATTTTCTCTTTCATTGTTTAGGTTTAAGTCAAAAATGCGAATCAGCCGCTGCCTGTCAGCTAACTGTTCAGGCTTGCCAGCTGCCACATTTTTTTAATTGCGCCTAACTATAAACCATTGAGATGAC
>JAOUKT010000152.1 GCA_029882395.1 Gammaproteobacteria bacterium
AAAGCCTGTTTGGCGATTGATTAAATAACCGAGAGACCCGGTTACTTCTGCGATTTTTCTTAGCTCCAGATTTGCGTCATCAATTTCCTGATATTTTGCATCGCCGCCCCAGCTTAAT
The DNA here is from genome assembly GCA_029882395.1 of Gammaproteobacteria bacterium. GTDB lineage: Bacteria > Pseudomonadota > Gammaproteobacteria > SZUA-229 > SZUA-229 > JAUVDT01. The sequence continues at coordinate 119 of JAOUKT010000152.1, forward strand.
CGATGAAAGCTTTTGCCGTTTTTGAGGCTGGCCACTACATTATGGGATGTTGTGTCTGCGAATGTAACAGAGTCTGATCGGGTGGTGTTGAAGGTGTATTTGAATCTGGAATCAAAGTAACGTTTAACCTGGTTTGTTAAATCAAAACCCGCTGAGGCTGAGCCGACATTAGCCTGGTCAGTTAACTGCAGGCTTTCATCAAATAAAATATTTTGTGCGACCTGGTTTTGTCTTTGGTCATAACTGCCGGTAGCAAACAGATTGACGTAGTTTTTGACTAAGGCGTAGTTACCAGAGCCGCGCAGTTTGTGATTTAAATTATCGATGTCACGTGTGTAGCTTACTTGTTTGTGAAGCGAATAATCCAGCGTGCCTTTGGTTTTTATGCTGTTGGCGATTATTAAAATACCCGGTGATGCCTCTGCTATGATATCGGCAGACGTTGGGCTTGCAGACTGGTTTTCGTTATCTGTATAAGTGCTTTTAAGTAATATGCTGGGTGTGACTTTGAAGTCGATTGCGTAGGCAGTGGTGCCTGCTCCGATAATTAAGTTGAAAATACCGAAGAAGAGTTGTTTACGAAATTGCACGATATGTCTCTGGTTGATTGAGTATGTATAATTTAATCTATCGGCCGTTGTAAATATACTTTTTAGTCAAATAATATACCGATAGAAGCATTTTAAAGGTTGAGTTATAAAAAGTGATGTTTTAAGGCTATAATCAGCTCAAATTGAGAATAGCTAGAGAGGTTCAACTGAAATCGTGAAATACAAAGGCATTATCCTCGCCGGTGGATCTGGCACCCGTTTACATCCGTTAACCCTTTCTGTCAGTAAGCAACTCATGCCTGTTTATGATAAACCGATGATTTATTATCCGCTTTCAACGTTAATGCTGGCGGGTATTCAGGATATTTTGATCATCACCACACCTCAGGATAGTGCGTTATTCCAGCAGTTGCTGGGTGATGGCGAAAAATGGGGCTTGAATCTGGAATATGCTGTTCAACCTGATCCCGATGGATTAGCTCAAGCCTTTATTATTGGTGAAAAATTCGTCGGCGATAGTCCAGTGAGTCTGGTGTTGGGTGATAATATTTTTTATGGTCATGGCCTTGAGCAAACATTGGTTAGAGCAACGCAAAATGACAGCGGTGCGACTGTGTTTGGCTATTTTGTAAAAGATCCTGAGCGTTATGGCGTGGTGAGTTTTGATTCTGACGGAAATGCGATTGACCTGGAAGAAAAACCAGCAGAGCCAAAATCGAATTACGCAGTCACGGGCTTGTATTTTTACGATAATCAGGTGGTGGATATTGCTAAGGGCATTAAACCATCGCATCGTGGCGAGCTGGAAATTACGGATGTGAATATTGAATATCTTAATCAGAAGAATTTACGGGTAGAAAAACTCGGTCGTGGTTCTGCATGGCTTGATACCGGTACGCATCAATCGCTTTTATCTGCGGCAAATTATATGCAGGTAATCGAAGAACGACAGGGTTTGAAAATATGTTGTCCTGAAGAGATCGCTTTTCACAAAGGTTATATTAATGCGGGGCAGCTTGAAGCGCTTGCGCAGCCATTGCTTAAAAATGGTTA
>JAOUKT010000044.1 GCA_029882395.1 Gammaproteobacteria bacterium
GAGCCAGGCGCTCGTCGAACTACGGAATAGAAAGGCTTTAGTTGCTGCTAAAGCTTGGGCCTCACTTTACCCAATGAGGGAGTTATTATCCATACAAGGCGCTCGTTTGGACGCAAACTACGCTGCGCTTCGTTTGCGCCGCAAAGCTTAGTCGTTATGTGCTCAATATAAGCCGAATTATAAAACTACGGGTAGAGCTAGCGATTAATTTGAAAATGAGTAAGAGAGATGATTTCTTTGTAAAATACAGATAGGGAAGGTATGTATATAGGTGATGCGTCCAAGGCAAGTGGAGCGACAGTGAAGGCTATAAGGCTCTATGAGAAGTTGGGCTTATTAGTTGATGTAGAGAGAGAGAACACCTATCGAGTTTATTCTGCGGAAGATATTCTTCTTATAAAATTTATAAAACTCGCTCAGTCTGTAGGTTTTAAACTATCGGAATTGAAAGAAGTTATTTACCCGAAGGAAGGTGAGCTGAGCTGGGATAAAATGAAAAAAGAGCTTGATAAAAAAGCTAATGAAATTGACAAAGAAATTACTCGATTGAAAAATAACAAAGTAATGCTTGAAATCTACAATCGGGAAATAGCTATATGCTTGAAAAATAACGAAGATTGTGTTTTTCCGGTAATTAAGAGCAGTAAGCCTTGACTCTCCCCATAGGGGCAGAGTTTATAGTTGAGCTTTCTAAAGTTATCTAAGGAAAACGCATATGAAAGACCAACATGAAAAAATCTCCTCTGAGTATACCAAAGCACTCAAAGAAAATGCGAATTCGATTGTAAAATCAACAGGTGGAGCGAAATTCGCAGGCTACAGTGACAAAGAATTAAGCGAATTACCAGAGGATATTACAGAAACATCGTTTGGTTGTGGAAATCCCTTAGCTTTCAGTCGGGTGCAAAAGGGTCAAACAGTGCTTGATTTGGGAAGTGGAGCCGGTTTAGACCTTCTTTTGGCAGCACAGCGAGTCGGAAGTACTGGCCAAGTCATTGGTGTTGATATGACTGACGAGATGTTGAGTAAGGCTAGAAAAAATATAGAAGCGTCGGGGTACAAAAACATCGTTTTAAAAAAGGGCAAGATTGAAAGTTTGCCTATAGAATCGAACTCAGTGGACTGGGTTATTTCTAATTGTGTAATAAACTTATCGCCTGAAAAGGACCAAGTGTTTTCTGAAATCTCCCGCGTGTTAAAACCGGGAGGAAAGTTATTAATTTCTGATATCGTGGCTCAAGACGTTCCATGGTGGGTTAGAAAGAGCGGAGTTCTGACCGCTGCATGTGCCGGGGGTGCGATATCTGAGCAGTCCTATCTTCAAAAGCTTGAGCAAGCAGGATTGGTAAAATGCGACGTAGCGGAGAGACAACATTATGAACCCTCTCAGATAGCTTATATTGTGGTAGAAAATCTACCAAATTTAATTTCTCGAATATCTTGTTGTAGAAAGAGTGTTGCTCATACCCTTCTTACTAAACTTGCAAAACCAGTTTCGAGAAGAATTTGGAGTTCTAGGTTTTATGCCGAATTGCCTGCTCATGGTTAAAACTAAAGAAAGTAACTAGCTATTTTAGCTTGCACTTAATTTATGAATCCTCCGCCGCACATAACCAATGAATGAGGTCGGACGGCCAACCGCGGGCCTTCTTTTGGGCTAAAGCGCTTCGCTATTTTAGCCCAAAAACCGGCGCCGCAATTGGTCGTCCGCCGCTTATTCAGGCGTTAGCAGTCTATAAAACCATGGAAGGAGAAGCGTCATGCAACAAGAACAAAAGCTAAAGTATTTGAAAGTCGCTCTTAAAATATTTGGCATTACTTTCATAGCTGGAATTTATTTGATGATGTTGGTATGGCCTGATGGTTGGGCATGGTCACCAAGACAACCAGAATACGAACAGATGATTATGGGTATTTACGCTACGTTAGGGGTTTTTTTAATTCGGGCGGCAAAAGACCCTTTAGCTAATGCAAGCCTTATATGGTTCACAATCTGGTCGAGCATCATCCATGGAGGAATTATGCTAGTTCAAGCTGTTGTTGATGAGACTGAAAAAGTACATCTACTAGGCGATGTGCCTGCAACATTTCTTGTTGCATTTGTATTATGGTACTTAATGCCTAAACCAGCGCAAGTATGATGAAAACAACTGCTAACAAACGCTCAAGCAGGGTCGCGAAAAAGCATTGCGCCCCTTAGCTTAAATGTAATACGCCATTATGATAGAAAACATTATTTTTTATATTATATGCTTTTTCTTTTCTCTAATCGGTGTTGGTGTAGTTTGGAGTAAGCATAATTTGTATATCATACCGTTTATAATCTATATTATGGCTGCAACAACATTTATAGCTTTACTATATTTTAATGGTTTTAATATTTCTCAGCTATTGGATGTAAGGCACTTATTGGGGATAATTGATATCAACAGACAACCAGGAAGTCGAAGAATCATGCCAGCTATATTATTTGTGTTTACTGGTGTGGTTGCATATATAACTATAGTTATATGTCTTTTAATACAATTTAAAAAGCGTATAACAAGGCGCTTCAGTTGATTCACAAAAGCGGCGATCCTGTCGTCGCCCCACTTTTTCTCTCAACTGAGGTTAATCGTAATACGCAAATTGATGATTGGATACCTGCTAAATGACAAAAATTACTGAAATCAAAACAGAACGTTTACTCATGAGGCAGTGGCGTGAAGAAGATTTATTCGATTTTTGGTTGTTAAATTCAGATCCTGAAGTTATGGAGTATCTACCAGAAATTCCTAGTGAGGAAGATAGCAATATTTTAGCTGAAAAAATCATTAAGCTAATAGCCAGGAACGGCTGGGGATTCTGGGCTATTGAAACCTTAAACGATAATTCCTTTATAGGTTTTGTTGGTCTTAATGAACCTAAATATGAATTGCCTGTTAACCCTTGCGTAGAGGTAGGATGGCGTCTGGCACGAAAATATTGGGGTAATGGGTATGCAACAGAGGCTGGCAACGCCTCCTTAGACTTTGCATTTGACAATCTAAATGTAAATGAAATTTATTCATTTACATCAGTGGCTAATAAAAAATCACAAGCTGTCATGGAGAGGCTTAACATGATAAATACTCACTCTAATTTTAATCACCCAACTATTCCTGATGATAGTCCATATAGAGAACACGTGTTATATAAAATAGATAAAGAAAATTGGTCGAATGAAAAATATGTCGGCTCAGAACACCGATTTCTCTAATATTAAAAACAACTGTGTGCTGACCCCCGCTTCATTTTAAAAATACATCAGCTTAAAGGGATAACAATAATGACCTCAGGGAAATTTGATTTAACATTAAAACCATTAGAAACCTATGCCGAAGGTATAAACGAAGTAAAGTTAGGACGCATGGCAATAGATAAAACATTTTATGGTGGCTTATCAGCTGTTAGTAAAGGCGAAATGTTAAATGCATTATCTTCAGTCGAGGGTTCTGCTGGCTATGTTGCAATAGAACAAGTTACAGGCACACTAGAAGGGAAAAAAGGCAGCTTTGTGTTGCAACACTACGGAACTATGAGTAGTAACGGACAGTACCTCATACTTGAGGTCATTCCAAACTCAGGCTCTGGTGAGCTTCAAGAGTTATCAGGAAAAATGGCAATAAGAATAGAAGATGGTCAGCATTACTATGATTTTGATTATGAAATCTAAATCAATTCTGCCTAACAAGGTATTCCAGTTGGCCACCAAAAGCGGCGCTGCGCTTGCTTTTGGGGTCAACTTAGCATAATCGTCAGGCTCCCAAGAAGAAAACTATGAACGATGAGACGAAGGGGATGATGTTGGGAATAATTGGGGTTAGTGCTTTTGGGTTAACTTTACCCGCAACTCGAATTGTTGTTCCGTACCTTGATCCAGTATTTATTGGTTTAGGTCGAGCTGTACTAGCGGCGTTATTTGCAGCCATATTACTTTTCTGGTTTCGTCAAAAAATACCAAGTAAACATCAAATATCTAAATTGTTTGTTGTAGCGCTTGGAGTTGTGGTTGGCTTTCCAGTGTTTTCATCATGGGCAATGCAGTACGTTCCTGCATCACATGGTGGTGTCGTTCTGGGTATTTTACCGCTAGCAACTGCTTTGGTTAGCGTGCTTATTGGTAATGAAAGACCTGGTATTTCTTTCTGGTTAGTGAGTGCATTTGGTAGTGGTTTAGTCATTTTGTATTCACTTCTTAAAGGCTCTGGTGGTATGCATATTGCGGATGTAGCGTTATTAGGCGCAATAATCTCAGCAGCTGTTGGGTATGCTGTCGGAGCCAGGCTCTCAAAAGAAATAGGTGGCTGGCAGGTTATTTGCTGGGCTCTTGTTTTAGCATTTCCTTTTATCATTGCTCCAGCTATATACTATGCACCAACGTCATTATTAAATGTTACAGTTGCGGGCTATGCTAGTTTTTTGTATTTGGCCTTAGTAAGCCAATTATTCGCATTTTTTGTATGGTACAAAGGCTTAGCGCTGGGTGGTATTGCCAGGGTAAGCCAAGCACAATTACTTCAACCCTTTGTTACGTTATTTGCATCTGGCTTATTTCTAGGTGAAATTATTGATACTCAAACGGTGCTAATTGTGGTCTTAGTTGTGGGTTCAGTGTGGCTTGGAAAGCGAATGCCTATCAGGCAAAAAATCTAACAAATAGTCCAGCAGGGTCAATTTTTTCAATGCTAACAAACCCCGCATTGAGAATTAAAGGTGACGGAGGGATAAATTAATGATCAACTCACTGCTGGTTAAAAAATAATCCCTCCGTCACTTTTCTTGACTATAGCTATCTGTAGGGTGTATGAAATGGGTAACAATAAGCATCACGCCCCACAACTCAAACGTTAAGCATAACAATTTGGAGATGTGTATGAATATAAACCTAAGAAGTGTCCTGTTCACGGGCCTGATTGCTGGGCTGGTAATTATTGTAAGCGCGGCAACGATGGTGCCTTTTGTTGGTAATGCATTTGACGAAAATCTTGCTCGATTTGATTTGCCGCCGTTGGGCGTGGGTGCGATGTTTTATTTTACATCGGTATCACTGTTCTTAGGTATTGTTGTTGTTTCGATCTACGCGGCCATATTGCCTGGATTGATGTCGAAATTTAAAGCTGCAATAATTTCATCATTGTTAGTTTGGTTCTTGGCATACTTTCTGCCTAATGTATCAATGGTTGTATATGGCTTTATGCCCGTTAAATTAACAATTATTGGTACGGTATGGGGTTTGGTTGAAATTTTGTTGGCAAGTATGGTGGGCGCGCGCTTTTATAAGGTCAAATATGCGTAGTGGTCAAGTGTTTTTCCACCATTTTAGAGTTGAAGCAGAAGCGCTTGCCTGCTTAACTTAGTGCCAACCCATCATTGTAAATAAAAAAGTGCCGGTGGAATTAAATTTTGACGAGATGTGATCGCACGATATAATTTAAATCCTCAATGAAATTGTTAGATATATATAAGGCGATCAGCTAGAGGTAAATTTATAATGAATTGGTTGATAAATAATCTATCCGTGGCTTTTTAAGCATCGTCTGTATCTTGAATTGCGGCAGTTAGTCTAAATCACTATTATGTTACAAGGAAGTAATATGAATCAAAAATATACTTACATAGCTTTATGTGTGCTTGGCATTGCCTTGCCCATGTCACAATTTATACCATGGTTGCTGGCTCATGGTTTAGATGCGTCTCTATTCATAAGCGAACTATTCTCAACAAGTATAGGCGGCTTCTTTGGTCTGGATGTAATGGTTTCGGCATTAGCTCTTTTCACGTTTATTTACTACGATGGAAAAAAATATAGTATAAGAAATTTATGGGTGCCGGTTATCGCGACCTTATCCATTGGCGTGTCATTAGGATTGCCACTGTATCTTTATATGCGCTATGAAAACAATAACAGATAACAAATCGTTTGGCTTTTACCATAAAACACATCGGCACTCACAAAAAGCGCGCGCCTGTTAACTGTGCCGTTTTTTTCAAATATATGAGGTAGCAGATTATGCATGTTTCAGATTACGAGGCTTATCAAAAGATCATTACAGACTCATATAATGAGAGGAGTAAGGTGTATGCTCAAAGTAAATGGCATAGGTCACTTGCTGAACAGTTAGTTGATTATTATCCTCCTAGAAACGGAGACTCAGTTTTAGATGTCGGGACGGGTACAGGATCAGCTGCTTTTCGTTGTTGCGATCTTACTGGAAAGACTGGTCGGGTGTTAGGAATAGATATTTCTCGGGGGATGATATCTGAAGCGCAGAAAATAAAAGCTGAATCAGAGTGCGATGGTCTGGAGTTTAGAATTGCTGACGGTGAAGCTTTAGACTTTGACGATAATAGCTTTGATCGAATTTATTGCGCATCTGCATTCTTCTGGATCGCTGATAAGCAAAAGGCATTAACGAATTGGTACCGTATGTTGAAATCAGGAGGAGTGCTTGGCTTTCACGCCTGGCCTGAAACATCTTACATATCAGGTTACATTGCAAGAAAAGTGCTGAAAAATCATGGCATCGAATACCTGGCTCATTCACCCACAGGGTCTCATCAAATATGTGAGCAGCTGCTGAAAAGTGCTGGCTTTACACATATCGATATCAAAGAAGTGAGTGAAGGTCATTTCTTAAGCCTGGAAGACGCCAAAGATGCATGGGTAACTGAGGAGCATTATCCGCTAGGGCAGTACCCTCACCCTGTCTCAGTTACGCCTGAAGAAACTCTAAAGCAAGCAAAGCTGGACTACGATGTCGAAATGGAGAAGCTTGCTACTGAGAAAGGTGTCTGGAATGATACCTCAATCTACTATGTTTATGGTTTAAAATAAACAATCTGATCAGTGTGCCGATATTGAATAAATATAGAAGAATGCTCAATTATGATTAGATGCGATAAGCAGTACGTTTTTGTTTTTAGAATTATTTTGGAGTATTCTTAAGATGGCTGACCGGTTATGTGCTTAACTATACATTCATCCGTACTCGCCAAATAGTGTCTCGATCAGCAGCTTTGGCGTAAAAGGAGGTTGATATGAATATAGATAAATACTTGTCTGTACATTGGAATAATTTGCTGATGATTGGCTTAGCTGTTCCGGCGCTATCATATGCTGCTGTTTTCTTTTTTACATCAATTATACCTGATAAAGCTGGTTTTTTCGGTATGGTGTCTGTCGGGATTGTCTATTGCCTTATTGTTGAGCAGCATAGCTCGATGATGCTCAAGCAGCGAATAAAAAACACTGATGACTATACACCTGCAAAAAAAAGCTTTCTGGAAGGGCTGACAGTCATTATATATAATTTTATCTGGTGGCTTCCGGTTGCATTGCCCTTTGCAGGCATCGTTGACTATCACGCCGGTTCAAGCATATTCTTTTTTATTACGGTAGTCAGGGCAATGCTCAATCTTTATAGGGTTAATTTGCTTGATTTGAAACAAGCCTTTCACTTTCCGCTGCGGGGGCCTAATTAGTCAGTATGAGAAAGAAGCCTTGTGGTGTTATATTATAATTGTTAGTTCCAAATAAGGATATCATGTGAAAATTATTTCAAAAGTACCGCTGATTGACTGGCGTAAAGGTTTCCCAAGGCACTGGAACGGCGGAAGCCCGGCAACCACTCATGTCTTTAATGCTCTGTCATTTATGTTTCCGCAAGGGGAGCGATTTTTTATTAAAGTGGCGAAAGAAGTGAGCAGGAAAAAAGATTTAAAGCTAAACGCTGAGCTAGAAAAAGATTTAAAAACTTTTTTATTGCAAGAAGCCGCACATACAAAGCATCACCAGTATTACAATGGTATCTTAGAAAAGCAAGGTTATAATAACGTTGCCTATGGTCTTATTGAGTTTTTAGAAAATTTATCTTATAAGTATTTGTCTTCTGTTCAAAGGCTTGCGTTTGTATGTGCTTATGAGCACTACACAGCAATTTTAGGTCATTTTTTATTAAAGAATCCTGAAGTGTTAAGTTCAGCTCCACACAGTATGTCATTGATGTGGGGGTGGCATGCTGCAGAGGAAACAGAACACAAAGCGGTTTGTTTTGATTTGTATCAGGCGGCTGGTGGCTCCTGGGTAAGGCGTATACTTTGTTTTATAGTAGTTAGTTTTGAATTTATGTTTTTGTTTTTACGCCTGTACTGTAGCTTGTTGTGGAAAGACGGCAGTTTTAAATTAACACAACTACCCAAAACGATCTTCCAGTCAACGCGTTTTTTCTGGGGTAAAAAAGGTGTTGCCTGGTATATTTTGTTTTATGGCATGAAATATTTGAAACCAAGCTTTCACCCCTGGAAGCATGATAATAGAGATTTATTAGATGTCTGGCTAATGCGAAATGACAAGTGGTTGAAAGATGTTTAACTGCCTGTGACTAATGACAGAAACAATGCCACTATCGATAGTAGCCGAATTGAATACAAAAATATGAAGTATAATAATTGTGTCAAGAGGTATAGTCGCGGCAGTTCGTAGCAATAAAAAAGATTAGCAATAGAGCCAAAATGCTATTGTTTTTGATGGCAGAAAAATCTGAATAAAAAAGATCAGGAAATGATCACTCTTTGTCCTGTTATAACTATAAGTCAGCAGTCCTGAACAGATGCATTAAAATAATTCAATGTCACCGGACTTGTCTTGTTTGTTATTCGAGGAAAAAGCTGCCATTGCGTCATCAGGTTTTAATATTTGTTGTACTAAACCTTGCATTTGATCGGCCATGCTTTTGAATTCAAGGCTTGTTTTAGAGGCCAGAAGAGCAGAGCTGGCGGACTCGCTCGCTATTTCTTCAGCCGTTGAAATGTCCTTGTGGAGGGTTTGTGAACGCTGCTTTTCCAGTTCGGTTTTATGTGCAATGTCTTCGTTAATGATAAGGATGCTTTCGATAGAGCTTATTATTTGAGTCAATAATGCTGACGTGGTTTGGGTGAGTTCTACACTGCGCTGTGTTTTTTCTCTGCCACGTGTGATCGCTTCGACAACATTTTGTGTACCTTTTTGTACCTGTGATATTTGTTGCTGTATTGATCTTGCTTCAGAGGCCACCTGTTGTGACAGGCTGCGAACTTCATCCGCGACCACAGCGAAGCCCCGGCCAGACTCTCCTGCCCGTGCGGCCTCAATGGCTGCATTTAAGGCTAGTAAGTTGGTCTGATCCGCGATGCCGTTAATAACAGCGATAATTTTGTCAATATCATTACTATCCTGCTGTAATTGCATGATTTCTTTCTCAACGGACTCTGTTTCGTTAAGCATTTCCTGGCTTGATATGATTGCGTTTTGTATTTCATTAACGCCATCGCTAGCATGTTGTTTAGCTAATGTGGCCTGCTGTGAAGCATTGGCTGCACTTTCTGAAATTTGGGTCTGTGCAACAGTGATCTGGCTGACCATGTCTGAAATATTTTTTATTGTTTGCTTTTGAAAAATAGCTCTGTCCGCGCTCTTTTGAGTGATGTTAAGCATGCGTTCGCCGTCATCGGCAAGTGAAGCGCTTGAGTTGATAATTAAATCGACGACACTTTTTATTTTCGATAAAAAATTATTAAAATGTTTCGCCAGTATGCTTAGTTCGTTGTTTTCGTCTTCATCAAGGTTGTGCGTCAAGTCACCTTTCAGTGCAGTTGCTTCCATAGCAGAAGTAATCTTGTCAAACTGTTTTTTTAGTGAAAGGTAAGTGCCTGCAATCATGATGCAACCAATAACGGTTATTATAAAAATAATGATTGAGAGTTGCGATATTAAGTTATCAAATAACGATTTAAGTTCTTTCTTGTAAACAGATGTTTTTATATGGTAATGCACGTCAAGAATCTCAAAAGATTTCCTGGCATCTGAGTCATCGACATAAACAGCCTGGTCAATAAGTTCTAATGCCTTGCCCTGGTTTCGCATGGCCTTAATAATGTCTAAATTTTTCGTATACTTCAAAAGCGTGTTGTCAATTACAGTCAGTGCATGCAGTTCTTCTTCTTCAATGCCGTCGATTAAGCGGTATTCAAGAATTAAAGAGTGGATTTCTTTGGCATTTTCTATCATGTTTGTTTTGTGTTGTTCATTGCCTCTGAGTAAATAATTTTTGTAGTGGTGTATGGCTGATGAATAGCCTAAATTGACTTGTATGTGGTAAAGCAGCTCAAGTCTTTTTTCGATTTTATCGACATATATGTCGTACTGGCTAACCAGAGGCCTGGCTGTGGTATAAATCTTGTAGATTGTAAAGCTGCCGGTGATTAAAACGGATAAAAGTAAAATGATGAATTTTATTTTAAAGCTGGAGGATATTAACTTGTGAATCATTGCTTACTCAAATATAAAAGAATCGGCAGATTAATTATTAATATAAGTTTTTGCTAATCTGTTCTGTTTCGAGGTTCTTGTTATCATTATAGACTAAATAAAAATAAGAGTGGTTGCTATACATGACCGGCTTCTGCGTTCAGGTCTGGATAACATAAAACGGCGCTAAGCCATACCGTTTCGGTCTTATTTAGGCCTGGTGAGGCTGGCTGAGAAAGTTGTACTACTATAGTCAGTGGGCGTAACAGAGCATGGTTTATGGTAGATGTTTGATGTCGATATTATTACTGACCTGCCAGACATAAATGATGTGTTGGCAAGCAGACCGGTTTTTGTTTTTATTGTGCACCGGTTTAAACGAGTGTAGTTATAAACCGGTAACTTGTTTGCTCAGGCAGTTTATTTGACAGGTGTCAGTTGTACCGGCTGGCTTTTATCGACATCCAGCTTTGAGTAAAGGTCATAAAGCGCAGCCTGCAATGCTTCTTCCAGTACCGGATGATAAAAAGGCATGGCCAGCAGGTCTTGCACGCTCTGGCCGTTTTGAATGGCCCAGGTTAACATGTGGATTAAACTTTCGGCTTTGCTGGTGCACAGTGACGCACCGAGTAATTTGCCGGTTTGTTTCTCGGCATAGATACGAATCAGGCCCTTGTTTTTGCCCATGATCAGCGCGCGCCCCACTGGCCCCATGCGTACTTCGCCAATGGCGGTGCTGGCTTCATCCAGTTCGTCGAATGACAGGCCGCAGGTGCAAATATTGGGTTCACTAAAGGTTATGGCCATCGGTGTTTTTTGCTGATAGGCAGTGATGCTTTCGGCGGCGGCATTGATGCCGGCAACGCGGCCTTCATGGCCTGCCTCGTGCAGTATCGGCCGGCTGCCATTAACGTCTCCGGCAATAAAGATATTGCTGTCACCACATTGAGCCGTGGTCGGGTTGTATACGGGAATGCCTCTTGCGTCGAGTTCGAGCGTGGTGTTTTCCAGGCCTAAATTTTTCAGGTTGGGCACGCGGCCAATGCTGAGCAAAACTTTATTAACTTCTGTGCTGTTATCGCCGGCACTGATTTTTAGCTTGCCGTTTTCGCCTTCTTCGATATTGGCCTGCGCACCTAACCACATGGTCATTTCTTTGCCGATGGTATCGATCGCAACTTTGTTAATGGCCGGGTCTTTGATGTCTGAAATAATCTGCTGCTGATCTATGCCAACTACATTAACGCCGAGGCGGTTTAATGACTGGCCCAGTTCCAGACCAATAACACCCATGCCGATGATGGCCATGCTCTCAGGCAGTGTTTCCATCTCAAAAAAGTCGTCGGTGGTGATGATGCGGTCGGCAAAAACTTTCCAGGCTTCGGGGAATACCGGGGTTGAGCCGGTAGCGATGATGATGTTATCGGCTATAACGCTTTCACCATCAATCTCTAGTGTGTTGTTGCTCGTCAGTTTGGCATAACTTTCAATTAACTTGCCGGCTTCTTCAACCGGCTCCATCGAGCCGAAGACCATGTCGACAAAGGTGTCACGTAAATCCTGCACATGTTCCATGACTTCCTGGCTATCAACCGACAGTTCCTCTCCATTATTAATGCCTTCTCGTTCAAACAGATTGCGGCGGTGAAAGTCTTCGGCGACTTGAATTAGCACTTTTGAGGGCATGCAGCCGACACGGGCGCAGGTGGTGCCAAGCTCTCCGCCATCGACCAGCAGATAGTTATCCGTAAAGCGACGAACCTGATGGACAGCTGAAAGACCAGCACTGCCGGCCCCGATAATCGCGACATCTACGTGTTTTTGCATGCTCAATACCTGTTTTATTTAGGATCAGGCGACAAATGATACCTTGTCTATAAACTGAGTTACAGGTTTTTAGAGCGCACTACCATGAGCTTTTCAATCTGCATATCGCGGAAGGTATGCGGGATACCGCCGACCCCGAGCCCCGATTGTTTGAGACCGGCAAATGGCATCCAGTCAACTCTGAAGGCGGTGTGGTCATTGATCATCACGGCCGATGCATTGAGCTGCTTATAGGCATGCATGGCAAGGTCAATATTTTGAGTGCAGACAGCTGCCTGAAAGGCGAAGGGCAAGGCATTGGCCTGTGCAATGGCCTCATCGATCTGATCGTAGGCATATACACACATCACCGGACCAAAAATTTCATTAAGCGAGACTTTGCTATCGGCGGCAGGCTGGTAGAGCACTGTAGCCGGGTAACAGCTTTGACTGATGGCATTGCCGCCTGAAAGGCGCTCGGCCCCTTCGCTAATGGCTTCCTCAACCCAGTCACTGACTCTTTGTGTTTCCTGTGGTCTTATTAGCGGGCCAATTTCCGTGCTAGATAGCATCGGATCACCGATAGACATATTGTTGGCTAATTCTGCCAGTCGTTCTGCCACGTTGCGCGCGATTGACGAATGCACAAAAACACGCTGCACCGATACACAAACCTGGCCCGCATGGTAAAAACCGCCCTTGGCAATCAGCGGCAGTACATCATCTAAATCGGCATCGGCTTCTATGATCACAGGTGCAACACCGCCATGCTCCAGCGCGCAGCGCGTACCGGGAGCCAGCTGGGAGCGCAGCATCCAGCCAACTTTTGCGCTGCCGATAAAACTGAAAAACGCAACCCGTGCATCGGTCACCAGTTTGCTGGCGACGGCTAAATCATTAACCACCAGCGCCTGGCACCATTCATCAGGCAGGCCTGCCTCACGGAATATATTAATCAGATCAAAGCACGATAGCGGCGTGTCTTCTGCCGGTTTGATGATAACGGGACAGCCGCAGGCGATGGCGGGGGCGATTTGATGCACTATTAAATTCAGCGGGTGGTTAAAGGCACTGACTGCTACTACAACGCCGACAGGCTCGCGACGTGTTAGCGCCAAACGGTTAGCTGATGCGGCGTTAATATTCATCGGGATTTCTTCGCCGTGGTTATTGCGCATCAATTCAACACAGCTTTTTATGCCGTCAATTGCGCGGCCGACTTCCACCCGTGAGTCAAGCAGTGGTTTGCCGCCTTCCTGCGCGGCATTAAGCGCCAGTTCCTCGCCACTTTGTTGCATGATTTCAATAGCGGCTTCAAAAATCTGAATGCGCCGTTCGACAGAAAGCCAGCTTTGTTTGTTGCTGAAGAGTTCATCAGCGGTTTTTAAGGCCGATTCAACGGCGGTTTCATCGGCCGTTTCAACGGTTGCGATTAATTCAAAATCAAAAGCGGCTTTTACTTCCAGCAGGCCGGCGGCTTCAATCTGCTGGTCTGCAATCATTAATGGGTAATGTTTACTCATAAATTTCTCCCTGTGTTTCTTGCGGCGCTTTTTTTAGCCTTATTGGTTCTAGTGCTTTAAACCCTTGCCTGTATTTAACAAGTGCAGTGAGAACATAAACAGCACAATGATAAAACCAATAATAATAATGAAGGCATGTGTTAAGGGTATATCGCTGACACCGAGCAAACCGTAACGAAATGCATTGATCATATATAAAATAGGATTGATTAAGGAAACCTGTTGCCAGAATTCCGGCAGCATCTTGATCGAATAAAATATGCCACCAAGATAAGTCAATGGGGTGAGTACAAATGTCGGGATGATTGTGATGTCATCAAAGCTGTTGGCATAGATGGCATTGATAATGCCTGCCAGTGAAAACAGTGTTGACGTTAACAAAAAAACGATGATGGTGATGCCATAGTTATGCACATTCAGATCACTGAAAAAAAGTGACACTATTAATACCGAAAGTCCAACGATAACACCGCGGGCAATGCCGCCGGATATAAAGCCGATTAAAATTAAATAATTTGGTAACGGTGATATCAGCATCTCTTCAATATTGCGCTGAAATTTTGAACCATAAAAAGACGATACAACATTGGCGTAAGAGTTACTGATCAGCGCCATTAAAACCAGTCCGGGCACAATGAACTCCATGTAGGTGAACTCTCCGATATTGCCTATTTGTGAACCAATGAGATTGCCGAAGATGACAAAATATAAAGCCACAGTAATCACAGGCGGGATCAGTGTTTGCACCCAGATGCGCATGAAACGCAAATACTCTTTAATGACAATGGTCTTGAAAGCAACAAACTGTTCTGTAAACGTCATGGTTTATGTGTCCGCTTTATCAGTTAAGTGGGGTTGAGATTTTTCATCAAGCACGTTTAAAAACAGTTGTTCAAGCCGGTTGGTTTTGTTGCGCATGCTCATCACATCAATGCCGTGACGGGTTAAGGTTTGAAACAGATCGTTCAGGCTGTGCGTTTTTGCAATATTGACTTCGATGGTTTTATTGTCAATTTTTACCATCTCACAGCCTTCAACAGAGTCCGGTATCGGCTGGTCGTTTGTGTTCAGGTCAAGCACAAAGGTTTCATTGTTCAAACTCGATAACAGCGATTTCATATCGGTCTGTTCTTTAGTCACTCCTTTATCAATAATAGCGATGCGGTTGCACAGGCTCTCGGCTTCTTCCAGGTAATGCGTGGTCAGGATAATGGTCACGCCTTCGTTATTGATCTGTTTTAAAAAGTGCCACATAGAACGGCGAATTTCTATATCAACACCGGCAGTCGGTTCGTCCAGAATTAACAGTTTGGGTTCATGCACCAGAGCCCGCGCAATCATCAGCCGTCGTTTCATGCCGCCGCTGAGTTCGCGTGCCATTTGCCGTCGCTTATCCCAGAGGTCGAGCTGTTTGAGGTATTTTTCAGCGCGCTGTTTGGCAATCTGCCGGGGAATGCCGTAATAACCGGCCTGGTTGATTAATATTTCTTCCAGCGGTTCAAACACATTGAAGTTAAATTCCTGCGGCACCAGTCCGATACAGGATTTGGCCAGACTGGTTTCGGTGCTGATGTTGTGACCAAAAACACAAACCTCACCGCCGGTTTTATTTACCAGAGAGCTGATGATGCCAATGGTGGTGGATTTGCCTGCACCGTTGGCACCTAATAAAGCAAAGAAGTCACCTTGCTCGACCTCAAGGTTGACGCCTTTGAGCGCAATAAAGCCATTAGGATAAGTTTTGTGCAGGTTTGTAATGCTGAGCGCTTTCATGAATGTCCGTGATGTTTGTGGTTCCTGAATCATAGGGTATATGGGGGAATTTGTCATAATCAAGTGAGTTTATTGTCATTAATAAATTTTTTTATTGGTGATTTGCTTGCATAAGTCAGACGACTGTCTTATGTTGTGACTAACAATAAACAGATGGAGAATTAATGATGAGCAAGTCACTCGGTATTATCGCAACCAAAGGCACACTGGACTGGGCTTATCCGCCCTTTATCCTGTCATCAACGGCGGCCGCTTTGGGTTATGACGTCAAAATTTTCTTTACCTTTTATGGACTGGAACTGATGAAAAAGAAGCTAGACCTGAAGGTGTCATCATTAGGCAACCCGGGCATGCCGATGCCAATGCCGGTACCGGTACTGATGCAGGCCATACCGGGCATGCAGAGCATGATGACGGTAATGATGAAGAAAAAGATGAAATCAAAAGGTGTCGCCTCGGTAGAAGAATTACGTGGCCTTTGTATTGAAGCGGAAGTCTCGATGATGGCGTGTCAGATGACGGTCGACTTATTCGACTACGATAATTCTCAGTTTATCGACGAAGCCGATTATGGCGGTGCCGCGGCCTTTTTTGAATTTGCCGGCGATTCTGATGTCTGTTTGTTTATCTGATGGATGTCGATCCAGCAGGAATCTGGATATAATGCATCAGGCTTTGATTAATACGGGTTTGTGAGAGATGAAGCAGCAGGGATTGAATAATAAAGAGTTAATCGTTCAGGCAGCTGATCAGTTGTTTTATGAGCACGGCTATAGCCAGACATCGTTTAGTGATATCGCGGCACAAGCCGGTATTCCGAGGGGCAATTTTTATTATTATTTTAAAACCAAGGATGACATCCTCACCGCGGTACTGAGTTTTCGGCATCAGCAGATTGAAGAAATGCTGACGGCCTGTGAACAGCATTCCGATGATGTTAAACAGCAGCTGATCTATCTGATCGAAATACTGATTCGTGAAGAAGATAATATTATTAATTATGGCTGTCCGATCGGTACCATGAGTTCTGAACTGAGCAAATCCTTTACGGCTTTGCAGCAACAGGTGACGGAGATCTTCGAGACCCTGCGCCAGTGGCTTGATATTAAGTTAGCCGCAGCCGGCCTGGCTGACAGTTCCAAACCATTATCAATGGATATACTGGCGCGTTTGCAGGGTACCACCGTGCTGGCTAATGTCTACCATGATATCGATTTTTTACGCCGCAGTGCTCAACAACATAAGCTGTGGTTAACGGGCATCTTGTATGCAAATTAACGCCTAACCGGTGAAAGAAGGTGACGATGAAACAGGCTGATAAAAAAACGCTGCACCCCTTTGCTGAAAAATTTCGCGGCCTGTATTACGGCATGACTAAATGGCCTGATCTTGACCGGCTCTGGTGCAATCTAAAAAACCAGCTGGATGATAATTGGTTTATCTATGCCGTCGGGCATGAGGTGCCGGAGGCAACAAGGCAAGCCGATGCCGTGCTAAAGTTTGTCGATGAAATTGATGCCCTGCTGCGTAAAGAACATGATGAAGACTACTGCGGCATTGTCTATGTTGATAATGCAGAAACGCCGTCTTTTATAAAAATATTTGATCCAAATAACCTGGGAGTGAGCTGTGGTTTCAGTAACAACCCGCCATTACCGGGCTGGATAATGAGCAAAATGAAACCCTGCGATTTGAACGCGGCATTCCCGCCACCAAAATCCCGCCAGCGCTGGTGGCGACAACTGTTCAGCTGATTGCCCTGGGGCAGTCACATCGCGGACTGCCTTGCTATTCATTAACCCCTAGCAGAATGCCCTGCTGCTGTAACTGTTCCAGGGTCTGCAGGCCGGCAGCAATAATGACCTCAGCGTTCTGGCTATGAAGTTCACTGGCGATTTGTTGCAGCGCCTGAGAGCCGCTGATTTGCTCATCTTCATTCAGTAACTGTATCAGCCTGGCTGTGACGGCATTGACTTCCATGAATTCAACCTTGTCTTTGCGGTTGCGGTAAACCAGTAAATGACTGGCCGTATCCGGGCAGCTGTCGGGAATAAAGTCAGGGCCGATTTTATGTACCGGATAGCGATAACTCAATGATATGGCCAGCGGTGACATGACAGGGTGTTTTGTAAGTAAATCACCATTAGGGTTGATGCTGTCGATATTGATATCTTCATCTGAGATCATTAACGCCAGTTCCAGCCATTCATAATGTGCCAGTTCCAGTAAAAAATCCGGGTCTTCAGCCTGTGGCGTTCGTTCGTTCTGCAAATAGCCGAGGAACTCCCTGGAAATTTCCAGAAAATAAGGCGTCTGACAACGGTGTTTGATAAAAAAGTCGCGTACCATTTTATGCCAGTGGTCTTCACTGTAGATCGTTTTGATGACAGGAAACGTCGAGCTGATAAAGCCTTCGATATTATTGTAAAAAAGTTCCCTGTAAATATCCATGCGCCGCTCTTCGATACCCGCCGGCGTCTGCGTATTATCAGGGTCTCTGATATTGGCGGTAAACTCGAATTGTTTTTGTATAAAGTCGGGTCGATGATCAGGCATGAATTTGAGCAACATGATTTGTTGAAACTGCCGGCTGACAGTATTTGTTTTGCAGTGCGGTGATCTGTGCAACTTCTTTTAATAGTTCAGCCACCGGCGGAATATTAAAATCGCGTTCGAGTAATGTCGGGAATACGCCGAATTCAGCATAGGCTGTGTCCAGCAGTTGCCAGACCGGATCAGTCACGTCTGCACCATGAGTGTCGACAATTAAATCGTCGGCCTGGTTGTAATGCCCGGCAATGTGGCCGTAAGCAATGCGCTCGCCGGGAAGTTGTTTTAAAAATTCTGTGGCATCATAGCCGTGATTGACGGAGTTCACGTAAATGTTATTTACATCCAGCAACAAATCACAGTCTGCCTCGGAGATTACCGCGTTGATAAATTCAATTTCTGATAATTCCTGGCCCGGTGCGGCGTAGTAAGAAACATTTTCAATTGCCATGCGCTGACCGATAAGGTCCTGAACCTGACGGATACGCTGGGCGACATAATGCACGGCATCCTCGGTAAAAGGAATTGGCATCAGGTCATACATGTGACCATCGTCAGAGCAGTAACTGAGGTGTTCGGAATAACATTTAATGTCATGCTGTTTGATAAAAAGCGCCACCGCTTTTACAAAATCAGTGTCGAGTGCTGAGGGGCCGCCAATTGATAAGGACAAGCCATGCGTGACGAACTCATGTTGTTCTGTCATCTGACGAAACTTTTTTGCAAAAGCACCACCGATGCCAATCCAGTTTTCTGGCGCAACCTCGAGAAAACTAAGCGGGCTCAGATCCGCCTGCATCATTTCATCGAGTACTTCGCGGCGAAGGCCGAGCCCGGCATTTTTTACCGGGAATATTTTTTCAGCGGTTGAAATCATAGGTATTTTTTGGCGATCAATTCATCAATGCTGGCACGGCCAGGACCCATGAATAATAAAGGCAGAAGCAGAACCAGGTACACGAGCGGTAACTTGAAACCGTTACTGCAGACATTGTAACCGCTGTCGGCATGGACACTGTACCAGGCGACGAGATCGAGAATAATAAGTGAGAGTGCAGAAAAACGCGTCGCAAAGCCGACAAGAATGGCGATAGAAGCCAGAATCTCTGACCAGGTGGCGAGAAACCAGCTGATATCCGTGTGTATCAGGTTAAAGGGGAACGGAAACTGATCCTGAATCTGAGCAAACCAGTTTTGGCCTTTAAGTTTTTCTACTCCGGCATCAAAAAACTCATATGCAATCAATACACGAATCGCTAAAAGCGGCAAAAACTCTCCAATATGATTAAGCTTTTCTATTAGCCTGTCTGTTAACTCGATGATTTTGTCCATTTAGCGCTCCGTTTTATTATTTTATAACAGGTTATTTTTTTAAATATGCAAAGTATGACTCAGGGTTTTGGCCAGAGTTCATTCTTGTTGTTTCAGTTCGCTAATGTTATCAGCAGGCTGCGCTGTGATGATATCCGGGTAGACTTCATTGAGCGGTACAGAGCGGCCGGTGTTTTGTACAACGCGGGCATGAATGCGTTTTAGTTCACGAGGCGAATTGACACCGACTGAATGACTGATAACACAGACTTCATGTACCAGGTTTTCTGCAAAGTTTTTAACCCGTTCAGATTTTGTTTCGACATCCAGGCCTTTCTGCAGTTTTTTGTTATGTGTGGTAATGCCGGTGGGGCAGGTGTTTTTATTGCACTGCAAGGCCTGTATGCAGCCCAGTGCAAACATAAAACCGCGGGCCGAACTGATGAAATCGGCACCAACGCAAAGCGCCCAGGCAACATTGGCCGGGTTGATTAGCTTTCCCGAAGCAATGACCCGGATGCGCGAGCGTAAACCGTGCTGGTTGAGCGCATCGATCAATAGTGGCAGGCTTTCTGAAATCGGTAAACCGACATAGTCGATCAGGCTCATGGGCGCGGCACCGGTGCCGCCATCGGCGCTGTCGAGGGTGATAAAATCCGGTGCCGAGTGCTGACCGCGCTGATTAATCGCGCTGCATAGATCATCAAGCCAGCCATAGGCACCTAACACCATTTTAAAGCCGACCGGTTTGCCGGTGACTGTCCTTACACGTTCAATCATATCCAGCAGGTCGTCAATGCTGTTGATATCCGGATGACGGTTAGGACTGATTGAATCCGTTAACGCCGGTATGCCTCTGATTTGAGCAATTTCCTGGGTGACCTTGCTGGCCGGTAGAATGCCGCCTTTGCCGGGCTTGGCCCCCTGGCTCATTTTGATTTCAAACATTTTGACCTGCTTGTGCTTGGCGATCTGGCGTAATTTGTCATCCGACAGGTTGCCGGCGTCATCACGCACGCCGTATTTTGCGGTGCCGATTTGAAACACGATATCGGCACCGCCTCTTAGGTGATAAGGCGAGAGTCCGCCTTCACCGGTGTTCATCCAGCAGTTGGCTTTTTTTGCACCTGTGGATAACGCCAGCACCGCCGGTTTTGAAATGGCACCATAACTCATGCCGGAAATATTGATTATTGAATGTGCGGTGTAAGGCTGTTCGCAGTCGCTGCCGATAATAATGGCTTCAGGCTCAGAGGCCGCATCGGCTAATGTCGGAAACGGGCAGTTAACAAAAAAAACACTGCCGACCGGTTTCAGGTCGCGTGTTGAACCAAAGGCGACGGTATTGCTAAGGTTTTTAGCGGCGCGGTAAACCCAGGATCTTTCTGCCCGGTTAAAAGGTAGCTCTTCCCTGTCAGCCGAGAAAAAATACTGCCGGAAAAAGGTGCCAACGTGTTCAAAAAAATAACGGAAATGTCCAATGACGGGGTAGTTTCGGCGAATAGCCTGTTTGGTTTGAAAGACATCAAAAAAGTAGGTGACAATGATAACAAGTGTCAGAAGTCCGATAAAAAAGATAAATAAAACGGCCAGTGTATTGAGCATGGTCGCGATCAGTTCGTTACTGAGCATGGAGCATTCCTTTATAGTCTTAAGCCTATAGCATTATCTTGATGAGGTTAAATAGGGCAGATTAAATCCCCAAGTTTCTGGGTTA
This sequence comes from Gammaproteobacteria bacterium, assembly GCA_029882395.1. Lineage (GTDB taxonomy): Bacteria > Pseudomonadota > Gammaproteobacteria > SZUA-229 > SZUA-229 > JAUVDT01. The sequence continues at coordinate 20,987 of JAOUKT010000044.1, forward strand.
GCTTCAGGTTCTCGGAATAATCAACCGGGCAATCGATAATGACGACGGTATTATCGTTTATAGCCTGGCGGATAGTCGGCAGCAGCTGTTCGGTGTTGTTTATACGGTAGCCTTTGGCACCGAATGATTCGGCCAGTTTTACAAAGTCGGGGTTATTAAAACGCACATTGCTTTCACGGCCGAACTGTACTTCCTGTTTCCATTTGATCAGGCCGTAGTTTGAATCGTTCCAGATAATCACCACAATGGGCGTGTTGATGCGCATCGCGGTTTCAATTTCCTGTACATTCATTAAAAAGCCGGCATCGCCGGTAATGGCTATTGCGGCATTGTCAGGCCGGGCCAGTTTGGCAGCAATCGCGCCCGGCAAAGCAATGCCCATCGATGCAAAGCCGTTTGAAATAATGCAGGTATTGCTGGCTTCAGACTGAAACATGCGGGCCATCCACATTTTATGTGCGCCGACATCACAGACGACGACATCATCATCAGCAATAGCCTGACGTAAATCCCAGATAATTTTTTGCGGCTTCACGGGGAATTCAGTGTCATTCGCGTGCTGACTAAATTCCTCTTCGATGGTTTGTTTAAGGTTTTCACTGTGAATAACCTCGCTGGCTGTTGTTTCATCCGCCAGTTCATTTAAGCATTGCACCAGGTCACCAATGATGCCGGTTTCAACAATATAGTGGCTGTCCACTTCTGCCGGCATCGAGTCAATGTGAATAATGGTGTGGCGATTATCCGGGTTCCAGAGGTAAGGGTGATATTCGACCATGTCATAACCCACGCAGATGATGACGTCCGCACGGTCAATGCCGCAGGAAACAAAGTCGCGTGCCTGTAAACCCACGGTGCCGATACATAAGGGGTGTGAGAATGGCATCACACCTTTTGCCATAAAGGTATTCGCCACCGGGATATGCAGGGCTTCAGCAAAACCAACCAGCGAGTTTTCTGCCCTGGCACGGATCACACCATTGCCTGCCATGATGATCGGGTATTTCGCCTGTTCGATCAAATTCGCCGCCTGTTTGACTTTGTCAGCCCGGGGAGCGGGCTGGCTGGCTTGCTGTACCTTCAGCGGAAGCTGACCGTCAATATTCATTGCGGCAATGTTTTCAGGGAAATCAATAAAACTGCAGCCTGGTTTTTCAGCCTCTGCGACTTTGAAGGCTTTACGCACGATCTCGGGGATGACTTCAGGTTCACGAATCTGGGTGCTGTATTTTGTGATCGATGCAAACAAATTGACCAGATCGAGAATCTGATGGCTTTCTTTGTGCATGCGCGTGGTCGAACCCTGGCCGGCAATGGCAACAACCGGTGAACGGTCCATGTTGGCATCGGCAACACCGGTGACCAGGTTAGTCGCGCCGGGACCCAGAGTGGCGAGACACACACCGGCTCTGCCGGTCAGCCGGCCGTAAACATCGGCCATAAAAGCGGCACCCTGTTCATGGCGTGTGAGAATGAACTTGATATGGCTTGAGAGCAATGAGTCCATCACATCAAGGTTTTCTTCTCCGGGAATGCCAAAGATGTATTCGACGTTTTCATTTTCCAGACATTTTACAAATAAATCAGAAGCTTTCATCAGACATCCTTGAATAAAAGGGTTTTCAGGTTTATTTGATTTTAGTAGTTAAAAACAAAAAAAGCCCTGTAAACAGGGCTTTTTTTCAACTTTATGTGTACGGATTTATTTCATGCCGCCACATTTGCCTTCGCCGCATTTACCCTCGGATGTTTCTTTTTTCGTGCTGCCGCCACATTTGCCTTCGCCGCATTTACCCTCGGATGTTTCTTTTTTCATGCTGCCGCCGCATTTGCCTTCGCCGCATTTACCTTCTGATGAGTCTTTTGTACCGCCACCACATTTGCCTTCGCCGCATTTACCTTCCGCTACCTGCATCGATTCAGTAGAGAGTTTTTGCATGCTAAACGGATTGCTGTCTGCCATCACAGCAGGAGATGCCGCCAGACTGATAGCGAATGAAGCGCCGGCTAAGAGTACGGCAGATTTAGACGTTTTATTCATGGTTGATCCTCATTTATTATTTAATACCAACTATAAAGACACTCGGCTTGATGATGAGTTCACTAAAAGTTGATAGCCGCTAACTTTTTAAGGCAACGGATATAAGCTTGCTCATCGGGGGCCGCATTATTTTGCTGTGCATTCCATAACATTTCAGTCAGGCATTGCATGATCTGATGTTCAGCATCGTGTGAATTAGTGTGCTTTTCACAAAGAGCGTTATAGCATGTTGCCAGGATTTCGGGGCGGTTTGTGCTCAATTGTTCCCTGATGGCCAGATGCAGCCCCATGTGCATGAAGGGGTTGGCTTCATTTTCAGCAAAAAACTCCTTATCCAGAGCTTTTTTGTTGGCAAACATGGCATGGTATTCAGGGTGTTCGCTGATCACCACAGAGATGAGTTTCTCCATAGGCTCGAGAGGCTGTTTTTTGATGGTTTTCTGCCAGATATCGAAATAAGCCTGGCGTAATTTGCTGCGGTCATTGCTGAAAAACATGGGTTTGACTGATCTTTAATTATTAGAGTTAGCACAGTTTAACAGAAGTCAGATGAATAGGTTTAAACTGCGTTTATACGTATAAAGTGTATGGATAAAGCCGGTTTAAGTGACGAGCGGCAATGAGCTGATAGATTTAAACAGACAACTGTTGCCCCGGTGTGAGTGCTATCAAGCTGTCGGTGAGCGCTTCTGCGGACTCTGGCTGGCTGAACAAATAGCCTTGGAGTTCATCGCATTTCTGATCACGCAAAAACTGCATTTGAAATTCATTTTCGACACCTTCGGCAATCAGCCCGAGATTAAGGCTTTTGGCCAGTGCGATGATGGTGGTCGTAATGGCGGCATCTTTATGGTCGGTATTAAGGTCTTTAATAAATGAACGATCAATCTTTAGATAATCAACAGGGAAAAGCTTAAGGTAGCTCAGTGAGGAATAACCTGAACCAAAATCATCGATCGACAAGCTGACTCCCAGCTTTTTCAGCTGGTGCATGATTTCGATAGCGTGCTCGGTATTGTCAACAAACATGGTTTCAGTGAGTTCAAGTTCCAAAAGCTCAGGTTTAAGCCCCGATAATGTAAGAGCGGATTTAACGGTCTCGAGCAAGTTTGGATTGCGAAACTGTTTGGCCGACACATTAACAGAAATGCGTAAAGGCGCAACGCCAGCATCTATCCATTGCTGGAGCTGCTGGCAGGCGGATATGAGTACCCAGCTGCCGACGTCGTAAATTAAGCCGATATCCTCAAGTAATGGTATAAAAAGGTCCGGTGATAATATGCCTTTGTCAGGGTGATGCCAGCGAATCAGGGCCTCGAGGCTGCAGGTTTGTAATGACTCAGCGTTAACCTTTGTCTGATAATATAAAATGAATTGATTGTTTTGCAGGGCATGCTGCAAATCAGTTTCAAGCTGAAGCCTTTCATTGAAACGGGTATCCATTTCTTTAACGTAAAACTCAAAATGATTTTGATTGGTCTCCTTGGCCAGGTACATAGCAACATCGGCTTCTTTCAATAAGCTGTCGGCATTACTCTGATCTTTACTGTCGTCTTTGGGAAAGACGGTAATGCCGATACTGATATTGATGATAACTTCAAAATCATTAAGCAGGATGGGTTTGGCCATTTCGTCCAGCACTCTGCGGGCTATAATCGAGGCGCAGTCAGCTACTTTAAGGTCTTCGAGAATAATAACGAACTCATCGCCGCTTAAACGAAAAACAAGGTCAGTTTCACGCATGGTGCTGAGGATTCGTTTTGCCACAATTTTAAGCAATGTGTCGCCAGCATCATGTCCGAGACTGTCATTAACCAGCTTGAAACGGTCAAGGTCTAAAAACAGTAATGCGCCACATTTGTCATGACGTACCGCCCGTTTAATCGCTTCTTCTATGCGTTCAGTGAAAGCGTGGCGGTTGGGCAAGCCAGTCAGGCTATCGTGATAAGCCTGGTAACGCATTTTTTCTTCACTTTCCTGACGTTCATGAGCCTGCAGCCTGAGAATTAAGTCAGCCCGCCTGATGATGAGAAACAGGAAAATATAGAGAACGCCTAATGCCACCAGGACCCCGAGTATGATTTTATATTGTGTGGTCTCCATGTGGTCGACCAGGGGCGTGACGTCTGAGTAAACTTCAAAAACCGCTTTAACAATATTGTTTTTGTCATGTATCGGGATGTATGACGAAATCAGGTTTCGATCCACAATGATATCTTCGAAAGCATAAAATTCGTTACGAAATGTAATTTCACTGGCAACGGTACCGGACCTCGCCTGTAAAAAACCCTGATTCTTGCTTTTGTCCTTGCCGATCTGTTTGCGATCGGTCGAAAAGACAGTGAGGCCATTTAGGTTGTAAATTTTTACCTTAACGATATTGGTGTTTAGCATTTGCTGGCGGGTGATTCGCTGCAACTGGTCTAGTTCTGATCGGTGTTTGAGTTGTTCGGCCGTTATCGATGAAGAGGCTACGAAAAACGTATCAAATTGTCGCCATACTGCATTGGCAAAACTATGCGTAAGATCGGTATTGGCCCTGGTCTGATTTTCCATCAGGGTCTGTAATGCCAGTTGATTAAAGAAAACAGATAAAATAAAGACAGCTACTACTATGCCGATCAGGCTGGTAATAGAAAAATAGCGGTTCAGTTTAAACATAAATGCCGGGCTCATATTCTGTTATGTGGAGCAATAGTGCTCCTATCAAGTCCGTATTGATTACCAAAGGAGTTAACATAGTGGCTGACTGTTGCTATTAATATAGACGATTAATACGGGATTACAATAAAAACATGAGCTATCTGTGCGGGCCTGGGCTTTGTTAAATAAAAGCAAAAAGCATAGATATAGAGCGGTTATGATGTGTTTTTTATAACCGCCACAAAGCAGCCAAGCTGAACCGGCAGTAGATGATATAGCTGGCTAATTGGGAGCGTCGCTAGCTCAGGCAGACTTATGAATATTCAAATAAAATGATATTTGACTATACGTTTTATGTGTAAGTGTAGTGAGCCGGCAGCGGCAAAGAAGATACATTGTGGGCTGCATGGTGGATCTGCCCGTAATAATGATCGTCATTTTTTTACTGATGCCATGGCGAGTGGTTTCAGCCCGCCGTGAATGAATCCTCTGGAATTTATTGCATCAAAACAAGTTAGCGATGTCAAAGAAAAAATTAATATTATTATAATGTTTCTGAAAGCATTTTTCTTTGGCAAATACTTTGATGAAACTTTCATGTTTTTTAATATAAATAAAAACTGACAAGTTGCACAATCGAAGCTCGTTAATTTTGCTTGCAGTAGTGACGCAGTATCGGCTTGCCTGTTTGCTTTTGTGAAAGCCAGTATTACAACTGGATATAAAAAACAAAAAAACTTGAGCGGCAATAATATTTTGATGATGTTTTTTAGGGCAAGGTGCAGGTGATTGCTGTGTGTACAATGTAAAGGCTTACACCATGCACTAAGATTAAGTTAAAGAGT
>JAOUKT010000091.1 GCA_029882395.1 Gammaproteobacteria bacterium
CGAAAATTTACACCAGACACATGTCGCCACCTTGATAATGGGGCTGAGTGCTTTTGCGATCATGATTGCAATGAAACGCTACCTGCCAAAATACCCCGGTGTCTTAATTGCAGTAGTGACGACAACGCTGGGCAGTTACCTGATAGGCTTTGAGCAGATGGGCGGCAAAGTGGTCGGTGCGATACCAGAAGGGCTGCCGGGCTTTGTGATGCCTGCATTCAGTTATGAAGCCTTTTCTCACCTGGTGGTGGGCGCGATCATCATTGCCATGGTGGGTTTTATGGAAGCCATTTCAATTGCAAAAGCCATGGCGGCAAAAACCAAAGACCGAATCGACCCCAATCAGGAACTAATGGGTCAGGGTCTGGGCAATATTGTCGGCAGTTTCTTTCAGTCGTATCCTTCGTCGGGATCGTTCTCGCGTTCAGCGGTCAATCTAAATGCCGGTGCAAAAACCGGCTTCTCATCAGTGGTAACCGCCGTACTTGTGGTCATCACCCTGCTGTTTTTAACACCGTTGTTATACCACTTACCAAAGGCCACGCTGGCAGCTGTCGTGATCATGGCTGTGTTTGGTTTAATTAATTTAGTCTCAGTCAAACATATCTGGCGTGCCAGTATTCATGATGGTTTCGCCGCCATTATTACGTTTATTGCAACCATTGGTTTCGCGCCGAAACTAGATCACGGCATTATTCTGGGCGCAGGCATCGCTGTGGTCTTGTATTTATATCGCACGATGCGTCCGCGCGTGGCGATATTGGGGCGTTATAAAGGCCGTATTTTGCGTGATGTTAGTGTCTGCAAAGATTTACAAACGGATGACAACATCATTGCCATCCGTTTTGATGGTTCGTTGTATTTTGCTAACGTCGCCTATTTTGAAGATGCCATGTTAAAAGCGGTTTCCGAACATAAAGATGCCAAATACATTCTGGTGGTGAGTGATGGCATTAACCAGATTGATGCATCTGGTGAAGAGGTGCTGCATCATCTGGTAGAGCGCTTCAATGAAAATAACATCACCGTGGTCTTTAGCGGCCTTAAAAAACAAATACTCGATGTCATGCGGGCAACACATTTAATTAAAATCATCTCTGAAGAAAATATATTTCCCACAGAGGAACAGGCGCTGGATGCGATTTACGAGTGCCTTGGAAAAGACGATATAGCAATGTGCCCGTTAAAGCGCCATGCAATACCCGGCTAGGCAGTAACAGGCCCGGGCGTTTAAAGCCGTAAAAATTGTCGAGTCTGGGCTATAATCGGGTCACGTTTTTTAAGATGGGAATAGTCAATGATTGATGCGGCAGTAGCGCTTGAGCGTTTGCAAGAAGGTAACCAGCGGTTTGTTAAGGGTTTGCGTTGTGTTGAAACCATGATGACGCATATGAAGCGCGGTGAGTTAACCGATGGCCAGGAGCCTTTTGCAATCATCCTCGGCTGTTCGGATTCCCGCGTACCGGCGGAGATCGTCTTTGATCAGGGCCTGGGCGATTTATTTGTGATTCGCGTGGCCGGCAATATTGTCGCACCCTCACAAATTGGCAGTGTCGAATTTGCCGCCTCGCAGTTCAAAACCCGTCTTGTTGTGGTATTAGGTCATTCACAATGTGGTGCCATCAGTGCCACGGTGGAAGAATTAAAGCGGCCAAAGGCTGAGCAATCGCAGAATATAAAATCTATTGTTGACCGTATTCGCCCCTCAGTCGAGCCGTTTAATGTGACGGAGTTGTGGCATGATGACAAGGCGCTGGTCGAACAGGCCATGCGCGCGAATGTCAGGGCATCGTGTAACCAGTTACGGCACGGCTCTCATATTCTGGAAGACCTCAGTGAAAATGAAGGCCTGCTGATCGTGGGTGCAGAATATTCACTGGAAACCGGTGAAGTGGTGTTTTTTGACGGCTTGCCACAAGCAGAGTAACACGGCACGACATCGGTGCGTGGCGGGCTGATGAAAAGGGCGATTGCGTGGCGCAGTTAAAGCGCAGCCTTAACAATTATTAGCTGGCAGCCGATGACCATGGCCACGAGCTTGTGCTAGCGGCCGCAGATCACAGCGCTTATTCTGTGTGACCTATGGCACACTCTATTCTCTGGAATCGAGGCAGGCTTTGTTATAGCATGGCGGCTTATCGTGCTCCTTCGGATTTAATGTCATTATGTTGTTGTTTTTCAGTGGTTTCATTCAACTGCGAAACAGGGAAGTCTCCGCTTTAGAATCGTTAAAACCTCTTACATTACTCTTTATATTGCTGCTGCCGGCCTGCACTGACTCGACCGAGACAGCGGCGACTGACGCCGCCAGTCAGCACGCTATCAAACACCTGCAACAAAAATACGTATGCCCGATGCACCCCAAGATTGTGCGCGAGCAGGAGGCAAGTTGCCCGATTTGCGGCATGGACCTGGTAAAAAAGAAAGCAAAACAAAGCAACAAAGAACGGCCTGTGCTTGAGCTGGGCGCAGAAGTGGTACAAAAACTGGGCGTCAAATCAGAGCGCGTAGAAAAAGGCCGGTTGTTTAAATACATCAAAACTGTGGGTTATGTGTCTTACGATGAGAAACGCCTAAGCACCATTGTCGCGCAGGCCGATGGCTGGGTAGAAAACCTTGGCATCAGACGAGCCGGTCTGGAAGTGCGCAAAGGCCAGTTATTAATGGAGCTGTATTCGCCGGATTTTCTCAAAGTACAAAAACAGTTTATCCAGTTACAGAAAAAAGACAAATCCGGTGTCTTAAAAAAATACGACCAGCGCCAGGAATCGACAGAGCTGCGCGATGAGCTGCGGTACATGGGCGTCGCAGACAGCCTGGTGAATGAAATTGCGCGCACCGGAAAACCACGCCACCGTATTCCGGTGTATGCAACACAGCACGGCAATGTGATCCGCCATAATGTCAGTAAACGCCAGTATGTAAGCGAAGGTTATGCCATGTTCACCATCGCCGATTTATCCAGTGTCTGGATCGAGGCCAATGTTTATGAACATCAGCTGAGCTGGATAAAACGCAAACAAAACGCAGAGGTTAGCGTGCAAGCGCTGCCCGGCAAACGCTGGAAAGGCATCGTGACGTATATTTTCCCTGAGCTGGATGCGCGCACACGAACCTTAAAAGTCCGCATTCGTGTGCCGAATTACGACAGTCAACTGAAACCCAATATGTTTGCGCAGGTTGAAATTTTTGGCGGTGCCAAACAGCAAGTACTGAACATCTCACGTCAGGCCTTAATTGTGACGGGCAGCCGCGAATCGGTGATTCTTGATCTTGGAAACGGCCGTTTCAAACCGGTTGATGTGGTCAGCGGCATGAAGAGTGGCGGTAAAGTAGAAATTCTTTCAGGCCTGAAAGAAGCTGACCGCGTGGTCACATCCGGGCAGTTTCTGATCGATTCAGAGGCCAATCTGCAATCCAGCTTTGAGCGTTTTTAGCGCGGCAGACCCTGACAATGCTTGAAAAAATCATTCGCTGGTCAATCAAAAACCGGGTCCTGGTATTAATCATCACCCTGCTGCTGAGCAGCTGGGGCTGGCTTTCCTTAAAACAAATCCCGCTGGATGCGGTACCGGATTTGTCCGATGTGCAGATCATTATCCGCAGCAGTTTTCCCGGCCAGTCACCGGAGGTGATAGAAAACCAGCTGACTTATCCGATTACCACCACCATGCTGGCAGTGCCGGGTGCGAAAGTGGTACGCGGCTATTCATTCTTTGGCGACTCCTATGTCTACGTGGTGTTTAAAGACGGCACCGATCTTTACTGGGCGCGCAGCCGGGTGCTGGAATACCTCAATCAGCTCGGCGATAGCCTGCCAAAAGGCGTCAAACCCCGGCTTGGCCCGGATGCCACCGGAGTCGGCTGGGTTTATTCTTATGCCCTGCAGGATCGCAGCGGCAGCCATGACCTGTCTGAATTAAGAAGCATTCAGGACTGGTTTCTAAAGTTTGAATTGCAAACCGTGCCCGGCGTGGCAGAGGTCGCCAGCGTCGGTGGCATGGTCAAACAGTATCAGATCATTGCCAGGCCTGAGCAACTCAGGGCCTTTGGTGTTTCTTTGACGGCGCTGGCGCAGGCCATAAAAGACAGCAACCAGGAAGTCGGCGGCTCGGTACTTGAACTCTCAGAAGCCGAATACATGATACACAGCAAAGGTTATCTGAGCTCCTTGCAGGATATCGAAAACATACCGGTCACCGTCAAAGAAAACGGCTTGCCATTACTGGTCAGAGATCTGGCAACTGTGCAGATCGGCCCGGAAATGCGCCGCGTAGTGGCCGACTTAAATGGTGAGGGCGAAGTCAGCGGCGGCATAGTGGTGATGCGCTACGGCGAAAATGCAATGAGCACAATCGCCGCGGTAAAAGAAAAAATAGAAACATTAAAACAAAGTTTACCCGCCGGAGTGGAAATTGTTGAAACCTATAACCGCTCAACACTGATACAAAACGCGGTCGATAACCTGACAGAAAAACTAATTGAAGAATTTATTGTCGTCGCCCTGGTCTGCCTGTTATTTTTATTTCATATGCGCTCGGCGCTGGTGGCGATTGTGACCTTGCCACTGGGCATATTGCTGGCGTTCATTATCATGCGCTGGCAGGGCGTCAATGCCAACATCATGTCACTGGGCGGCATTGCCATTGCCATCGGTGCCATGGTCGATGCCGCGATAGTAATGATAGAAAACGCGCATAAACACCTGGAAAAGTGGCAAAAAAATAATGCAGACAAAGTCATGCAAACCAAGCAGCACTGGCAGCTGATTACAACATCGGCAATTGAAGTGGGCCCGGCATTATTCTTTTCTTTATTAATAATTACCTTTAGTTTTTTACCGGTGTTTACTTTAGAGGCGCAGGAAGGCCGTCTGTTTTCGCCACTGGCGTTCACCAAAACCTATGCCATGGCAATGGCCGCGGCATTAGCCGTCACCGTCATCCCGGTGATGATGGGTTATTTTATCCGCGGCAAAATCCCAGAGGAAAATACCAACCCGATGAACCGCTGGCTGATCCGAGGCTATCAACCCTTGCTAGAAAAAACACTGGCCAAACCGCTACTGACATTAGTCATCTCATTGATCTTATTGGTGAGCATCATCGTGCCAGTGTCAAAACTCGGCAGTGAGTTCATGCCGCCAATGAACGAAGGCGACTTAATGTACATGCCGACTACCTTGCCGGGCATATCCATTGGTAAAGCGCAGCAGCTATTGCAACAAACAGACCGCTTGATTAAAAGCCTGCCGGAAGTCAAACAGGTGTTCGGTAAAATGGGCAGGGCCGATACCGCAACAGACCCGGCACCATTAACCATGATTGAAAGCCTGATTCAGTTAAAGCCGAAAGATCAGTGGCGTGACGGCATGACACTGGAAAAATTAATAGAAGAGCTGGACCAGACCGTGAACTTGCCCGGCTTAACCAACGCCTGGTTAATGCCCATTAAAACCCGCATTGATATGCTGGCAACCGGAATTAAAACCCCGGTAGGGGTGAAAATATCCGGGCCTGATTTAAATGTAATCGAGCGCATCGGCAGGCGACTTGAAAAACAGTTGATGAAAATTGAAGGTACACGTTCTGCGTATTCAGAACGCGTAACGGGCGGGCGTTATGTGCAGGTCATTCCCGATCGTACGAAAGCAGCCTTTTTAGGGGTCACGGTTGCAGAAATCAATCACGTAATTTCAGCGGCGGTGGGCGGCATTAATGTCAGCCAGATCGTTGAAGGCGCAGAACGATACCCGATAAATATTCGTTTTGCGCGTGAAGTCAGAGACGATATTGAAAAATTAAAATCACTGCCGCTGATTACCAAAAGCGGCGCCGAAATCGCACTCGCCAGCGTCGCAGACATAAAAATAGCCAGCGGCCCGCCAATGATAAAAAGCGAAAATGCAAGACGCGCAGGCTGGACATTTGTAGATATCAACGGCGTTGACCTGGGCAGCTACATAAAAAATGCAAAACAAATAATACAAAAAGAACTGTACCTGCCGGCGGGTTATTCAATCAGCTGGACGGGGCAGTATGAATACATGCTAAGAGCAGAAAAAAAACTAAGAACCGTTGTGCCACTTACCCTGCTCATTGTTTTGTTATTGCTGTACTTAACATTTAACAGAATGCAAGAAGCCTTAATCGTGATGACAACATTGCCCTTCGCTGCCATTGGTGGCTTCTGGTTACTGCTGGCACTCGATTATCATTTATCGATTGCAACCGCGGTCGGCTTTATCGCCTTGCTGGGTGTCGCCGCAGAATTTGGCGTGGTGATGCTGTTATATCTAAACGCCGCACTAAAAGAGAGAAAAACAGCCGGCCAGTTAAACAATCAGTCCGATTTAAAACAGGCCATCATGCAAGGCGCGGTGCAGCGCATCCGGCCTAAAGCCATGACAGTTGCGGTCATCGTTGCCGGCTTGTTACCCATTATGTTCGGGCACGGTGCCGGCTCGGAAGTCATGCAACGAATCGCCGCACCAATGATCGGCGGCATGATAAGCGCACCGTTGTTATCGCTGTTTGTAATACCGGCAGTGTATTTATTGTGGAAGGGCAGAGAGATTGGTAAGCCTTAAAACCATTCGTGGGTGATAAAATCCATGAGCCTTTCGGCGCTCGCTCGAAAAGTATTAGATTCATCCATGACTAAAATCCTTTTTAGTTAATAAGTAAGATCTGATATAAGGTTATTTTTTTCATTTAATACCATAGTAGCTAGTCTTAGATTATTATGGCTGTGCTGCAAGCCAGCTTTTTCTGCTTAATATGCCAATAGGATGCCTTAGCTGGGTGTATAGAGTAGAAAAATAGGGCGC
>JAOUKT010000045.1 GCA_029882395.1 Gammaproteobacteria bacterium
AAGACAGTCATCAATCCGGAAACCAGCGATTAATATGAATACTAAACATGTGCTGATTGTTGACGATGAACCGGATATCTGTGAGTTATTAGAAATCACGCTCGGCCGCATGGGCCTGGCATCCAGCTCTGCACTAAATTATGCTGATGCGGTCCAGCTCATCGACAGCCAGCATTTTGATTTATGCCTGACCGATATGAAACTGCCGGATGGCAACGGCATTCAGCTGGTAGAATACAGCCAGAAAACCCGGCCCGATTTACCGATCGCGGTGATTACCGCCCATGGCAATATGGAATCGGCGGTCAGCGCGTTAAAAGCCGGTGCCTTTGATTTTGTCTCCAAACCGCTGGATATCAATATCCTGAGAAATCTGGTTAATTCAGCGATCAAGTTGCCATCGTCGAAAACCGGCTCGCCGCTTAACGCATCAGACACTGCAAGTCAGCCCCAAAAAATGTTAGGTGAGTCACCAGCGATAAAAAACCTGATTCTAAAAATCAGCAAATTATCCCGCAGTCAGGCACCGGTTTTTATCCATGGTGAGTCCGGCAGCGGCAAAGAACTGGCCGCGCGCATGATTCATGAAGAAGGGCCACGCAAAGAAGCCCATTTTGTAGCCGTCAACTGTGGCGCGATCCCGGCCGAACTGATGGAAAGTGAGTTTTTTGGCCATATGAAAGGCAGCTTCAGCGGCGCCAGCAGCGACAAACAAGGGCTTTTCCAGGTTGCCAATGGTGGCACCTTGTTTCTCGATGAAGTCGCGGAACTGCCGCTGCACATGCAAGTCAAATTGTTGCGGGCGATACAGGAAAAAGCCGTACGCGCGATCGGCGCGCAGCAGGAATCGGCCGTCGACGTGCGCATTCTCAGTGCCAGCCATAAAAATCTGGCCGAGATGGTGGAAAAAGCCCAGTTCAGGCAGGACTTATTTTATCGCATCAACGTCATTGAGCTGGAAATCCCCAGCCTGCAAGACCGAATCAGTGATATACCGTTACTAGCAAAGGCCTTAATCAAAAAACTCAGTGCCAAATTAGGCATCCCTGAACCTCGCCTTACCGCAGATGCGTTAGACGCGTTACTCTCCTATTCATACCCCGGCAATATACGTGAACTTGAGAACATTCTTGAACGCGCCATCGCACTGGCCGAAAATAACAGCATCCTGCGTCAAGACCTGAACCTGCCACAGCCGGATAAAACCATAACAGCGCCCGCAACACTCAGTGCTGACAACACTAACAGCCCCTCACTGCAACAGCTGGAAAAACAGGCCATCACCAAAGCGCTGGAAGACGCTCGCTGGAACAAGACGGCGGCGGCAAAAATTCTCGGCATTACCTTGCGCCAGTTAAGATACCGCATGGAAAAAATGCAGATCGAATGAGAAAGACACAGTCTTGAGTCGTAAGTCGTAAGTCCTTTGACTTTTGACTTACGACTTACAACCTACGACATCCAAATTAAAACTTCCTTATATTCTAACAGTCAGATGCTGACATAATTGTCAGATTGTGACAATTTTGCAATTCAATCAGCTAATACCGTTTCTCTGCTTTTTATCATAAGTCTCATAAACCCTTGAATTTAGATAAATTAATAAAACATTTTCTAGTTGGCACAAAGCCTGCTACCTATTTCGCAACCTCAAAGGTTTCAAAACAAACATAACTATCTCCCGGAGAAACAACATGCACATTGCAAAAAAAGTACAATCAGGTTTTACCCTGATCGAACTGATGATCGTGGTTGCGATCATCGGTATTCTGGCGTCCATCGCGATTCCTCAGTACCAAGACTTTATTAGTAAGACCACTTATAAAGAAGTTACTTCATTAGCTGCTGGTGATTATAAAGTTGGTGTTGAATTATGTGCACAAGAAGAAGGCGGTACAGGTGCCACACCAAATATACCAGCTGCTGCATGTATTGGTGGAACAGCTCTTACTGCATGGAATGGTCGCTTAGGAAGAATTCCTGCTGATGCAGGTCTAATCGACTTTGATAATGATGGTACAAATGATTTAACAAGTATTACAACTGCTGCTAACGGTGTTATCACTGCAACTTCAACCGGTGGCGGTCGTTACGGCCCTAATGATTCAGCTACACTGACTTATATCCTGACTCCAGAACTTGTAGAAGGCCCTGGTGGTCGAGTATTATGGCGAGTTAGCGGTACCTCTGTTGGATTCGACTTAGCTGATAATTAATCACTAGCTAGTCGACTACTAACTAAATAATAAAGGGGCTCGATTTGAGCCTCTTTTTTTATGCACAAATAAATTCATACTCAGTAACTAAATAAACAACCAGATATACACTAACTTCCGATACTATACATTTAAAATAAAAATAATTATAAATTTGTATAACTTAGGCCGTTTTTTTAACAAAAAAATCAACTATACTCTTGCGTAGCTAAACGGAAAAAATAAAAACAATGGCTACAGCACCCAAATTAACCGGTCTTGCGCGCAAACTGATTCTTGATGGCCTCATCTCGGAAGAAACCGCCATCAGCGTGCAGCAGCAGGCTGAAAAAGAAAAACACTCCTTTATCAAACAGTTAGTGGCCAATAACGCACTGTCCGCTCAAAAAATCGCCGTCGCGGCCTCTCAGGAATTTGGCATTCCGTTAATTGACCTGTCGGTGATTGAGCAGGAAAGCCTGCCGCTTGATATCGTTGATCAAAAACTGATCCAGAAACACCATGCACTGCCGTTATTTAAACGCGGCAATCGCCTCTATATCGGCATTGCCGACCCGGCTAACCAGATTGCACTCGAAGAAATCAAGTTCCAGAGCGGCACCAATACCGAAGCCATACTCTGTGAGATTGATAAACTGGACGCGTTAATCGATAAAATGCTCGACACCCGTGACACAGGCATGGAAGACCTGATGGACGAGGATCTGGATGATGTCGAGTTCTCCGATGAAGACGAGCACTCGAAAGAAGAAGCCGATACCAGTGATATTGATGATACACCGGTTGTGCGTTTTGTGAACAAGGTGTTTCTTGATGCGATTAATAAAAAAGCTTCTGATTTACATTTTGAGCCTTATGAAAAACGTTACCGCGTGCGTTTTCGTATTGACGGCATTTTAAGGGAAGTGGCCTCGCCGCCTTTAAACATGGCGCCGCGTATCACCGCTCGTATTAAAGTCATGTCAAAGATGGACACCTCAGAACGACGCATTCCGCAAGATGGCCGTATCAAGATGAACATCTCCAAAAGCCGTTCGATTGATTTTCGTGTCAATACCTGCCCTACCCTGTTCGGTGAAAAAATTGTACTGCGTATTCTGGATGCATCCAGCGCTCAGCTGGGCATTGATGCACTGGGTTATGAAGAAGACCAGAAACAGCTTTATCTGGATGCACTGGCCAACCCTTACGGCATGATTTTAGTCACCGGCCCTACCGGCAGCGGTAAAACCGTTTCACTTTATACCGGCCTGAATATTCTCAATACTGAAGATACCAATATTTCAACCGCTGAAGACCCGGTTGAGATTAACCTTGAGGGTATTAACCAGGTCAATGTTAATACCAAGGTGGGGCTGACCTTTTCCACTGCACTGCGAGCCTTTTTGCGTCAGGACCCTGATATTGTAATGGTCGGTGAGATCCGTGACCTTGAAACCGCAGAAATTGCGATTAAAGCCGCCCAAACCGGGCACATGGTGATGTCGACACTGCATACCAATGATGCGCCACAAACCCTGGCTCGGCTGATCAATATGGGCGTGCCGCCGTTTAATATTGCCTCGGCAGTTAACCTGATTATCGCGCAGCGTCTGGGGCGCAAATTATGCCCGGAGTGCAAGGTAGTGGATGAACTACCCAAAGAAGCCCTGTTAGAAGAAGGTTTTACCGAAGACGATATAGCCGCAGGCCTGACTATTTATAAAGCAGTGGGCTGCGAGCAATGTGACGACGGCAATAAAGGCCGTGTTGGTATTTACCAGGTGATGCCGATCTCGGAAGAAATGGGCCGCATTATCATGCAGAACGGCAACGCCATGGATCTGGCCGCGCAGGCTGAAAAAGAAGGCATCGATGATCTGCGGCGCTCCGGCCTTAAAAAAGTTAAAGCCGGTGTGATGGGCTTGAAAGAATTGAACCGCGTGACCAAGGATTAAGACATGGCGAAAAAGAAAATAAAGGCGGCGAAAAAAGTCCAGTTTGCATGGGAAGGCATCAATAAACAAGGCCGTAAAATCAAGGGTGAAGAATCGGCGCTGAGTGCCGACCTGATTAAAGCCAGTTTACGCAAACAAGGCATTATCCCAAAGAAAGTCAAAAAGAAACCCCAGCCATTATTTGGCGGTGGCGCTAAAAAAATTACCCCCGGTGATATTGCTGTCTTCAGTCGCCAGCTGGCAACCATGCTCAAAGCCGGTGTGCCATTAGTACAGGCATTTGGCATTGTTGGCGAAGGCCATGACAACCCGAGCATGCGCTCACTGATCCTGCAGATAAAATCGGATGTTGAGGCCGGTGGCACTTTCCACCAGGCATTAAAAAAACACCCTGATCAGTTTGATGACTTATTTTGTAACCTGGTCGATGCCGGTGAGCAGGCCGGTGCTCTGGAAACTTTGCTGGAAAAAATTGCCACTTATAAAGAAAAATCCGAGTCCCTTAAAGCTAAAATCAAAAAAGCGTTGGTCTATCCCGTATCCGTTCTGGTCGTCGCCTTCGCGGTTACCGCCATACTTTTAATGTTTGTAGTGCCCGTATTCGCTGATATGTTTAAAGGCTTTGGCGCAGAGTTACCGGTCTTTACCCAGTTTGTTGTTGGTTTATCTGATGGTTTCATAGCCAACTGGTACCTTATTTTTGCTGCCATTGGCGCTACTTTTTATGGCATCAAATCACTGAAGAAAAACTCCGAAGCCTTTAATCTCTGGTTTGATGGTTTTATTCTTAAAGCGCCGGTCATCAGTGAACTGACCAACAAATCGGCGATTGCCCGCTTTGCCAGAACCTTATCCACCATGTTCGCTGCCGGCGTGCCATTAGTTGAAGCCATGGACTCGGTTGCCGGCGCAGCAGGTAACCGAATCTACAGCAAAGCCATTTTGCGTATTCGTGACGACATTGCAGCGGGGCAACAGTTACAAATCAGTTTGCAACAATCGGGCCTGTTTCCTAACATGGTCGTGCAAATGGTGGCCATTGGTGAAGAATCGGGTGCGCTTGATGATATGTTAAGCAAAGTCGCCGATTATTATGAAGAACAGGTCGACAATGCCGTAGACTCATTAACCGCGATGATGGAACCGATGATCATGGTCTTCCTTGCTATTATTATCGGTGGTTTAGTCATTGCCATGTACCTGCCTATCTTCAAGATGGGCGGCGCAATATAGACCAGGATTAAATGTGAGCATGATTGATTTTTTTCAGCAACACAGCACTGTGTTTTATACTTTCATTGTGCTTCTTGGTTTAAGTATCGGCAGTTTTCTCAATGTCGTCATCTACCGGCTACCGTTAATGCTCGAAAAGGACTGGAGAAGCCAGTGCCGCGACTTACTGGCACTCGATCAGCCAACAGAAGCGCCAATAACGCTTTCAACACCGGCTTCCAGCTGCCCGCACTGCCAGCATAAAATCAGAATTTGGCAAAACATACCTGTTATCAGCTACCTGTTACTGAAGGGCCGCTGCAGCCAGTGCCAAAGCCCCATTTCTATTCAATACCCCCTGGTTGAACTACTCACCGCGGCCTTGTCACTTGTTATCGCATTGCGCTTTGGTGTTTCCCTGCAAACCGTGTTTGGCCTGATACTGACCTGGTCGCTGATTGCGATGTCAGTGATAGACCTGCACAAATTAATTTTGCCTGACGATATTACGCTGCCAGTTTTATGGCTGGGTCTAATCATCAGTCTTTTGGCTGTTTTCACTGACCCGGTCAGTAGCATTATCGGTGCTGTAGCCGGCTATCTTGTACTCTGGTCGGTCTATCAGCTGTTTAAGCTACTCACCGGCAAAGAAGGCATGGGCTACGGCGACTTTAAATTACTGGCCTTATTTGGTGCCTGGTTTGGCTGGGAACAACTGCCTCTTGTCATCATTCTTTCTTCGGCAACAGGTGCCGTCATTGGTATATTGATGATTGCACTGACAAAACACCAGCGAGACACACCTATTCCGTTTGGCCCCTACCTGGCACTTGCCGGCTGGATCAGCATGGTCTGGGGCGATCAGATCATCAGCTGGTATCTTGCCAAATAATGTTCAGGGTTGGCTTAACCGGTGGCATTGGCAGCGGCAAATCAACCGTCGCCGATATGTTCTCAAAATATAATATTGCCGTGATTGATACAGACCTTATCGCTCACCAGATCAGCCAGCCGGATGGCCCGGCATATGCCGCCATCATCGATGCTTTTGGGCCTGACATAGTTGCTGATGACCAAACCATCGACAGAAAAAAACTGGCCCGTATTGTCTTTAATTCAGCTGAAAAAAAGCGCCTGCTTGAGCACATAATACACCCACTGATCTGGCTGATTGTAGAGCAACAAGTTAGCACGGCAAGCTCTCCGTATTGCATCATCGTCGTCCCCTTATTGTTTGAAGGAAATCACCAGAGCCGCTTTAACGCAACGCTGGCCGTTGACTGCCCTGACAAGCTGCGCATTGACCGTGTTATCGAAAGGGATCAGCGCAGTGAAGACGATATTGAAGCGATTATGAACCACCAGATCTCCTCGGATAAAAGAAATCAGCTGGCTGACGATGTAATTAGCAATAACAGCACACTTGATTCACTGCAAACCAGCATCAGACAATTACATGAAAAATACCTGAGTCTTGCAAACAACAGCGAAGCTATATAACGCTTAAAAAATATTGCCTCAGGCTTAGTAATAAGCTATAAACACTCTTTTTATTCAAGACTTAACCCCCCGTGAAAGATTACCAGATATTCGAGCAACCCCTAAATAAGCGCGTGCGTTCACTGATGCGCCTTGATCTGTTATTTGACCAGTTAACATATTTCTCAAAAGCCAAAAGCGTCTGGGATAATACAAATGCTGTCAATGTTATTAACGACATACTGTCTTTCACCAACCGTACAGATATTAAACTTGAGGCGATCAAGGAACTGGAACGCCATCAGAAGACTATAACCGGATTGCTTTCACAATCGCAGGTTAACGAAAAGCAGTCATTAAAGTTACTCGAACAGATCAAACAACTGATTGCAGAACTGCATAGTTTCAGTGGCGTGATCGGCAATAACCTGCAACAAAACATTATTCTAAATGCTGCAACACAAAAAAGTATCTTACCCGGTAGCAGTGGTAATTTTGATTCGCCCGTCTACTTACAGTGGATAAATCAGTCATCAGACAATCGTTTACAGCAGTTGGCCGAGTGGATATCAGTATTTGAGCCGTTACAAAACGCCATTAAACTAATCGTGAAAACAATTCGGGATAGCGGGGAAAATATTGAACATAATGCAGAACATGGTTTTTACCAGGACAACCTTGAATTAGCCAAACCCTATCAACTGATTCGGGTAGCCGTACCCGATACGGCCAACTATTTTCCTGAAATCAGCGCCGGCAAACACCGCTTCTCAATACGCTTTCTCAGCACAAATGGCTATTACTCAACACCCGAACAAGTCAGCGACAATGTCTCGTTCATATTATGCAAGTGCTGTATCTAGCGGCCAAAAATGGCCTTAAATACTGACTTCAAAGACCGTCACGCGGGTCATTGTCTGATCGCTTATAGTCAACTCAATAAGCCACTCTCTTTTGCCTGTGGTACAGACTGGCACAATCACTGTTGATCGCCAGCTGTTTTGTGCAGTCGGCTTAAAGTTAAATTTATTCTGCCCCATATCCATGGCTTTCATTTTTAGATTGAGTTCGGCCTTAACGATAGCATTGTCTTTATCTCCGATTAAAACAAAAAATGGCTGCAATGGTTTTACCTCACCTTCGATCGAGACAGCGTAGCTCGCTTTGCCAATACGTATTAAACAGCCCGCATCCAGTAGCCGGCACTCAGAGTAATCGACAGGCGTGTTTTCGATGATATTGTTTTTCAGGTAAAATCGTCCGAATACAATAGCTGATAATGCGATAATGGCGATGACAGATACCGGCGTTATATATTTCATCACCAGTTCCCGGATACTGCGGCTATGCCAAAACCGCCTGCTCGCTTTATCCGCTCAATATCGCTGAGCTGCATGCCGCCTAAGGCATAGACAGGAACAGAACAGGACGCGACCAGTTCCGCAAACTTTTCATAGCCGAGGCTGACACCGGCTTCATGACTTCTTGCTGTTTTAACAGGGGATAATAAACAAAAGTCAGCGGATAAGGCCTCAGCCTGCTTTAATTCTTTTATGTTGTGACAGGAGGCCGACAAAGAAAGCTGCTCTGCACAGGGCCTTTGTTGATATTTCATCAGCTCAAAACGGTTTAGATGAATGCCGTCTGCCTTGATAGCCGCCGCCACATCTATCGCCCGGTTGAGTATTAGTTTTACTTGATGCTGATGACATAAATTCAGCAAGCACTCAGCGTGATGGCGATAGCTTTCATCATCTAGCTGATGGGCCCTGAACTGGATCATGCTCACGCCCTTGTCAATGCAGCTTTTACTTTTATTAAGCAGCTCCTCCAGGTTTGAGAAATGCCCTGTAATCTGAATCATGTCAGGCAAGTTTAAACAGCTGAGAATGGCAATATTGGCTTCTGGAAACTGATAAGTAGATAACTCGTCGATATCCACCCACTTAATGGGCTGTTTTTCACAGCCATGTTCCTGACCAGAATATTTTGAAACACGGTAGGTTTGCAGGCAAACTTTTTTATCACCATAATCATACGGCACTGACATCAGGTATTTATATTCCAGTATTTCAATACCCAGCTCTTCCTTTAACTCCCTGACTAAAGCGCTGGCAACGCTTTCATTTGATTCCACTTTACCGCCAGGAAATTCCCAGCAGTCAGGCTGGTGCACGTCTGAGGCGCGCTTGCTGATCAGTACCTGATTGTCTGAATTAATAATTACAGCAACAGCCACCTGAACAGCAAGCGTCATTATTACGAGCGGTATTCCGCATTAATCTTGACGTAGTCGTAGGATAAATCGGATGTCCAGACTGTTGCCTGGCAATCCCCCATTGCAAGATCAATCGTTATTTTAATCTCTGACTCATTCATCACCCGCTGTCCTGCCGCTTCGGTATAACTGCCAGCACGCGCACCCTCTTCAACAATACAAACATCGTCGAGATAAATAGACAGCTGATCGACCTCTATTTTGTCTATTTCTGCACGACCAACCGCCGCCAGTATTCTGCCCCAGTTGGGATCACTTGCAAACAGGGCTGTTTTTACTAATGGTGAATGCGCGACGGTATATGCAACCGTTTTTGCATCATCATAAGACACAGCATTGCAGACTGTAATTTCAACAAACTTGGTAATGCCTTCAGCATCGCGAATTATCGACTGCGCAAGAGTCTGCATTACCTCAGCTAACGCTTGCATAAAAACGCTAAAACCGGCTGATGATTTTTTTATTTCTGCAGCATCTGTCTGCCCGGTCGCCAGCAATACACAACTGTCATTCGTCGACGTATCACCGTCGACGGTAATTGAATTAAAGGAGTATTCGACCGATGTTTTTAAACACTCTGTTAACAAATCAGCTGAAATTTTTGCATCGGTTGCAATATATGACAGCATCGTTGCCATATTAGGCTTGATCATGCCCGAGCCTTTAGCTATACCTGTAATTGTGATTGTTTCTTCATCAATCTGGATTTCTCGAGTGATACCTTTTGGCACAGTGTCTGTAGTCATAATACCTTTGGCAGCCATTAACCAGTTGTCTGACCCTAATTGACTGACTAACTCAGGTAATGATTTTTCAAAACAATCCACCTGCAGGTTCTCACCAATAACACCGGTTGAAAAAGGTAATACCTGTTGTTTCTTGCAACCCAGCACATCTGCGGCTAACTCGCAGGTCAGTAACGCATTACGATAGCCTGACTCACCCGTGCCCGCATTTGCATTACCGGAGTTGATCAGTAATAAACGCGGACTGGATTCAGATAAATGTTGTTCTGCAATAATAACCGGTGCCGCACGAAACCGGTTTTGTGTAAACACAGCAGCGCACGATGCCCCTTCACTTATCTCGATGAGTACGAGGTCGATAGTGTTATTTTTCTTTATCCCAGATGCACCAGCAGCTAACCTGATACCTTTAACGGCAGCAAGATGAGTGGCTTCATTAAGATTGACAGTCATTGTTTAATTTAACTTACCATGGCATTGTTTGAATTTTTTACCCGAACCGCACCAGCAAGGTTCATTGCGGCCCAACTTCTGTTTCTCTCTGACAAAGGGCTGACTTTTTTCATCACCCGGAGCCGATGCGCCAGCTTGTATCGCATTTTCAGCCTGATCATGTGCAAACACCATGTTTTCATCATGTTGCTGGCTGCGTTCGAGCTCAGTGACTTCCGACTCAGTCTGGATCTGAACTTTAGATAAAACCGAAATCACTTCCTGTTTAATCTGGTCTAACATTTGTGAAAACATCTCGTAAGATTCACGTCTGTATTCTTGTTTTGGATTTTTCTGCGCATAACCACGCAGGCCTATGCTCTGGCGTAAATAGTCCATCGCCGCCAGATGATCTTTCCAGTGGCTATCCAATACCTGAAGCATGATATATTTTTCAAAACGTCGAAGCACTTCACTACCAACAGCCTGCTCTTTGGTTTCGTAAGCGTTTGTCAGCTCTTCATAAATCTTACGACGCAAGGCCGCTTCATCGAGCTCATCATCTTGCTCTAACCACTCTTGTAGCAGGAGCTTAAGTCCAAATTCAGTTTCCAGCGCTTCTTCTAAACCGGCAATATCCCATAGCTCATCAACACTGCCCGGTGCAACATAGGCACTGAATACATTGTCGACGATGTCTGCCCGAATGTTAGTCACGATATCACTAACGTCTTCCTGGTCCATCAGTTCATTGCGTTGTTCATAAACAACTTTACGCTGATCATTAGCCACATCATCATATTCAAGCAGTTGTTTACGCATATCGAAGTTGTGACCTTCAACTTTCCGCTGAGCATTCTCGATAGCACGACTGACCCAGGGATGCTCTATTGCTTCGCCTTTTTCCATGCCCAGCTTTTGCATCATTCCGGCCACTCTGTCTGATGCAAAGATGCGCATAAGGTCATCATTTAATGACAGATAGAATCTTGATGATCCGGCATCGCCTTGTCGTCCGGCACGACCGCGTAACTGGTTGTCTATTCGGCGTGACTCATGGCGCTCAGAGCCAATAACATGCAGCCCCCCAGCAGCCAGCACTTCATTGTGCCTTTTTTGCCAGTTAGCCGTCTGTTCTTCAACATTTGCCTTATCGCCTAACTCGGCGAGTTCAAAATCGAGATTTCCGCCAAGCACAATATCGGTTCCGCGCCCCGCCATATTAGTTGCAATGGTAACCACACCCGGCTGACCTGCCTGAGCAATAATATGGGCCTCTCGCTCATGTTGCTTTGCGTTTAAAACTTCATGTTTGATCTTTAACTGATCCAATAATTTTGATAATAATTCAGAGGCTTCGATAGAAGCGGTACCCGCCAGAACAGGTTGTCTTCTCGCCACACAGTCTTTTATATCTTCTGCAATGGCCTGAAACTTGTCTTCATGATTTAAGTAAACCAGGTCGGTATAATCTATTCGGGCAACCTCAACATTTGTCGGCACTATAATGACTTCGAGGTTGTATATTGACTGGAACTCAAACGCTTCGGTATCTGCCGTACCTGTCATGCCTGCCAGTTTATTGTAGAGGCGAAAATAATTCTGAAATGTTATTGAAGCCAGTGTCTGGTTTTCATTTTGGATAAGCACGCCTTCTTTGGCTTCAACCGCCTGATGAAGTCCCTCTGACCAGCGCCTTCCCGGCATTGTGCGCCCGGTGAACTCATCGACAATCACAACTTCATCGTTCTGCAAAATATATTGAACATTTTTCTGGTACATAGCATGGGCACGAACTGCCGCATTGATATAGTGAACCAGATTTATATTAGCAGCACTGTATAAGCTTTCATCAGCTGGCAGAATTTTTTCTTTAATTAACAGCTGCTCAATCTTTTCATGACCTTGCTCAGTCAGGTGAATCTGCTTTGATTTTTCATCAACCGTAAAGTCACCCGTAGACTCACCACCTTCTTCTTTTGCCTCTTCACCCTTCTCAAGCAGCTGAACCAGCTTATTCATCACCTGATAGAGCTCGGAATTATCATTCGTTGGCCCGGAGATAATTAAAGGTGTCCTTGCTTCGTCAATTAATATGGAGTCAACCTCATCGACAATAGCGTAGTTCAATCCACGCTGAACTCTTTCGTCTGCGGTAAAAGCCATGTTGTCACGCAAATAATCAAAGCCGAACTCATTATTGGTTCCATATGTAATATCCGCGGCATAGGCTTGTTTGCGCGCCAGTGAATCCATCTCACTGACAACAACGCCGGCACTTAAACCCAGGAAATTGTATAGCTTACCCATCCACTCAGAATCACGCTTGGCCAGGTAGTCATTGACAGTGACAACGTGAACACCTTTTTCTTCCAGCGCATTAAGATAAACCGTCAGCGTCGCTACCAGTGTTTTACCTTCACCCGTGCGCATTTCAGATATCTTTCCATCATGCAAAACCATGGCGCCGATCAGCTGTACATCATAATGCCGCATCCCCATAACACGCTTGCCGGCCTCACGCACCGTTGCAAACGCTTCTGGCAATAATGCCTTAAGGTCTTCGCCTTTAGTTAGCCGCTGGCGAAATTCAACTGTTTTATTTGCTAATTCCTGGTCTGTAAGCTTTTCAAAATCACTTTCAAGGAGATTAATTTTTTCAACGACTTTCCAGTATTGCTTAATCTGTCTGTCATTTCGACTTCCAATTATTTTACGTACAAGCTTACTTATCATTGAAACACCCTTAAAATAAAAATACTGATATTAATGCCATACTTTTCAGTTAAATTGACGTTAACGTGCCCACAATACAACCAAACGCAGACCTGGGAAAAGCCGGCATAATATAACCTTCTATAACGTCACAGCTCTTTATATCACTTCATTAAACGCTGATGTTGATCATCAATCCAAATAACAATAATGGAATCCAGAATCGTCACCTATGTACGAACAGTTTTATATCGATAGAAGAATCAATAGCTTGCACACGAGCTGCGCGTTAATCTATGTTTTTTATAACCAGCATATTATGCCTGAGTTTATGCCTCAGGATAAGATAAAATTTGTCTTAGATTGTGACAGAGAGGGAGAAAACTGGGTGTAGACAGAAAATCTATGGATACAAAGCTAAATAGACTTTAAACGCCGTCCCTGGCGTTAAACGTTAGTTTCGAGCTTGCACAAACTTCAGAGGATCTACGCGCTTGCCTTTTTTGAGTACCTCAAAGTGAACATGAGGACCAGTAGACCGGCCGGTTGATCCCATTAGAGAGACAATCTGTCCTTTTTTCACGGCCTCACCTACAACAACGATATTACTGGCATTATGCCCATAGCGTGTTACATAACCGTTGCCATGACTGATCTCTACAAGATTACCATAACCATAACGAGGACCCGACCAGGTCACTACGCCACCGGCCACAGCATAGACCTTGCTACCCATCTTTCCGGCAAAATCCATACCTTTGTGCATTTCAGATTTACCTGAAAACGGATTAGTTCGCATTCCGAAAAACGAAGAAATCCAGCCACGCTTAATCGGCCGACCTTCCGGAGATGCCTCTTCGGCCATGTGGGTAGTCATAAGCACGTTTTCTAGCACCGTTAGCTGCTGCTCGCGATCATCCAATACAGTGAACATCTCGTCAATGACACCATTAAAATTGATTTTAGTGCCTGAGTCTTCTTCGACAGGGCCACCAATGGCAGGAGGATTAGCAAAATCGAACTCCTCAGGATCCATTTTCGCCAGTTTCATAACCTTCTGGCCCAGCGCATTTAAGCGGATAACATGCGCCTGCAACTGGCCTGAACGCCTGACCAGTGCATCCAGCTCAGCCTGAGTATTGAGCCGAGCTTCACCGATGTCTTCTCTTTGCTGCGTCAGCTGATCATAAATAACTGTAATTTGATTATCATCTTTGACACTGATACCGGTTTTGTAGCCTATAAAGCCTGCAACCCCCATAAACATGAATAGAAACATACTTAATATAGACAGCTGAAACGGGTGATCAATTTGCACCCTGCATGGCCGACCGCGAAATTTTGTTAATAAAATTATATTCATAATTTAAGTATCTTGTAGAATGATGTTGTCATTTATGCATTATATACTGCATAAATATTTATTTTTAACTTTATGAACACATTAAACTATGCATTCAATTAATCACTTCATGACCGCTCGTATAACAGAAAAAAGCCAGTTACTCGATAAGTTGAATGCGCTAATTCTACCCTTATTACCGGCAGCATCGCATTCACATATTAAAGCAGCAAATTACGCCAATCAAGTACTCGTACTGATAGTTGACTCTCCTGTCTGGGCTGCTCGTTTACGCACACAGCATAAAACCATTATAGCCAGCCTGGAAAAAGAGCTAAAATCCCCTGTCAGTGCTTTAAAAATTAAATTTGAGCAGCCTGTGCAATCTAAACCCAGACCACCTAAATACAAACCTTCTCTCTCTAATGACTCTGCCAGTCTGATACGTCAAACGGCTAATTCAATAGCTGATGAAGATCTAAAAAACTCTCTACTGCGTCTGTCTACCAAATCAACTCAATAAGCTTGAACCGGCTGAGCATAGGATATTGGAGAAGTGGCTTCTTCGCCCTCAAAAGTCACTTCTTCCCAGGCAGACTCGTCAGCAACCAGTGCTTTTATTAATTTATTATTCAGCGCATGGCCCGAGCGATAACCTGAAAAAGCACCTATCAGGCTATGCCCCAGTAAGTACAGGTCGCCAATGGCATCAAGAATTTTATGTTTGACGAACTCGTCTTCGTAACGCAAACCATCTTCATTTAGCACTCTGTATTCATCAACGACGATGGCATTATCCATGCTGCCACCTAATGCCAGATTTTGAGCCCGCAGCTTTTCTAAGTCACTCATAAAACCAAAGGTTCTTGCACGACTAACTTCTTTCACAAATGAAGTCGTTGAAAAATCAATTTCAGCGGCACTGGGTGAGCCATTAAAAACAGGGTGATTAAAATCAATACTGAAGTTGACCTTAAAACCATCGAATGGATCGAAACGAGCCCATTTATTATCGCATTCGATAATCACGGGTTTTACAATTCGGATAAAACGTTTAGGCGCTTCCTGCTCAACAATGCCTGCAGATTGCAATAAGAAGACAAACGGACCAGAGCTGCCATCCATTATCGGCACTTCGGCTGCACTCAGATCAACATAAGCATTGTCAATACCCAGACCAGCCATAGCGGATAAAAGGTGTTCTACGGTTGAAACACGAACATCACCATTAGACAGGGTTGTCGACAGTGTCGTATCACTAACATTTTCAGCTGTCGCCATTATTTCGGCTGGCTGTTCTAAATCTATACGCCTAAAAACCACACCCGTGTCCGGCGCAGCAGGACGAAGTGTTAAATATACTTTTTCACCAGTATGCAAACCAATACCGGTTGCTCTAATCACATTCTTCAATGTTCGCTGTTTTATCACTTAACTACCTACTCCACTGCAAGATATCTTTACTGTACGGTAATTATTATGGCACAAATTTTCAAAAAAAAACGTATCCGCACAAACACTTAGTCAGGTCTATGATTCATTTCGTCATATGCTAAAAAAACACCTAAAACTTTGACATAGACCATAATCAAGCCAGCTCAACGCGCCCATCATACCTGACTCTGCTCGTGATATAAAGCCTGATAAGCCCGGTATCCCGTTTTTTCAGTAAAGCAGCTCATTCATAGAATGCATTAGTCACTTCAATTTAGTCCGCCTGTTTCCTCAAGAACGCTGGAATATCTAAAATTTCACCGTCATAATGATCAGGCAGTTCAATGCCTTTCTCTGTCGCCTGTCTTCTTGCAATAGCCGGTGTCGTCAATGCGTCGTAATTAACATTTCCATCCGAATGACGCGGCACTACTTTTACCGGGTTTACCTGTGGTTTGGAAACACCCAGACCGGTTGCAACAACCGTTACTCTGAGTTCATCTTCCATCGCCTCGTCGACCGCTGTCCCCATTACAACGGTTGCATCCTCGGACGCAAACGATGAAATAATGTCGCCAATGTCCTGAAATTCACCCAATGTTAGATCCCTGCCCGTAACATTGACCAGTATGCCTCTTGCACCTGACAGATTCACGTCTTCTAACAGCGGGCTTGCTATAGCTGCTTCTGCGGCTTGTTTTGCACGATCCTCTCCGGACGCACGGCCACTACCCATCATGCCCTGCCCCATTTGAGACATAACTGTTTTTACATCTGCGAAATCCACATTGATCACGCCAGGGCGTGTGATCAGTTCGGTTATACCCTGAACCGCACCGTGCAATACATCGTTGGCACCTTTAAACGCATTCATCAAATCAAACTCACGCCCAAAGACACTTAGCAATTTATCATTGGGTATCGTTATCAATGAATCCACCTGTTTGCTAAGCTCATCAGTGCCGCTGGCCGCCACTTTTTTGCGACCAGAGCCTTCAAAACCAAACGGTTTTGTCACCACACCCACTGTCAATATACCCATTTCACGTGCAATTTGAGCCACTATGGGCGCTGCACCGGTACCGGTTCCACCACCCATTCCAGCGGTAATAAACACCATATCCGCACCATTAATTGCCTCTTGAATGCGTTCACGATCCTCCAGAGCCGCATGCCGGCCCACCTCAGGATTCGCCCCCGCGCCCAGCCCTTTGGTGATGTTGCTGCCGATTTGTAGGGTCATCACACCTGCCGCGCTATGCAAAGCCTGTGAGTCGGTGTTGGCACAGATAAATTCAACACCATCAATGCCACTTTCAACCATATGCATCACTGCATTGCTTCCACCGCCACCAACACCTATGACTTTGATGGTTGCCCCTGGATTAACCGAATCAATTAATTCAAACATCGCTTTTACTCCTCCGTAACCACGAATTTAATACTTATAAATACTTTTATTTTTAAAAATTACCCTGGAACCAGCTTTTCATTCTGCTCCAGATAGATTTGATTCCAGATTCATCACTAAAACCACCTTGTCCGCTATCACGATTGTGCCGGCCGAATAACAGCAGACCAACTCCTGTGGCGTAAATGGGATTTCTCACAACATCGGACAAGCCTGTAATATATTGTGGATATCCGAGCCGTACTGGCATATGGAAAATCTCCTCGGCCAAGTCAACCACCCCGTCCATTTTTGAGCTGCCACCGGTTAATACGACACCTGCCGCTATTAACTCTTCAAAACCACTTTTTCTTAGTTCAGCCTGGACCAGCATTAATAATTCTTCATACCTGGGCTCGACCACCTCAGCCAGCGTCTGACGTGATAATTGCCTTGCAGGTCGCTCACCTACACTCGGCACCTCTATCGTTTCTTCCGGATTGGCCAGCTGCCTTAAGGCACAGGCGTATTTGATTTTTATTTCTTCAGCATTTTGCGTCGGGGTTCTCAGCGCCACTGCAATGTCATTGGTAACCTGGTCACCGGCGATTGGAATTACCGCAGTATGGCGTATTGCACCATCAGCAAAGACCGCAATATCAGTTGTGCCACCACCAATATCAACAATGCAAACACCCAGCTCTTTTTCATCATCAGTCAAAATTGAATAACTCGATGCCAGCTGTTCTAAAATAATGTCATCAACCTCGAGACCGCAACGTCTTACACACTTGATAATATTCTGGGCCGCGCCAACAGCGCCTGTTACCAGATGCACTTTGGCCTCAAGCCTGACACCTGACATGCCAATAGGCTCCCTGATACCTTCTTGCTGATCAATGATGAATTCCTGAGGCAGAATATGCAGCACCCTCTGATCCGCCGGAATAGCGACCGCGCGCGCCGCATCAATAACCCGGTCAAGATCACCTGCGGTCACCTCTCTGTCTTTAATGGCCACAATCCCGTGTGAGTTCATGCTTTTGACATGACTGCCGGCAATACCGGCATAGACCGAGTTAATTTGACAGCCTGCCATCAGTTCGGCTTCTTCAATCGCTCTCTGAATAGACTGCACAGTCGACTCGATATTGACAACAACACCTTTTTTAAGCCCTCTCGATGGATGCGAACCGATGCCTATGATCTCAACATCACTGCCTGCAACCGGATCATATTCACCGACGATTGCAACAATTTTGGAGGTACCGATATCCAGTCCAACAATCATATTTTTTTCTGATCTTTTAGACATTTCTATACGTCTCCATCATCAAGGTTAAATCCGCTTTTATCTGACTCTTATTTAAAACGTTTGCATTATTTATACGCATATTTTCTGCTAAATCCGTGTCCCAAACGACCGCAAAGCCATTTGTATATCGAAAGTCTATCTGTTTGATTTTATTAACCTGTGGCTTAATTAATGAAGCATAAACCCCTGCAAAACTTTCAATTTTTTTATAAATATTCTTGCGACCCAGGTTTATAGAAATTCCTTCAACTTTCATTTGCCAGGAGCGGCGCTCATTCTGTGACAGCGACATCACTTTAATATCCGCCAGCACTAATAAGTTTTGAATTTTATTGAATTCTGACAGGACAAATTCATGCCGGTTATCAGGACCACTTAGCTCAACCAAAGCTTGCACCTGTGATATTTCAGGCGGGTAAAACAATCGCCCGTCTGCGGTTAAAACAGCAGCCGAACCCCATTTAGCGACAGCCTTCTTTTCCTTTATTTTTATAACAACCGTATCCGGCCATTCTCGACGCACAAAAGCGGCCTCGACCCATTGCATCTTCATCAGCTCATCTCTTAGAGACGCTATATCAAGATCAAAAAACCCACCTATGGTGGAACCTGCAATATTTTTTTCAATCAGCGTTTTGTCTAAATATTCAAACTCACCTTCAATACGAACCTGTTCAACCGGAAACAACTCCAGTGCCATGTAAAGTTTATTGATCGTATAAAACGAACCTGCAAGCAGCATCGAAAGTAGCAGCAGTCTAAACACTATTGTTTTTGAATTTCTCGTCTTTGGCAGAATATTCTGTCTGATAGCAGAAACCCTTTTTCTTTTTTTAAGCCGATTAAACATGTTCTTCCAGTGACGTTTTTAATATTTCAACAACCAGTTCTTCAAAACTGTAGCCTGCCTGTTTCGCCGCCATCGGCACCAGACTATGATCGGTCATGCCCGGCACTGTGTTTGCCTCAATCAGCCAGGCATTCTGATCAGCATCCAGCATAAAGTCTATCCGCCCCCAGCCTTTACCGGCAATAGCTAAAAAAGCCTGCATAGCTATAGCCGCCACTTGTTCTTCTTTTTCTTTTGACAAGCCACAGGGACACAGGTATTCGGTTGTGTCTGATAAATATTTTGCATCATAGTCATAAAATTGATTATCTGTTTTTAATCTAATCAGCGGTAGAACCCGGCCGTTAATTATCGAGGCCGTGTATTCTTCGCCGTTAATCCAGGCCTCAATTAAAACCTCACTGTTGCAGGCTTCAGCTAACTTGAATGCCGCCTCTGCATCTGCTTTATCAACAACTTTACTGATACCGATACTGGAGCCTTCTAGTGCCGGCTTTACAATAACAGGCAGGCCAAGTTCATCAATGGCACACAGACACTCAGCTACATCTTTAACCACTCTGAAGGCCGGTGTTTGTAATTGCTTGCTTGCCCAAATTTCTTTAGTACGTATTTTATCCATCGCTAGCGCAGAGCCTAAAACACCGGACCCGGTATAAGGCATGCCCATAAACTCCAGCACACCCTGTACAACACCGTCTTCTCCACCGCGGCCATGCAAAATATTAAAGACGCGGTCGAAACCTTTTAGCTGAGCCGGGTCGTATCTTTTAAAATCAATAGCAGCGGCATTAACGCCCGCCTTCTTTAAAGCCGCTAACACGGCATCACCGCTTTTTAACGACACTTCTCTCTCAGCTGACCAGCCACCCATCAACACGGCTACTTTTCCAAATTGTTTTGCTTGATCAGTCATCTTTTCGCTCACCTACAATATGCACTTCCGGCAACAGAGTTATACCCGTTTTTTTAAAAACCTGATCCTGAACATAATCAATAAGCGTTTCTATATCGGCTGCCGTCGCTGTGCCATCATTGATAATAAAATTGGTATGTTTATCAGAAACCACCGCACCACCGATTCTGTGATTTTTCAATCCGGACTGTTCAATCAGTTTTGCTGCAAAGCCGGCCTCCGGGTTTTTGAAAACCGAACCACAATTTGCCGTACCGGTTGGCTGTGTTGCAGAACGTTTTGATAATAATTGTTTTATCGCCTGTGCAGCCAGCTCACCATCGCCGGTTTCAAATTTAAAACGCGCTTTCGTAAACCATTCATTAGCTGGGCCGTTTACACTGCGATATGACACCTCGTAATCTTCTCTGCCACGCCATTTAACCAAGCCGTCTCTATTAATTGTTTCAACTTCTTCAACATGCGCCCAAGTTTCGCCACCAAACGCACCGGCATTCATACGTAATGCGCCACCCACCACACCCGGTATACCGGCAAAAAACTCACCATTAATCAAATTATTCCTGGCGCAAAATCTTGCAAGAATAGCGCAAGGCACGCCTGCGCCAACTTCAATGATATTATTATCCAGCATTTCGATACCGCCGAGTGCATTAGCCGTCGCAATCACACTGCCTTTGATACCACCATCACGAACCAGCAGATTACTACCAAGACCAAGCCAGAAAATATTTTCATCTTTTCCCAGTGACTGCAGGTATCGACTCAGATCATTAATATCAGCCGGAACAAAATAATGTTCAGCCACACCGCCTACTCTCCAGGTGGTGTGCCTGGACATTGGCTCATTAAATTTTAATTCGCCTGTAAACAGATTGTCCGGCTTGCTTGCCATCATCCAGCTGTATCCTTTACTGCTAATTTCTCGGGCAAACTGGCCGCTATTGCTCCGACGCTTCCCGCGCCAAGCGTCAGCACCACATCGTTTGGCTGCAGAATATTTCCAAGCGTCGCCGGCACATCTTCAATATGCTCGACAAAAACCGGGTTTACCTGACCTCTTGCCCTGATCGCAGCAGCAAGTGAACGGCCATCGGCTCCGGCAATAGCCGCTTCTCCAGCGGCGTAAACTTCTGACAATACCAGAACATCTGTTGCTGCCAGGACCAGACTAAAATCCTCAAATAAATCCTGTGTCCTGCTGTAGCGGTGCGGCTGAAAAATAACGACCAAGCGTCGCTCTGGCCAGGCGGTACGAATTGCTTTAATACTCGCACTGACTTCTGTCGGGTGATGACCATAATCATCAACCAGTGTAATCTCGCCGTTAGCTGTTTGAATTTCGCCGTACTGCTGCATGCGTCGTCCGATGCCCTGGAACTCTGTCAGCGCTCTTTGTATGACTTCATCATCAACACCCAGCTGATTAGCAATACTGATTGCAGCCAGTGCATTTAAAACATTATGCTCACCGGGCAAACTCAATGTCACACTGATTTTGGAATCCCGTCCTGGTAAACAGACATCAAAATGACTTTGCATCGCCGCATAGCTTACATTGGAAGCCTGAACATCAGCTTCGTTTTTAATACCATACGTCACAACCGGGCGCGTCACCTGTGGTAAGACATCGCGTATCACATCATCATCAACACACATGATGGCACGGCCATAAAACGGCAGGTGATGTAGAAACTCTATAAATGTTTTCTTCAGAACCTCAAAATCACCACCATATGTCGACAGATGATCCGCATCGATATTGGTCACCACTGACATCATTGGCTGTAAATACAAAAAGGAGGCGTCACTTTCATCGGCTTCTGCCACCAGATAGCGACTGGCACCAAGACGGGCATTACTGGCCGAACTGTTTAATTTGCCACCAATAACATAGGTTGGATCAAGTCCGGCTTCTGCAAGAATACTGGCGACCAGGCTGGTTGTTGTGGTTTTACCATGGGTACCTGCCACCGCAATGCCGTAACGGAAGCGCATCAATTCCGCCAGCATCTCAGCCCGCGGGATGATCGGTATACGTTTTTCTCTGGCGGCAACAACTTCCGGATTGCTCTCGTTGACGGCGGTTGATGTGACCACGACGTCACAGTCCTGGATATTCTCAGCCGCATGGCCGATTGTGACAGCAGCACCTAATTCACGTAAACGTTTCGTCGCTACATTTTCATTCAAGTCCGATCCCGAAACGTCGTATTCAAGATTGGTCAGCACTTCTGCAATGCCGGACATACCTGCACCACCGATGCCGACAAAATGAATTTTCGTAATCGTTCTCATTGGGTGATCAGTAATCATACCAATGCTCCCGCTTTCATACACAATGCAGCCACTTTTTCTGCTGCCTCCGGTGCTGCGCATTTTTGCGCTGCGACTGACATTTTCATTATTTTCTCACGTGTTAAAGTTGCAAGCTCCTGACTCAGTCGCTCTGCTGATAATTCTGATTGAGGCAGTAATACGGCAGCCCCGTTCTCTACCAGGTAAGCGGCATTTGCTGTCTGATGATCATCAACTGCATACGGGTAGGGTATTAATATTGAAGCGACACCCGCCTGCGCTAATTCCGAGACCGTCATCGCCCCTGCCCTGCAAACTACCACATCTGCCCATTCATAGGCCTCGGCCATATTGTCTATAAACGCCCCGATCCGAGCCTCAACATTAAAGGCTTTATATGTTTCGACCGTTTCATCGTAGTTGCGGTTACCCGTCTGATGCCAGACAGTTAACTGCTCAGCGTTTTTATTCAGTGCCATCATTTCAGGCAGTGTTTTATTCAAGGCCGCAGCACCCAAACTACCACCAACAACCAGAATATTTAATTTGCCTTGCCGGTTTTTTAATCTTTCAACAGGCTCACTGATAGCCAGTATATTCGCGCGCACAGGGTTGCCTATTAACTGCACTGGTTTACTGATACTGAAACTTTGAGGAAACGCTTCCATAACAACGTCTGACAGTTTTGACAGCAGTGTATTTGTCATGCCCGGTATGGCATTTTGTTCATGTACTAATAATGGCTTACGGCATAAAAAAGCCATTAAACCGCCGGGCCCGGATGCAAAGCCACCCATGCCCAGTACCGCGGCAGGTTTGACGTTTATCATCACCCATAAAGCCTGCAGACAGGCAAACATCAATTTAAACGGCATGAATATTAATGACCATTTATTTTTGCCTCGCAGGCCACTGACGCTTAACCAGTGTATTTTGTAGCCGGCCTCAACAACAACTTTTGCTTCAATTCCTTTTTTTGTACCCAGCCATACAACCGTCACGCCTTTTTCTTTTAAGCGCTCTGCAACGGCCAGTGCCGGAAACACATGACCGCCAGTACCGCCAGCCATAATCAATACGGTTGCTTTCATGGCAGCCTCCTGCTTCTGGCGTTATTCATGGCCTGTTTTCCATGCAAAGCATTTTCAATGCTGATGCGTATTAATATGCCTATTGCAATGCAGTTTACGATCAGACTACTGCCTCCGTAGCTCATCAGTGGCAGTGTCAGGCCTTTTGTAGGCAACACGCCCATGTTCACGCCGATATTTATAAATGCCTGCAGGCCTAACCAGATTGCAATACCATAGGCGGTGAAAGCTGCGAACTTGTTGCCATTTTTTTCTGCATTGCGGCCATTGATAAAGGCCCTGAGAATAAGATACATAAATAATGTGATGAGCAACATGACACCAATAAAGCCGGTTTCTTCTGCGTAAACTGCAAATACAAAATCGGTATGCGCTTCTGGCAAATAAAATAACTTCTGCACGCTACCACCAAGACCCGTTCCTGACCAGGAACCCCGGCCGATTGCAATCAATGACTGTGTCAGTTGAAATCCGCTATCGAAGGGGTCTGCCCAGGGATTAACAAAAGCGGTTAACCGTTGCATGCGATAGGGTGAAAGCATAATAATAATGGCCGCTGCGCCGGCAAAAGAAACAATCAGTGCAAAAAATTGTATAAAGCGCACACCACCCAGATACATCATGCCCATGACAACCAGCATAATCACAACCGTGGCCCCAAAGTCCGGCTCTAATAACAATAACAGGCAAGCCACACTGACTAAAAGCATAGGCTTGACGAAGCCCCAGAACGACTGCCTGACCTCGTTACCATGCCGCACCAGATAGCCTGCTGTATAAATCAGTAAAAACAGCTTGGCGACTTCAGAAACCTGTAAATTGAATATACCCAGCGGTATCCAGCGGGTACTGCCATTGACGGTATTGCCAATACCGGGCACTAAAACAAGCACCAGCAAAATCATTGCGAGCCCAAGCATAATCATGCCTGACTTCTCCCAGTACACCAGCCTGATTTTAGTCACCGCATACGCCGCACTCAGCCCCAGAAAGGTCGACAACAACTGTCGCTGCAGATAATAAAACGGTGATCCTAAGGCACGATCTGCCGTTGTGATCGATGCCGACGACACCATAACCAGTCCGATACACAATATTATCAGGGCGACGGTCAGCAACCTGACATCAAATTCAACAGGCTTATCTTTTTTAGCGGCGGCAGTTTTGCCTGATGCGTTTAATGAATCAATAAATACACTCATGCCAGCACCGCCTTGACAGCCGCATTATAGACCTCGCCACGGTGCTGATAATTGTCAAACATATCAAAGCTTGCACAGGCAGGTGACAGTAAGACGTTATCGCCTGGCAGCGCCGCTTCATTTGCTTTGACCACTGCCTCATACATGCAGCTGGCATGAATTATATTGGTTACACCTTTACAGACCTGTTCTATCTTCAGTGCATCACGGCCTATTAAAATCATTAACTTTACATGCTGCTGCACAGGTTTTTTTAGCGGCGCAAGATCGGCTTCTTTACTCTCGCCGCCGGCAATTAAAACCACTTTGCCAGTCAGACCGGCAATAGCAGCATTCGCAGCACCAACATTGGTAGCTTTTGAATCGTTATACCAGCAGATGCCGTTCTTTAGCGCTATGCGCTGCATGCGATGCGGCAGCCCGCTAAAGTTTTTAATAGCGCCCAGTACTTTTCCCTGTTCAAGATCCAGGCTCTCTACTAAAGCCAATGCCGCCATCACATTTGCTACATTATGCGATCCGCCAATCAGCAGCTCGGCCGTATTTATCAAAGGCGTCTTGCCTTTGCAGATCCATTTCTGGCCATCAATGCGGCGTAAAGCAAAGTCATTTTCTTGAGCTTTTTCCAGGCCAAAGCCAAGCACATTCTGATCAGCCTGCATATTCGAAACGATCTCATCATCACGATTAATAACGCAATGCTCTGCATTGATATAAATACTTTGTTTCGCCGCTATATAACTATCAAAGCTATCATAACGATCCATATGGTCTTCACTGACATTAAGCACCACGGCAGCAACCGGCTTTAAACTGTAAAGTGTTTCTAGCTGAAAACTCGATAACTCTAAAACAAAAACATCAAACCCCTGATCCAGCAGATCCAGTGCAGGCACACCGATATTTCCGCCGACCGCCACTTTTAATCCCGATGCTTCTAATATTTCTCCCACTAATGTTGTCACGGTACTTTTGCCGTTTGAACCGGTGATCGCAATAACGGGTGCCTGCACATTTTGTGCAAATAATTCAATGTCGCCAATAATATCCACACCCTGATCTTTTGCGTATTGAATCTCCGC
>JAOUKT010000153.1 GCA_029882395.1 Gammaproteobacteria bacterium
ATTGCAAAGCAGTTTCTGACCAATGCCTTGCCTGATTTGCCGACCTCGCTATCATCCGATGCCTGGCTCGGCTATGGTGTAAAATGAAAAGCTGCCTGACACAACAATGACAGTGCCACGAGCCTGTGTCTTTCATTTTGCAGTCTACTGCCGGTCGCCTCAGGCTGTGGGCTGCTGGCTCGATTTGCCGCGATGCTGTGGCTGAGCTGATTGACTGTATGCCTGGCCGTGTTATGGCAGTCGTTAAAGCCCGATCAACTCAGCATGTAAGCCTTTTTGCTTGACGGCGGCCAGAAACTCGCTGGAATTGACGCGCTCTGGATCATATTCGATAACCATTAAGTGCGGCTGATTATCATGACAGTCTGCTGCCATCACGCCGGGCATGCTCAATATAGAATCACGCAGTTCTTCACGGTCATTATGGCTGGTGTTTTCATCTATATGAAGCGTAATGTCACTCATATTCATGCTCATGACAGGTCTCCTGTTTAAATAAAAAATAAACAACCCCTCAGTATAACTATGCTAGTTGATATGTGTTTTTTGTGCCTTGTCATAGATCAAAAGCCAGATCAAATGCCGTCATTTATAAGAGACAAAAACATTATTATAAACCTGTTCAGGCTTTTCTTATCAGAGCATCGACTTTTTTGAGCGCTGATCAATAGACTGTGAAACGGATAAAATTTTGACAAAAAAGCCCTTTGCATAATCAATGCGTCAGCTGGCTTGAACCTACACATGCAAGCAGGCTGACCTGCTCAGCAGCATCAGGTCCGGTAACGGCAGACACGGATAATGGCGCGCTGCAAAGCGGCCACTGTTTAACTGAACAGCGATTTAATGAAGAGCTTAAATCGTAATCAGTGAGTTATCTTTTTTCAGTCTGGATTCAGTTTCATTTGATAGATTGCGCTTAACATAAAATTTAAGGTTAAGAACAATGTCAAATGAAATGAATAAAGTTAAGGTCTGGGATGTTTTTGTACGACTTTTTCACTGGTCATTGGTTGCCTGTTTTTTTGTGGCCTATATTACCGAAGAAGACTTCTTGTTCATTCATACCTATGCCGGGTATGGCGTATTAGCATTGATATTGCTGCGCTTTGTCTGGGGTTTTATTGGCACTAAATATGCGCGATTTAGCGATTTTATCTATTCACCGGCACAGATAAAACAATTCCTTAAAGACACGCTGTTGTTAAGAGCAAAGCATTACCTCGGCCATAACCCTGCTGCCGGTGCAATGATATTGCTGATGATGGCAAGTTTGCTGATAACAGCGCTTTCTGGTGTCGCGCTCTATGGTGCAGAGGAACAGGCCGGGCCATTGGCATCGTGGTTTACTCAAAGCAATGAATTCTGGAAAGATGTGCTGGAAGAAATCCACGAGTTGTTTGCAGACTTTACAGTCGTACTGGTGATTATCCATGTTGCCGGCGTTATTGTGGAAAGCCTTATTAATAAAGAAAACCTGATCAAAGCCATGATTGACGGTAAAAAAGTCTCAGCTGCAGATAAAGAATAGAGGGGAAGGATAATGATGAAACACAGTCTACTGATTTATGTGCTCGTGTTGACACCGTTTGCGTTTGTTAGTGCTGACAACAGCGTGCTTAACCAGCTCACAGCCGGCTATCGCGCAGAGGGAGCAACTGCAGCT
>JAOUKT010000003.1 GCA_029882395.1 Gammaproteobacteria bacterium
CATTGAGAAGCCAGCTGCCATCCACATAACCAATGCACCCATTACTAAGAAGTAAAACGTGTCCATTGCATACTGAAGTTCGAAAATTTGATTTTCCACTTTATAAGCCCCCTTAATTTACAGTGCATCAGTACCGGTTTCACCGGTACGGATACGAACTGCTTGTTCAACTGGATAAACGAAGATTTTGCCATCACCAATCTTTCCGGTATTGGCGCTTTTGCTGACAGATTCAATCACCTGATCAACCATGTCATCTTCAACGACGGCTTCCAGTTTTACTTTCGGCAGAAAATCAACAACGTACTCTGCGCCACGATACAATTCCGTATGTCCTTTCTGTCTACCAAAGCCTTTAACTTCAGTGACAGTAATTCCCTGTACCCCAATCTCGGATAATGCTTCTCGAACATCATCCAATTTGAAAGGTTTGATAATTGCTGCAACCAATTTCATTAGATATTTCTCCTCATACATATCGGCATTCGCCAAGTATGTCCTGTTATTAAAATTACCCGGCAGCTAATTTAATTACCGGGCTCTCCTGTAACAGAAACAATGCAGAAAGCAGGCCAACTTAAAAATACCTATAAAATCAACCAGATAAAACAATGACATGTTAAAAAAATGTTTATTTGCACGCGATTGGTGCGGCCTAAGCTGATGATTTTCACCTGCGCACCATGCTGGTGCGAGATGATGTGGCTGTAATGGGGTTTGATAAAAAGCGCTTATTCAGTTCTGACAACTTCGTAACGATATAAAACAATTTATGTTTTCACTACAGAGAGCACAAGCAAGGTATTTTGATTTTAGAGTCTGGTTTCGCTAATTTATCAGGTATTCAATTTAGCTGTTACTGATCGTTTATATCGATCCATGTTGTTATTGTGCCGGCTCATATAAAAGCTTTTACAGTTTATATTTTTTATCTGCCAAGCTGCCTGTTTAAGAACACATCGGTATTTTTGTTTTTTTAATTTGAAAAAATCATCAAGGATGGATATAAAAAAGGGGGGATTTGTCATTGCAACAAAAAAAAAGGGCGCCAATACTGGCGCCCTTTTTTGAATAGCGAAATCTATTCTTGCAAAGATTATTTGCTGATCGGCAATGAATACGAAACAACAAACAATGAGGCCAGCGCAGGATCGCCCGTAGCAGCATCATCATCGTTAGGGAAGCTCATTGTCAGCGTTAATTCATTTGATGCGGCAAAGCTGACATCAAAGTGAGAGGTATCACCACCGACAGCATCGGTTGCGTTCATGCCGTAAGTGAAGCTGACATCACCAATCGCGTAACCTAATGTTGTATAAGTATAACCATCACCTGATACCAGGCCTAATGAAACATCCATATATCCGAGACCCAGTGCCGTTTCGGTAGCCGCTTCAGCGCCATAAGATTGTGGATAGTCAATCGACCAGTAACTCAGGTCATATGAAAAACCTGATACTTCACCGGCATAACCCAACCAGGCATCAAATTCATAACCGCCGCCATCTGTCTCGTTACTGCCAATACCGCTTGATGCCCAGACACTGGCATAAGCACCCGATGCATGTGAATAATCCGCACCGCCTGAAACCGCAGGGCCGTTACTTGCATCAGTACCACGGAATAAGTACATGGAAGACACAGCGGCGTTATAACCGAACTCTGCGTTAGCAGTAGTCGGTGCCATTGCAGGAATGGCTAAAACGGCTGCCGCCGCTAAGGCTTTAAGATTTGTAGTCAGTTTCATTTTATTTAATTCTCCGAGTTAGGCATAGTTGCCCGCTTTATTGAGTTTACAAACCATAATCATTTTCTGAACTCATCGTGCTGTCATGCCGGATAATGATCATGGATTGAATTTGATAATTGCAACTGCCATGCCAACTAATTTAAGTTAATAAAAACAATACGTTAAACACAATGGTGATAATTTAACCGTATCGTCAAGCACCAAATCAGTGCAACAATGTTGCTGTTTTTGCCTTTTTATGGGGCTGCCGGCTGATATTTTCTTAAATATCGGCGGCTTTCAATTACTGTGTTGGTTTTGCTCATTTATTATGCGTTCGCACCCAGTCGGTTAGCTCTGCTGCCGGCATTGGTTTCGCAATGTGGTATCCCTGGCCAATGTTGCAGCCTAGCCCGGCCAGGCTCTTTTGAATTTCATCGCTTTCAATGCCTTCAGCAACCACCGTCATATTCAGTTTATGCGCCAGCATGACGCAGGTTTCGACAATTGAATATGCATCCGCATCAGCAATCATGTGTTTGACAAAGCTCATGTCGATTTTTAATTCTGTGAAGGGAACCCGATGCAATAACACCAGTGATGAGTTGCCGGTGCCAAAGTCATCTATTGATAAACCAAAACCTTTCATGCGCAAGCGGGTCAGTATATCGAGTGAGGTTTTTAGTTCGCCCATCAGTGCGCTTTCTGTTATTTCGAGCATAATCGAGCCCGGGTTCAAGCCGTGATGGTTGATCTGTTCTGTTAACTGTTCGGGCAGCGATAGACTGGTGATATTTTTGGCGGAAACATTCACCGACACCGTTATATTCAGGCCCTGGGTTTTCCAGATATTGCTCTGATGAATGGCCATATTAATAATGCTGGTTGTGAGTTCATCCATCATGCCTT
Organism: Gammaproteobacteria bacterium; assembly: GCA_029882395.1. Taxonomy (GTDB): domain Bacteria; phylum Pseudomonadota; class Gammaproteobacteria; order SZUA-229; family SZUA-229; genus JAUVDT01. The sequence continues at coordinate 2,639 of JAOUKT010000003.1, forward strand.
CTGCTTCAGCCAGCGCGATGAACATGGCGGGTGTAATCAGCCCTTTTGTGGGGTGTTGCCAGCGGACCAGTGCTTCTACGCCAGCCAAAGCATTGTTGTCTAACGCGATTTGTGGCTGATAAAACAGGATCATTTGCTGGCTTTTAATGCCTTCTAGTAACTCCTGTGCGGTTATCGTTTCCTGCTGCAGCCCAATCGGATACGGAATGTCATGATCAGCCAGATCGATTGTCGATAACATGTTAATGAAAACGGAAATCTGTAACGGTTTGGTGAGACTACCGACAACATTGAGATGGTGCTCTTCTGCCAGTTTTACGGCTGAATGCAACACGCTGGCGTCATAACCGCTGACCAGGATCAGGTGTATCTTATGGCCGGCTTTACCCAGTTGGCGAATGACTTCGACGCCATCCATAGTCGGCATATTAAGGTCCAGCACCATCACGTGATAGAACAGGCCCTGATCAAAATACTCCCGGGCATCATTACAAACCGTTGTTTCAAAGCCCGCTGCTCTTGCCGCAGCGCCTAATAAATTAGAGAACTGCGTGTCGTCGTCAATGACTATCAAATTATTATTCATAACCTAATAGTCTAGTAGAACCGCCTTAGGTTTTCTTATTCAAATCCCGACAAAAGCGTAAAAATACAAACTAGGGTACGACATACACGGTAATGTCTGCTGTTTCACCGGAAAAGCTCGCCACGACTTTTCCAAAACCCAAGGCGTCGGCTGTGACTAAACCAAAGCTGTCTACGCTAATGGCGACACTGCCGCTATCGACAGACCAGCTCACCTGGTCCGTGACATCAACAGGTGTTTGCGGGTCACTGACATAGTAGGCCGTCGCTGTCATCTGCTGGGTACTGCCCAGAGTCAGTTCAAAACCTAACGGCTCTGGCCCAATTTCAAATGCACTGATGTTGTTCACATCAACCGTGACCGTGCTGGAAACTGGCAAGATTGTGCTGCCACAGGCCGCTGTTATCGTTGTGGTACCAACGGCCAGTGCGGTTACTATACCGTCGTTATTGGCGAAGTCAGCTACGCTGGGAATGCTGCTTTGCCAGTTTGCCGCGGCTGTAATATCAGGCTCAGTCTCGCTGCCATAATCGGCCGAGAGTACAAAGCTCTGCTCGCTGCCGACGGTGAGCGTGACCGCCGCGGGCGACAATGCCATGCTGGTAATGTCGTCGACCAGCGTGACGGCGGCAGCCGGGCTGCTGATGCCCAACGTTGCCGTCACATTGGTGGCCACCACATCATAGTGGGTGATTGATGGCGGCGTGCTGTCGCTGACTAGCGTAGCGCCTGCGGTGGTCGTGCTCCAGCTTACCGCCGGGGTGATATTTCGCAGACTGGCATCATCATAAGTGGCCATGGCCTTCAATGGCAGCGGCCGGCAGACACTGGTTGTTAAATCCTCTGTTAGCGTGTCCGCTTTGACTTCTATAGAGACCAGTGCTGCTGAAGAAAACGTCACATCCATGCTGGCAGAAAAACCTGACAGCGTCGCGGTAACGGTGACCATGCCATCTTGTGATATCGACTGTAACAGTCCCGTGGCACTGATGAAGGCCAATGAAGCATCGTCCACTGACCAGCTGACCATTTCCGACAGATCAATCGTGGTATTTTGTGAGGTAGTGCCGGTGACGGTGATTTGCTGGTTCTCGCCTGTGGTTATCACTGTGTTTAAGGCGCTGATACTGATGGATTGCACATCATTAAATTCAACGATCAGCGATTCATATAATGGCCGGGGATCACCACTGCTGCAGGCTAACAACAGGCTTAATACACCGGCCGCTGGCAGGTAACGAAAAAGCAGGACGTTTAACCATCGATTAATCAAATACATAACGTAATCCTAACTGCACACTGCTAATAGTTAACTCGGCCTGATCGTAATGCACCAGGTAATCAAAATGCAATCGTAAGCCTGACTTGTTAAAGATCTTTTCTTCAAAACCAAGGCCGAGGCTCAAATCTGAATATTGCTCATCTGCCTGTATGCTGGTGCCAGTCATGATCAGGTTTAGTTCGGAGTAACCCAGCATCAGGTATGTGTTTACATTGCTGTTGATCACCGAGCCATAGCGCAGCAGCACACTGCTCAGTGTTTTCACTTCTGCTGTTACGGTGGAGACGGCATCATCGGATGCTGAAACAGCCTGTGAGACTTCAACACTAAAACGGTCGGTAAATTGCCAGCCCAGGCCCAGCTGTGATAATTGCGGCTTGAACTCCTGATCGGCGATGGCTACGCTGCTCTGAAGATGGGACACATCAACAAAGAAACCGCTGGCATGCACATTAAATGCTGAGATCATGACGATAAATGCCAATATTTTTCTAAACCAAAAGGTCCTGGTTTGAACCCGCTTACACTCAAAAATTTTCATTAATTAACCTTCTTCAATCTTAATGCGGCCGACTTCATTATTTTGTTTCAGCTTGATCCAGAGCAGCGACATCAAAATAACGGCGATTAATGGTATCACACCCAGATTAACAATTTGCCAGCCATAATTGTGTTGTAAATAGCCGGCTGTTAAGGCTGCCAGGGTGACGGCTGCAAACACGCTAAAATCATTGAAGGCCTGGGCCTTGGCTTTTTCACTTTCTTCATAGGCATAGGTCAGTAAATCGGTTGCGCCGATAAATAAAAAATTCCAGCCGATTCCAAGGCACAACAATGCAAACCAGTAATGCCAGAGCGATATACCGAGCAAGTTACCGGCCACCGCCATCATTAATAGAAGAGTGCCTGTGAGCATTATATTCACCACGCCGTATCGGCTTATTAAGCTGCCGGTAAAAAACGAGGGCGCAAACATTCCCAGCACATGCCACTGTATAACAAACGCCGTATCATTGAGGCTGTGATGGTGACTCATCGCCAAGGGTGTTGCCGTCATCACCAGCGACATCACCGCATAACCCAGCATGCCGCCAATCACGGCGACGATAAAGACCGGTTGTTTTATGATCACTGACAGCGGCCTTGATAAGCTTGTTTCTTTGATGTCGGCGATTCTTCGGGGTAAATCAGTAAAACTGAGAATAATAAAGGTCAGTACATATAACAGACATATAATCGCATAACTGCCTGCAAACTCGGCATTTGCTACAGAGTCATGTGTCCAGCTGGCAATATTAGGCCCCAGGATAGCGGCCACGACACCACCGGCCATGACATAAGAAATGGCCCGGCTTTTTAAAGTCGCGCTGACCACATCAACAGCCGCAAAACGGTAATAGTTTCCAAAGCCGTTAAACATACCAATCAACACCGCTCCCAGACAGAACAACCAGAAGTCCGCCTGAAAAATAGCAAAGGTTGCTATCAAACCACCGATCAAACCTATCATGCTGCCGAGTAAGAATCCGCCACGGCGGCCAAGTTTATCCATCAGCAATGATGCCGGAATGCTCGCCAGCATCGTCGCTAAGAACTGCAGTGCCAGAGGCAGTGTCGCCAGCGAAGCGTCTTTAGCCAACATAACACCGACCAGAGCCGATGTTGTTACCAATAAGGCATTGTTTGTCATCATTAATGACTGACAACTGGCCAGTAACCATATATTTTTATTCATAGTCCCTGATATTAGCTATTTGAATTAAGTAAACCTTAAGCTTTGTTCTTTATAACTTAACTACCTACTGTTAATTATAGGCATAACCATTATGGCTAATAAAGAAACAGCCCTATCATACACAGAAGACCTTGAGAGTCACTTATTCTCACTCTACCCTGAGCTGCAGAAAATTGAGCCGCAATGCTGGTTTAAATTGATTTCGCAAAGCCTGTTCTTTCATGCACCGCCTCAGGCAATCTTGCATACGCTGCCCGGACCCTACAATCATTTTTTGTTGCTCATTGAAGGCAGTAGCCGTGTTTTTCAAAGCGATGAGAATAAACGTGAAGTCACTTTTTATCGTAACCACCCCGGTGATATTTGCCCGCATAACCTCGACACTTTATTTAATGCACAACAGTCTGATGCTTATGTTCAGGCCGATACCGCAATCCATGCGCTGCAAGTTTCTTCAAAAGCCTTTCATCTGGCATTACAGGAGTCGGATATTTTCAGGCGCTTTATATTCTCGCGCATGAGTTCACGCTTTAATGAATTAACAAGCACGTTAGAAAGTACTGTTTTTAAAAATCTCGATTCTCGTTTATGTCTGTTATTAAACAAATTATTTAAACAGTCGGTTAATAACAGCCTGAGCATTACCCACCAGCAACTGGCCAACGAGATAGGTACGACACGGGAAGTTGTCAGCCGGAGTTTAAAAACACTGGAAAAGAAAGGTTACATAAAAATGAATCGTGGCCAGTTGATCATGATGTCAGAAGACAAGCTGACACCGTTATAGCCATCATGCTTTCTTTAAGGTCTGATTAAGCGCACTCAGTTACCCGATCTGGTAAAAAAAACCCTCCCTGTTATTCCGCAGGCTTTATCAGCCGTGCTCAGGCTTTTCTTTCGCTGCACCGCAATACTCACCGGTGTCAGTCTTTCACTTCGAGCCTAGGGTGTATAACTTGCTAAAAAGGCGAATAATGTGCTGGTACTGACATCTGCTAATGTGAAACCGGCTTGCACGCCATTGTCTACAATATCGCTATCTAATGTGAAAATAGCCCAGGCATAGCCACCAGCAGCCAGATTACCGCCATTAAAATTAAGCCCCGAAACCGGCGTTATTAAATCAGTGCCGCCATTAACAATATGATATGAAAAAATCTTAAAATTGCGATTGGATACGTTCTGCATAGTAACGCCAAAAGAACTGCCCGCTAAATACTGCCCATTGCTGTACAGCGATTCTGAAAAAGCTGTTCGTGTTAACACATTGGCAAAGTTATCGGTGGCGTAAATATTAGTAGTGCTCTCAAAACTGCTGCCTTGCAACTGCGCCTTAACACTAATAAAGCCAATATTTGTAGAAGTGATGGTGAGAGTTGCCACACCACCTACAGTGCCTACTGTTGTAGGCGTATCAATCCCATTATCAGTTACCGTAAAGTCTATCAAGGTGCCATCGGCAATCACACCACTGGCATCTGCCGGTTGCACCGTCACACTAACCACTGAGCTGTCGACGTTGTTATTCAATATTACGTTTGGCGAGGCATGCGCACTAATGCCGATCGGTTCATCGGGCCGCAATTGCACTGTTAGGCTTAAAGCCGAACTGTTGATAGTGTTTAGCGTAGCGGTGATGTCTGAGACACCCGCGCTGTAACCGAACGCTCCACCTTTGTTCTCGCTAACATTGCTGATAACGGCAACCGCATTATCACTGCTCTGCCAGGTCACGTCTTTTGTAATGTCCTGAGTGCTGGCGTCTGAATAGGTGCCTGTCGCGGTAATGGCTAGTGCTTCACCTACCACTATCTGTGTTTTAGCCGCTGTTAATGCGATCGATGACAAGGTGGCTGGTGTCACCGTCAGGCTGCTGTTATCACTTACCCCGCCATGACTTGCACTGATTAAAGTAGATCCGGCATTATGCCCGAACACCACGGCCTTAGTATCCGCATCATTACTTATCGTCGCTGTGGCTGGCGTTGCACTGGCCCAGATCACGTCCTGGCTAATATCCCGGCTTTCACCGTCTGAAAAAAGACCGCTGGCGCTATATTGGAACTGAGTACCTTTTGCGATTGATATAGCTGTCTGCTCGATACTGATGCTGCTGAGTGTTGCTGCATTGACATTCAGGCTGGCAAAGCCAAATACACCTCCGCTTTCGGCGCTAACGGTTACATTACCCGCACTATAAGACTGGATAGTTGACTTCAGATTATTGTCACTGGCAGCAACCGCTAAATTGGAGCTGTTCCAGCTCACCTGCTCGGTGATGTCATTGGTCGAACCATCTGAATAATGCCCGATTGCGCTGTAGCGCTGACTAAAGCCGGTGCTAATGGTTGCCGCATTCGGGAAGATTTCAATACTGTTTAAAACCACGGTTGACACATTGAGCGCTTTATTGCTCAACACCGAACCAAGTTGCGCACTGATGGTGGTATCACCACTCAGCAGTGTGGTGCACAGGCCTTTAGTCGTGGCGCTGTTATCAATCGTTGCAACTGCGGCATTCGATGAAAACCAGGTCACAAAATTGGTGATATCCTGAATAGTATTATCAGTATAAATACCCGTTGCGGTGAACTGCTGAGCCACACCTAAAGGCAGGCTTTGCTTAAGCGGTGTGATTTCAATAGCCATCAGCACAGCTGATGTTACCGTCACGCTCTGCGTCACACTTAAGCCATTATAAATAGCAGTAACAGTCGCTGTTCCGATACCATGACTATCAAGCAAACCATTCGCATCGACACTGACTACTGACAGATCATCGCTCTGCCAGACCGCCTGAGTCGTCACCAGCTGGCTGTCAGAATTACTATAAATCGCTGTTAGCTGTAACTGTTGACTACTGCCTAAGGACAGGCTGGCGTTTAATGCACTCATCTCTAATAGATCGAGAGTGGCGTCGGTTACACTAATCGTCGCGATGCCATTAATGCCATTTAATGAAGCGGCAATTGCTGTACTGCCTACCGATTTAGCGATGAAGGCTCCGGCTGCGTTATTAACGGCTTCAGCAATCAGGCTGTCATCCACATACCAGCTCACTTGCTGTGTTATATCCTGTGTCGAGTTATCACTGTAATAACCGGTGGCCACAAACTGATATTCCACTCCCTCGGCGATCGAAGTGATCGATGGTGTGACACTGATAGAGGTTAAAATAGCTGCCGTCACTGTAATGCTGGCCGCGCTATTCTTGCCGGCTAAGTGCGCACTAATGCTTACCTCGCCCGTAGCCAGACCTGTGACGATACCGCTTGATGATACTTGCGCAATCATCAAATCACTCGATAGCCAGCTCACCTGCTCGGTTATGTCCTGACTGGTCTGATCCGAATAAATACCGGTGGCCTGCAGGCTGACACTGGTACCGTTTGCAATCGAAGACGATGTGGGTGAGACACTGATTGATGATAATGTCGCTGCAGTAACCGTTATGCTAGCAACACCGGTCTGACCACTGAGGCTGGCACTGATCGTTGCGGCACCCTCAAGATTGGCCGTAACCTGACCGCCAGGCGCGACTTCGGCAATTGTCGCCGCACTCGATTGCCAGCTAACCTCAGCGGTTATGTTCTGAGTGCTTAAGTCGGTATATACACCGATTGCCTGCAAGCTGAGATGGCTGCCTTTTGCTATTGCGCTGACGCCCGGGGTCACTGTAATGGCATTCAGAGTTGCCGGGGTTACACTGACAATAGAAACACCGCTTACGCCATCTAAACTGGCACTGATGCTGCTCGCACCAACAGTCAAAGCCGTGACCTTGCCTGCTGGTGTTACCTCTGCAATCACTGGATCTGCCGACTTCCAGTTCACCTCTGCGGTGATATCCTGACTGCTTTGATCAGTGTAAATACCGGTAGCCTGCAAACTGACACTGGTGCCATTGGCAATTGAAACCGAACCTGGTGTCACACTAATCGACACTAAGCTGGCCTCTGTCACCGTAATGGCCGCGATACCGCTAACGCCATCCAGGCTGGCATTAATATCTGCCAGGCCCTGACTGTTTGCCGTCACCACGCCTGCGATTGTGACTTCGGCAATCACATCACTTGTCGATTGCCAGCTGACCTTATCGGTTAAATCCTGCGTGGTCTGGTCAGAATAGTACCCCGTTGCCTGCAGCTTCACGCTGGTGCCTTTGGCAATAGAGACGATCCCCGGTGTCACGCTGATTTCATCTAAGGTCGCACCGGTGACCGTAATAACAGAAGCGCTGCTTATGCCCTGATAACTCGCACTGATGTTCACACTGCCAATAACAAGCGCGGTGACCTCGCCCGTCTGTGTTACTTCTGCCGCTGCACTATCGGATATCCAGCTGACCTTGGTTGTTAAATCCTGTGTGCTCTGGTCCGAATAGTGACCTGTCGCCTGCAGCTTCACGCTGGTGCCTGCTGCCAGTGACTTCACGCCCGGCGTCACACTGATAGAATCTAAGGTCGCCGGCGTCACCGTGACAACCGAAACACTGCTTTTACCCTGATAACTCGCGCTGATGTTTGCCGTGCCGATAGCAAGTGCGGTGACCTCACCCGTCTGCGTTACTTCTGCCGCTGCACTATCGGATATCCAGCTGGCCTGATCGCTTAAATCCTGTGTGCTCTGATCCGAATAATAACCTGTCACCTGCAGCTTCACGCTGGTGCCTGCTGCCAGTGATTTCACGCCCGGGGTAATGCTGATCGAGTCTAAGATCGCCGGCGTGACTGTAATCACAGAATCACCTGTAAAACCACCCATGCTCGCACTGATATTAGCCGTGCCGATAGCAAGCGCGGTGACCTCACCCGTTTGCGTTACTTCTGCCGCTGCACTATCAGATATCCAGCTGACCTTATCAGTTAAGTTCTGAGTACTTTGATCGCTATATATACCAGTAGCAGCTAATACAGCACTGGTGCCGTTAGCCAGAGAAACGGTTCCCGGCGTCACACTAATGCCATTTAATGTCGCTGCTGTGATGGTGATTACTGAAGTGCCGTTTATGCCCCCCAGGCTAGCGCTAATATTTGCACTGCCAATAGCAAGGGCGGTAACCCTGCCTAACGGAGTGACTTCTGCAGCCACATTATCCGATTGCCAGCTAACCTTAGTGGTTAGATCCTGCGTAGTCTGGTCTGAATAAATACCAGTTGCCTGTAAAACAACATCGGTTCCTGCTGCGACAGAAACCACGCCCGGCGTGACACTGATCGAGCTTAAGGTGGCAGGTGTGACCGTAATGGCCGATACACTGCTCTGGCCACCTAAGCTCGCTGTGATATCGGCGGGCCCTATGCTATTAGCGGTAACCAGGCCAGCCTGAGTCACTTCAGCTATCGCATCGTTGGTCGATTGCCAGCTCACCTGATCGGTTAAATCCTGCGTGCTCTGATCAGAATAGTGACCTGTCGCCTGCAGCTTTGTGCTGGTACCTGCTGCCAGCGCTACCACGCCCGGGGTCACGCTAATTGCATCTAAGGTCGCTTCGGTAACCGTAATTGCGGAAACAGCTATAAAACCCTCTAAGCTCGCACTGATATTAGCCGTGCCGATAGCAAGCGCGGTGACCTCACCCGTCTGCGTTACTTCTGCCGCTGCACTATCGGATATCCAGCTGACCTTGGCGCTTAAATCCTGGGTGCTTTGATCGGTGTAAATGCCGGTCGCGACCAGTACCTCACTGGTGCCATTAGCCAGAGACACCAGACCTGGCGTTACGCTAATGCCATTTAAAACGGCTGCTGTCACCGTGATCAATGAAGAACTACTGAAGCCATCAATGCTGGCGGTGACACTGCTGCTTCCGATGCTCAGGCCAGTCACCAAACCAGAGGCCGAAACATTAGCTATATCATTATTGGACAACCAGCTGACCTGATCGGTTAAGTCCTGAGTGCTCTGATCGGTATAAACACCGGTTGCAATCAGTGCCTTGCTGGTACCACTGGCAATCGAGACAACGCCGGGGGTCACGCTAATGCTGCTTAAAGTGGCATCTGTAACAGTGATAATGGCGGCATTACTGCTAACACCTCCAATACTGGCGCTAATACTGGCGCTACCTAAACTAAAGCCTGTCACCAGTCCCGAGACGGAGACATCAGCGATTGCAGGACTACTCGACGACCAGTTTGCCTGATGGCTTAAGTTCTGGGTCGTCTGGTCTGAATAAACACCGGTCGCGATCAAAGCTACATTGGTGCCATTAGCTATCGACTTCACACCCGGGGTCACACTCATCGATACCAATATGGCATCCGTCACTTCAACCTGCGATGTGCCTGTAATGCTACCGGAGCTCGCACTAATCGTGGCCGTGCCGATGCTTTTAGCTGTCACCAGACCAGTAACGACATCCGCATTAGGCGAATTAGACTGCCAGTTCACAGTATCGGTTAAATCCTGCGTTGTGTTATCGGTATAGATACCCGTTGCAATTAACGCCACGCTGGTGCCATTGGCTATCGAAGGTTTGCCGGGTGTGACGCTTATCAGTGTTAACTCGGCTTCGGTCACTGTCACCGTTGAGGCACCACTAATACCACCCAGGCTGGCACTGACGCTGCTGCTACCCGTGTTTATCCCTGTGACCAGACCCGATGCGCTGACTCTAACTTTTAGACTGTCATTTGACTGCCAGCTGACCTGACTTGTCAGGTTCTGAGTGCTTTGATCTGAATAGACACCGCTTGCCTGTAAAGCAATGCTGGTGCCTTTAGCAATGGATGCCGCAACTGGGGTGACGTTAATCGAGACTAATACAGCCGAAGTAACGGTGACTGATGAGCTGCTAATGAAATCACCCATACTGGCACTGATATCAACCAGGCCCTGGCTGTTAGCTGACAGCTGCCCTTGTGTATTAACAGTGGCTATCGCTGCATTTGACGACAACCAGCTGACATCGCTACTGATGTCCTGAGAGGTTTGGTCCGAGTAGGTGCCGGTGGCCGTTAGCGCGAGACTTGTGCCATTAGCGATGGAGACCGTACCGGGGGAGACTACAAGCGACACTAAGGTGGCTGAGGTAATGGTAATCGAGGTCGTATTACTCACCCCGTCAAGACTGGCGCTAATATCGGCCACGCCCTGACTATTACCGCTCAGTTGGCCTGACGCACTGATATCGGCAACAGCGCTATCACTCGACAGCCAGCTAACATCACTGCTGATATCCTGTGTACTTTGGTCAGAATAAGTACCGGTTGCCTGCAGGCTAACACTGGTGCCGCTGGCGATGGACACCTCTGCCGGCGTGATACTGATAGAATCTAATGTCGGTGTAGATGGGCCGGATGAACCTGAACTGCCGCAGGCGCTCAGAAATAATAACCCGATTAGCGCCAGACTAGAGTGGGTTTTATATGTAAAAAATGCCGATAGAAATTTCATCCTGAACTAACCTGCTACAACGATTAAAGCTTGTTACAAAAATGTAAAAACCACATTTAATCTCAAGTATAGGGAAATCAAAAACCAAATCACAGGCTTCTTTTTTAAGCTGTAAAATTCTTCAACGCTTTAAAAAAGGCTATAAGTTAAATCAATAACTTATATTTCAAGTTAATTTCATTTAGCTCGTCAATAACGGTCAGGCTCCTGTTTATGCGCCAAACGCCGGCGCAATGATAATTTATAAAGCTCCGATACAAATAACAGTGACAACGCCAGCATGAAATAGCTAAACCATTGATCGACGCTCACCGGCTGTAACTTAAGCACATCACTCAAGGTCGTCAGCTGCATAGCGGCCACCTGCAATACCTGAGCACCGACCACACTGAGCAAAACAAACATATTTCGCAGCGGATTTTGCAACAACACCGATTGTGTCTCTGAGCGGGAGTTAAAGACATGGATGTTTTCAAACATAACCATTAGTAACAAGGTCCCGTTTCTGGCCGCCTCAACAGTCATGCCTGTATTCAACAAATAATAAAAGCTGATAAACGATACTAAGCCCATGACTATAGCGGCCAGCACTACCCGCTCTATCATAAGCCGGTTAAAAATGGATTCTTCTGGTTTTCTCGGCGGTTTTGTCAGTTCATCACCTTCCCCTGGTTCAAATGCGAGTGCCACATCCTGAATGCCATTTGTCACCAGGTTGAGCCACAATAGCTGCACCGCTGTCAGCGGAATCGGTAAGCCAAACAATAACGCAAGAAAAAATAAAATGATTTCACCGGCACCGGTTGATATCAACAAGTGAATCACTTTGCGCACATTGCTATAGGCTATACGGCCTTCTTCTATACCTGCCACAATTGATGCAAAATTGTCATCCGTTAAGATAATATCAGCAGTCTCGCGTGCCACCGCTGTACCGGCTTTGCCCATGGCAACACCGACATGCGCCGCCCGTAATGCCGGTGCATCATTGGCGCCGTCGCCGGTCATCGCAACAAAATGGCCGCTCTGTTGTAAACCGGTGACAATATCCAGTTTCTGGTGCGGTTCCAGTCGTGCATAGACACTTTTATCTTTAATTAGCTCAATCTGCTGATCAGCTTGAGTGGTCAATAGCAGCAGATCTTTTGCTGTCATTATCTGATCAATGCTTTGTGCCAGACCTAATTGTTTTGCAATCGCAAAAGCGGTTGTCGGGTGATCACCGGTTAACATGGCCACTTTAATGCCTGCCTGATGACATGATTCTATCGCGGCAATTGATTCTGTTCTTAACGGATCTATCATGCCCACTAAACCCAGAAAATTAAGCCCCTGCAGATCGTTTTCATGCAGTTCATTATTAATCAGTGGTGAAATCACTGCACTGGCGCCCGCCAATACCCGGTAGCCCTGTTGTGCCATCTGCTGGGCCTGGTTGAATATCAACTCAGGTTCAATATGCTGCATACCGTTTGCTGTGTTCATCGAGCGGCACATTGCAACAACGCTTTCAACCGCGCCTTTGACAAACACATGGCTGGCATAATCATGCTGGTGCAATGACGCGCTGTAACGAATAGATGACTCAAAAGGAATCTGTGCCACAGGCTGCCAGCTTTGAATCAGGCGCTCTCTTTGCAGGCCCAGATTATGTGCCAGCACCAGTAAAGCCACATCAACACTGTCGCCATGAGATATCCAGTCGCCGTCACGCTGACCTAAGAAGGCTTCATTGGCCATTGCACAGGCCATCGCTAACTGCGCCAGCATTTCGCTTTGTTGTTGTGAGATGGTACTCGCGATTAATTCACCTGAGTCGGTGTTGATCACCCCCGGGCTGGGCAATATAAAAACAGGCTCTGCGGGCAAGCCAACAGACTCAACGCTGATTTCATTGCGCGTTAAAGTGCCTGTCTTGTCTGTCGCAATGAAGGTTGCCGAACCTAAGGCTTCCACCGCGACAAGGTTTCTGGCGATCACATTACGCTTCGCCATACGCCGTACTGAGATGGCCAATGCAATCGTAATCGCCACGGGAAGGCCTTCAGGAATGGCCGCAACCGCGAGCGCGGCGGCCAGCAATAAGACTTCGAACCATGGCATCCCCTGATACAAGACCACCAGAGCAATCAGTACAGTGACGCTTCCCATCAGCCAGGTTAGTTTCAAACTAAAACGTTCCATGCGTAACAGCAAAGGCGGTTTTGCTTTTTTACTTTGCATCACATCTTTTGCGATTTTACCCAGCTCTGAATCCAGTGCCGTGGCGCTAACCACACCCGTCGCCCTGCCATGAACCACCAGAGTGCCTGAAAACACCATGTTTAAACGGTCGGCCACTACGGTTTCAGCAGCAAAAACCTTTTCTGCATTTTTTTCAACGGCTATTGATTCGCCCGATAAAAGCGACTCATCAATTCTTAGCACCTGGCCATTTATCAGGCGCAGGTCGGCAGGCACCATGTCGCCGGATTCAAGCATGACGATATCACCCGGCACCAGCTCTTCAGCATTGATTTCATAGGCCTCGCCGGCTCTTAACACCCGGGCCTGGTTTGATACCAGAAGATGCAGGGATGCCGCACCGCGTTCAGCTGAAATTTCCTGAGCCGCACCGATAACGGCATTTAAAAATAAAACCACAAATATAAAAATACCATCCGTGTATTCGCCGATGGCAAATGAAACTAAAGCAGCCAGTAAAAGCACGTAAATTAATGAACCAAGGAACTGCCTGAAAAACACTTTTATATAGTTACTGCGTGCAGCCGGTGGCAGTCTGTTTAAACCATATTTTAGCAGTCGTTTTTTTGCATCATCATGCTCAAGGCCGTTGACTGAAGAGCCTAACTCTCTCAGCACGGCCTCTGCTTTGACACAATGAAAACACACTGCCATCGTTCATCCCTTATTCAATGTACTGATGTTTCTAATAAAGTGGCTACCTGCCTGTAACAACTCTACTTTAAACCGATACCCGTATTGAGTAAAATTCCTACACTTTTTTGTTGCCGGACATTATTTTTATCTTCTGTTTCATTGACCAGCTTCAGGCTATTGAATAATTTGAGACTAGTTCAATAACGCCGGCATACTATAAAATGAATTTGTATTTTTATTATTAATGGTCGCTTTTAAACGTTTTTAAGCTGGCTCAGTCCAATGCGCCCTCGGGCATTGCCTGAAATGACGGAATATCTTTTGAAGGTTCATGCCATGCCGCTTTTGAGTCAACATTTGCATGGGCAATGGCTCGTGCATTATGCTCGCTGTCAACACTTGATAACGCAACACTTAAATACAGACTTTTGTCCGGTGCATAATTCATCAGCCTTGAACCACACACTGAACAAAAAGCTCTGATACCACCATGGCCTGAGTATTCTTTTAGCTGCTGCTCTCCTCTGATAAATTTTAAACTCTTGCCTTTAGCGAACGCCTGGGTTGCAAAAGCCGCACCATGCGATTTTCTACACTGTGAACAGTGGCAGTTAAACACTTTTTCAAATAAAGCTTCAACTTCATATTCGATGGCGCCACACAAACAGCTTCCTTTAATCATGTGTTAATCCTTTTTATAAATTGACTTCGATAAATGACCGCATATAACGGCTTTTAAAAAACAACGCTGGTGTTTACTTTTTATCAGACCAGACAGCAAATTCATTGCCACTGGGTTCAGTAAAATGAAATCGCTGACCGCCTGGAAAAGAAAATATATCCTGTACGATAATGCCTCCAGCCTGTTTTATTTTGTTTAACGTTGCGTTTAAGTCATCACTATAAAAAACGATCAGTGCTGAGCCTTTTGCAGCATCGGCATTTAAGTCTGCCTTGTAAAAGCCACCATCAAGCCCCTGATTATCGAATGCTGTATATTCATCACCGAAATCTGTAAATGTCCAGCCAAAGGCTTTGCTAAAAAAGTCTTTTGTTTTTGCAAGGTCTCTGGCAGCATATTCAACGTAATTGATTTTTTCGTGTCTATTCATTGGAAAGTCCTTTTTTTTAAATCAGTTAATAAGCAAATGTTTTAACATTTTTTTATTCCGCTAAAGATTATTGATGCCGCTTTTTGTGTCTTCGGGTGTATTGGCTCATCGATATGCAGTAGTTTCATCCCGTTGTTCAGATACAACAATTTCCATGCCTTCAGGCTACGACAATACCACGGTGCTGGCTGACTGAAGTGCTCATTAAAACCGGCCCATGATCCTTGTCGCCAGCCATCGTTATAATCACCATCCGCCAAACCGACTTGCGGATGTAGGGTTTGCACTATGAACGCACCGCCTTTATTTAGCAATGAAGGCACTTGTGCAAAAAGATGTGTAACTGAGTCGTCTCCTAAAAGAGAAAAATTACAAACAACCACGTCAAAGCTTTCTTTTAGCCTGTCCTGAGTTATCGCTTTATAGCTTAAGCATTTAAACCTGCCAACAGCCTCTTTCTGTGCTGCTGCTATTAACTCTGGCACCGCATCCAAGCCCAGCGCCTTTATACCCGTCTTCTCCAACTCACGCACTAACCAGCCCTCACCACATCCTGCATCAAGTACCGTTGCCGGCTGCCGGCTAGTGATTGCGTTGACAATGGCTTTATTGGTCACCAGTAAACGGCTTTCTATCTCATCTTCTCGTATTGCCTTTATCCAGCATCGGGCATTGGTTTTCCACGAGTCTATAATCTCCTCATCATTAAAGTGAGTCATCAATCTTTCCCTGTATCATCAGATATCCGTTACCATATAAATGCACTCGTCGTTTTACCTAATACGTTTCCTGCAAATGCCAGCTTAGCCGGCGTGTTGGTACAGCCATAACAAACATGCAGCGGCATTAAATGTTCTTCACTGGGGTGGCAGTATCTTGCAAACGGTGCATTACTCCATGACAGCAAATCCTGCTTCCGCTGGCTTTCTGTTATTTTATCGTTTGTACAAACGTCTCTTAACCAGTGCTCAAATGCCAGGTTTTTTTCATCCGCCTCTGCATTGCCAGGGTGAAAAAATGCTGCCATATTGTGAAAGCTAAAACCTGAGCCCAATATCAGTATATTGTCATCTCTCAGTGATGATAAGGCTTTGCCGATATCGATATGCTTTTGTGGGTCAAGCTCATTTAATAACGATATTTGCACACAGGGTATCTGCGCAGCTGGAAACATAATTTTTAACGGCACAAAGACGCCGTGATCAAAACCACGCTGATTATCTAATCTGACGTCAATGCCACTACTTGTCAGTAATGCGGCCATTTTTGCAGCCAGCTGTGGACTTCCTTTTGCGGCATATTCGATCTCATAGGCCTTATCGGGAAAGCCACTATAATCGTAAAGCAAAGGCGGCTTCTCTGCGCCTGTGATCGTCACCGTTGTTTCTTGCCAGTGCGCGCTAATCACCACTATGGCCGATGGCCGGACCAGTTTGCGCGAGATAGCCTTTAGAAAAGCGACCATTTCTTCGTGAGCCTTATCCGCCAGCAAAGGCAAAGGACCACCGCCGTGTGGTATGAACAGAACCGGGCTTTGTACAGGCTTCATCATCGTTAATATTCTACCCGATTAGGTTATCCGGTAAGCAATGATGACCCACATTGTCCAGAGTATAAGACTGCTAATAAGGTATGCATAAAAGCGGTGCATCACCTGATTGTAGGTAATATGAATAATGCTGTGCAGGTATCTAAACACTACATATAAAGCAGCCAGAATCAGCATCAGCTGATCGGCTGTCCGGGTTATATATAGTGTGATTATTGCCAGATAAAACAATACCGGCATTTCAAACTGATTACTGAAGTTATCTGATACGGCGGCGACAGATTTGAGCAGTCTGGCTGCATCTGCTGAATTGCATAACGCTTGCGCGTTAATATTTTTTTTTCTCATCTCGGCTATTCTGGTTTGATACATCACCAGCCAGACAATGGCTGTTAATAAAACCTGAGCAAGCAGAGGTAATAATATAAGCTGCGTGAGACTCATTAGACGGGCTCCATTAATTCTAATGACTTTATTTGGCAATGCTAATTGTGGTTGCCAGTGATCTGTTGGCTATTATTTTTTTAGTATAACGTCTCATTTATATGAGCCAACATATCATAACTATTTTTAAGCTTGCCGACATCAAAATACAGTTATGCCCTTATTCTTTGGCCACTTTTCATAACCAAAGATCTCTTCAGAACAGTCCATGTATTGGCTTTACTTAAACACGTTGTTGAATGCAGTTCGTCACTGTGCATATTTTACAGGTCATGATACAGGTTCAGAGCTGAAACGGGTAATGCCGGGCATTGAAAAAGCAGCCTAAGTTTAGAGCTGTTTTTGATATACACAAACGCCTTATTTACCGATACAAAAACTACTAAATATTCTGCCCAGCAAGTCATCACTGGAAAATTCGCCGGTGATTTCGGCTAACGCATTTTGAGCTGTTTTCAGTTCTTCGGCGATGAGCTCTCCGGCCTGGATGGTTTTCAGGTTTTGTTGCGCGGCCATAATGCTTTGCCGGGCTGTGTCGAGTGCGGTTAAATGGCGGCGACGCGCCATGAATTGACCTTCTGTTGATTGTTCGAAGCCCATGCATTGTTTGAGGTGTGTCTTTAACAGATCGATGCCTTCGCCGGTTTTGGCCGATAAGGCTATTTGGGTTGCTTTATCGTCTTGCGTAATGCCGGCAATCTCACCACTGATATCAATCTTATTGTAAATTCTTGTTATTTCGATACTTTTAGGCAGGTTTTCGATGAGTTTGTCATCATTTGACTGCTGTTGATCAACGACCAGTAAAATTCTGTCCGCTTTTTCGATTTCTAACCAGGCCCGACGCACACCTTCTTGTTCTACCGGGTCGTCTGTCTCTCGCAAGCCTGCGGTATCAATCACATGCAACGGCATGCCATCAATCTGGATATGCTCACGCAATACGTCACGGGTCGTGCCTTCGATGTGAGTAACTATCGCAGATTCACGCCCGGATAAGGCATTCAGCAAACTCGATTTGCCGGCATTGGGGCGCCCGGCGATGACCACGGTCATGCCTTCGCGCAAAAGGCTGCCCTGGCGAGCTGATGCCAAAACCTGGTCAATGCTATTCATCAGGCTGTCTAGCTCATCGCTAACATGCGCATCGGCTAAAAAATCGATTTCTTCTTCCGGAAAATCCAGTGCGGCTTCTACGTAGATCCTAAGCTGTATCAATTGCTCGAGTAGATCGGTAATCAGCGTAGAAAACTCACCCTGCATTGAACGCACTGCGGCTCGCGCTGCTTCTGTACTGTCGGCCTCAATTAAATCGGCGATAGCCTCGGCTTGTGCCAGATCAATTTTATCATTTAAAAAAGCGCGTTCTGAGAATTCTCCGGCATGGGCAATGCGTGCACCCAGCTCACAAACTCGGCTCAAAAGCATATCCATAACGACCGGGCCACCATGACCCTGCAGTTCTATGACATCTTCGCCTGTAAAAGAGTGTGGCGTCTTAAAATACAATGCGATACCGCGATCAATCACCTCATGATTGCGGTCATAAAAAGGGCAATAATCGGCATTGCGTGGCGTTGGTGTTTTTTTGAGTATTTTATCGGCAATTTCGAGGCATTTAGGCCCCGATATTCTGACGATACCTACCCCACCACGGCCTGTAGGGGTCGCGATGGCGGCTATGGTATCAGTAGATTCCATCAGTGACGGGCTTTCGAATTGTGCTGCTACTTATCTGCGCCCGCTTCAATGCGCTTGGTAATAATATATTGTTGGGTAATCGATAATATGTTGTTGACTACCCAGTACAGAACCAGACCCGAAGGGAAGAAGGCAAAGAACACGGTGAAAATAATCGGCATGAACTGGAATACTTTCTTTTGAATAGGATCCATTGGTGCAGGGTTTAATTTAAACTGCACAAACATTGAGATACCCATCAGCAATGGCAAGATGAAGAACGGGTCTTTTTCTGACAGGTTATCCAGCCACAGCATAAACGGTGCATTACGCATTTCGACACTTTCTAGCAGTACCCAATATAACGCGATAAAGACCGGAATTTGCACTAACATCGGGAAACAACCACCAAGCGGGTTAATTTTCTCTGTTTTGTACATTTCCATCATGGCTTTGCTCATGGCCTGGCGGTCATCACCAAATCGCTCTTTCAGTGATTTAAGACGCGGTCCAAGTTTGCGCATTTTAGCCATTGAGCGGTAACTGGCTTCTGATAATTTATAAAAAATCAGTTTTACGGTAATGGTCAGGAAGATGATAGCCCAGCCCCAGTTACCAAAGAAATCAAAGAAGAATTCCAGCAACCAGAACAAAGGTTTGGCGATAATCGTCAGAAAGCCATAATCGACGGTTAATTCCAGACCCGGTGCAATCGCTTCGAGCTGGTGCTGTAATTTAGGTCCCACCACCAACTTGCGACTAAACTCACCTGTTTCACCTGCTTTGATATTCAGTGCGGAAGAACGCAAACCCAACATGTAGCGGTTATCACCGGTTTGCTTGGCATAATAGAAGTTATTTTCTTCTGCATCCGGTACCCAGGACGCAAGGAAATAATGCTGGATCATCGCTACCCAGCCGGCTTTGAAGGTAGCTGAAGAATCTATATCAAGACTCTTGTTTGCCATGTCAGAAAAATCAACTTTTGAATATTTGACTTCTTCGTTATAAATAACGCCACCGGTATAGGTGTAGATGAACTGGTTATCTTTGGACTGCGGCTCTGCCATGATTAACTGGCTGTACTGGCTACCATTCCAGTCAGACGCTGGTGTGATTTTATGGCTAACAGCAATCTCATAACTGCCCCGTTTGAAGCTGATGCTTTTCACAAAACGGTCGCCTTGTTCAGACTGCCAGAACAAATTGACTACAATTTCATCCTGCCCGTCTTCTAAGCTGTAACGACTTTGCTCCGCATGATAAAGCGTATGATGTGACGGTGCCTTTGATGCGGCAGATACCAAACCCGATTGTGCTATCGAAAACTTATCAAATTCCCCACCCATTAACAGGAACGGTTCATCTGAATCGGCATCTTGTGGGTAATCAATCAGTTTGACCACGCTGAAGTCACCGCCGCGCGTATCAATCTCTACTATTAACTTATCCGTAGTAACAGTCACCCGTTGTTGCTCGGCTTTGGCTGCTAATGCTGACATCTCGGGCATGCCTTTGCTGTCCGGCATTGGCATGGCTGCTGGCATATCATCGGCAACAGGC
Organism: Gammaproteobacteria bacterium; assembly: GCA_029882395.1. Taxonomy (GTDB): domain Bacteria; phylum Pseudomonadota; class Gammaproteobacteria; order SZUA-229; family SZUA-229; genus JAUVDT01. The sequence continues at coordinate 22,868 of JAOUKT010000003.1, forward strand.
TTGGCGGCGCCCGGTACATCACTCGCTATTGTTGAAGCGTCTTTTGCAGTGGATTGATTGCTGATGGCCTGTTCTGGCTGTGGGCCATAATCTTGCTGCCAGCTGCCCCATAATAAAAACAACAACATGGCCAGAGAGATATATAAAAGTGTGCGTTGATTTTCCATCAGTCTGATTCTTCTTTTGTCTGCAAATAACTGTTAAAACAGTTTTATAGTGAATTAATGTTTGTGCTTACAGCTGTGTTTATGCTCCGGTACCGGATCATAACCCCCTTCATGCCAGGGGTGACAACTAAACAAACGTTTTGTGGCTAACCAGCTACCTCGCAAAATACCATGATTTTGCAATGCTTCGATAGCATAACTTGAGCAGCTGGGCGTAAAACGACAATGCTGTCCCAATACTGGACTCAGCACAATCTGATAAGCACGAATGATATATATAAAGAGTCTACGCATCATCAGCTACCCCGGGTTCGGTCTTGCTTAACTTGTTCCACAGTTTATTAAACGATGCGTTCAATTCTTTATTGCCTGCTTTTACGGCACTGGGCCTGGCCAGGACAACAAAATCGGCATACTGCAGTTGAAGACGTTTTAAGCGAAAGGTTTCTCTAGCCAGGCGTTTGATACGGTTTCGCTCAACAGCATGTTTTGATACTTTTTTTGATATTGCCAGCCCTAACCGAGGTTGATTAAGGTCATTTGCGGTGTAGAAAACCGTCAAATGGCGGTCACTCGCTTTTTTCGCAGCATTAAACACACGTTTAAACTCTGCAGGCTTTAAGAGCTTTGCGCACTTGGGAAAGTGCGCATTAGCGGTCATCAATATCTCTAACTATTATAAAGATATTAAGCCGTTAAGCGCTTACGGCCTTTTGCACGTCTCGCTTTTACTACAGCACGACCACCTTTAGTTGCCATGCGAGCGCGATAACCATGTGTACGAGCACGTTTAATACGGCTAGGTTGAAATGTTCTTTTCATATCACTGATATCCAGATAGAGCTATAAAATCGAACCGCGGATTTTACTTGCTCCAGCTAGTAAATGCAAAGCTTTATTGGTGCTTTTAACTTATCCACAATATATCAAAAATACGCATGATATCTGTGGATAACTTTCCCCCGGAAGGCTAAAATAGCGGCCTGATCTTTTTAGGCTGGCGATGCCATGACAGCTTATTCTCTTTCTCTTATAAGATCATTTTCATTTTTTACAGATCACACTGTAATGCTTCTTGTTTGTCATCACTAATGATTTCAGCTTGGAGCTTTTGGGGGAACATCCACATTGTCCGACACTATCTGGCTTGCGTGTTTACAGGCACTTGAAGACACGCTGACCGAGCAACAACTCAATACCTGGATTCGTCCATTACATGCCATTGAAGAGAATAATGGCCTGAGCTTGCTGGCGCCTAACCAGTTTGTTTTAAACTGGGTTAAAGGTAATTACTTTACGCAGATACAAACCATTGTGAAAAAAGTTACTGAATCTGAGGATTTTTTGGTTAATTTAGCCATAGGCAGCCAAAAAAAATCCGCTATAAAACGTGAATTTAACAGGGATTTGCCCGATAGCCTGGCAGAGAAATTACAACAGGTCACACGCACACAGATCACTGAGTCTAATCTCGATATCCCTGCAGCAGGCTTCGTTTCTAATCTCAATCCGAATTATACCTTTGAACAATTTGTTGAAGGCAAATCTAACCAGTTAGCCTGTGCGGCTGCCAAGCAGGTCGCGGAAACGCCCGGACAGGCTTATAACCCTTTTTTCATCTATGGCGGTGTAGGTCTGGGTAAAACCCATTTAATGCACGCAATAGGTAACCAGATTTTAGAAACTAACCCTAACGCTAAAGTGGCCTATCTGCACTCTGAGCGTTTTGTCTCTCATATGATTAAAGCGTTGCAACATAAAATGATCGATGAGTTTAAGCAGTATTATCGTTCACTGGACGCATTGTTAATCGATGATATACAGTTCTTTGCCCGTAAGAACTCTTCACAAGAAGAATTTTTTCATACCTTCAATACTCTGCTTGAAGGCAACCGGCAGATTATTTTAACCTGTGACCGTTACCCAAAAGAGATTGATGGCCTGGAAGACCGCCTTAAGTCCCGTTTTGGTTGGGGATTAACACAGGCTATAGAACCCCCCGAACTGGAAACACGAGTTGCTATCTTGCACAAAAAGGCAGAAGAACATGGCCTTGTGATCCCGGACGATACGGCTTTTTTCATCGCTAAGCGCATCCGTTCTAATATTCGTGAACTTGAAGGGGCTTTGCGCCGAGTCAGCGCAACGGCCCGTTTTACCGGCAGCTCAATTAATATCGAATTTGCAAAAGAAGCATTAAAAGACCTGATTGCACAACACGATAAACAGGTCACCATTGAAAACATTCAAAAGACCGTGGCGGAGTATTTTAAAATCCGTATTTCAGATTTATTATCCAACCGTCGCAGCCGCTCCATTACACGACCTCGACAAATGGCCATGGCGTTATCAAAAGAATTAACGAACCACAGTTTGCCGGAAATAGGCGCCGCTTTTGGTGGCCGCGATCATACAACGGTTATTCATGCCTGTAAGAAAGTGGTCGAGCTCAGAGAATCGGATATGCGCATAGATGAAGACTATAAAAACCTTTACCGCATATTAAGTACCTAAGCGTTTAAAAAAAGCCATCCGTACTACTTCAGCAGAAGGCTTCGGGATATAATGTGATTTGCTTGTGGATAAACGCTTAACGAAGACGGTATAAAATGATGACTTAAAGTTATCCACATGTTGTTTGCATTATACTCGCAACTTAATGGCACTTTATTAGACTGATATTTGCACGCTAAGCGACTGAGATATAACACAAATTCTGAGTTATCCCCGAATTTAAGGGATACTTATTACTACTACTATTTTTATATAAAAAAACAAATTATATTAATAAGGTAAGCTATGAAACTTTCAATTCAAAGGGACGACCTCTTAAAACCCCTGCAACAAATAATTGGTGCTGTCGAAAAAAGACAAACAATGCCTGCGTTGTCTAATGTATTAATCCAATGCAATTCACAAGATTTGTCTTTAACAGCCACTGACCTGGAAATTGAATTGGTTTCAAAAATCAGTGTGATGAGCGATGAAGCAGGTGAAACCACATTGCCCGCTAAAAAGCTGCTGGATATCTGCAAATCATTATCGGATGACGCGCAACTGACGATCACTCTGGACAAAGACAAAGCTATCGTTAAATCAGGCCGCAGTCGTTTCTCATTGGCAACATTACCTGCGTCAGACTTCCCTTCTCTTGAAGAGCTTACTGCTACGGTCAGCTTTAGCATTACCCAAAGCCAGTTTAAAACCGTGATTGAAAAAACAGCCTTTGCCATGGCGCAGCAGGATGTTCGTTATTACCTGAATGGTTTGTTATTTGACCTCAATGCTGAAGGTATTCGCTCAATTGCAACCGATGGCCACAGACTGTCATACAGTGAACAACTGGCCAGATTGAATATTTCAGAAAACATGCAAGTCATCATTCCCCGAAAAGGTATCTTAGAACTCAGCCGGTTGCTGCAACATAATGATGAAAATGTCGACATCAGCATTGCTAAAAACCATATACGGGTCACTATCAACAATATTACCTTTACCTCCAAGCTTATTGATGGCCGTTTTCCAGACTACACACGTGTTATTCCCGAGAAAGGCGACAACCTGCTTGTGATCGATAGAAATGAGTTTAAACAAGCGCTGGTCAGGGCTTCGATTTTATCGAACGAAAAGTTCAGGGGTATTCGACTGTTGTTAAGCAGTACCATTACTAAACTGCAATCACATAATCCAGACCATGAAGAAGCCGATGTCGAACTAGAGGCACAGTATCAGGGTGATGATATCGAGATAGGCTTCAATGTGAATTACATGTTAGATGTGCTTAATGCCAGTTCATCCGATCAGGTACACATCAGTCTACAAGACTCGAACAGTAGTTGCCTGGTGCAATACCCGGATGATGATCATTCTAAATACGTCATTATGCCAATGCGTTTATAGACTCTGAGCATCAGACAACTGTCCTCTCAGCGACTAAGATGAGCCTGCTCTATCTGGAAGCAGAAGGTTTCCGGAATATTCAACAGTTGGCCATTGAACCTGGCCCAACTGTTAATTTAATCTACGGAGCCAATGCTTCTGGTAAAACCAGCCTCCTCGAAACCATTTACTTCCTGTCTCACGGACGCTCTTTTCTTACCCCAAAAATCAAAGATATTATGAATGTGAACGCAGATCGCATGCATATCTTCAGTAAGCTGTTAACTGACCACAATACTGTGATGCCTGCCGGAATACTTCACAACAGACAAAAACGTCTGATTAAGTTGAATGGAGAAAAAATTAATCGGCTCTCCGAACTCGCCATTCAATTACCTGTTATTGCTCTGCACCCGGAAAGCCATCAACTGGTATCGGGCGCACCAAAACAAAGACGTCAATTCATCGATTGGGGATTGTTCCACGTGGAACACAGTTTTTATATTACCTGGCAGCGATACCAAAAAGCACTGAAACAACGTAATGCCGCATTACGCTCAAGGCAATCACCAAAAGTATTTCAGGTATGGGAACAGCAGATAACCGAAGCTGCCAGCGTTATCGATAGACAGAGGACAGAATACGTTAACTCGCTACAGCTATTATTAAACCAATATCAGTCATTATTATTTAACGATAAAGAAATCGTGATCGACTATTACCGAGGCTGGAACAGGGATATTGATCTCGCTATTGTATTCGAGCAGGGCTTGAAAACAGACCGAGAAAGAGGCTTTACCCATGCTGGTCCCCACCGGGCAGATTTACGCTTTAAAATTAACGGATTAAATGCAGAAACCGCAGTTTCAAGAGGTCAGCAGAAGACTTTAGTGGTATTATTACGCTTGCTGCAAGGTTTATTATTTAATCAGGCTACCGATAAAAACAGTGTTATTTTATTTGATGATTTACCGGCGGAGTTGGATAGCCTGCATCGTCAAAAAATATTAAAAATGATGTCCGAATTACCTGCGCAATTATTTATTTCCTCGATTGAGAAAACAGCGGTGGATTTGTCATTATGGTCAGAACAAAAGATGTTCCACGTGGAACAAGGCACTGTTTCTGAAAAGACCTAATGATCTAACTTTTTAAAAAAAAGGCATGTTTTATGAGTGATCAAACATACGATTCTTCAAATATTAAAGTCTTAAAAGGACTGGATGCGGTACGCAAACGTCCGGGTATGTATATCGGCGATACGGATGATGGTTCGGGTTTGCATCATATGGTGTTTGAGGTTGTTGATAACTCGATTGATGAGGCCCTGGCCGGGCATTGTTCACAGATAGATGTGAAAATCCATAGCGATGGCTCTGTTTCTGTCAAAGACAATGGACGTGGCATACCAGTCGATATTCACCCGGAAGAAGGTGTCTCGGCAGCAGAAGTTATCATGACAGTATTGCATGCCGGGGGTAAGTTCGATGATAACTCGTATAAGGTATCGGGTGGCTTACACGGTGTAGGTGTCTCTGTTGTTAATGCCCTGTCAGAGAAACTGGTTATAACCATAGGTCGTGATGGTAAGAAATATCGTCAGGAATATCATCTGGGAGAGCCTGTTGCGCCGTTAGCAGAGATAGGAGATTCCAGTAAAACCGGTACGGAACTTCGTTTCTGGCCGAGTGCCGAGATTTTCACACTGACAGAGTTTCATTACGATATTTTAAGTAAACGTTTGCGTGAGTTATCTTTCCTGAACTCAGGTGTGCGCATTGTCTTATCAGATGGCCGTGATGATAAAACAGATACCTTTGAATACGAAGGCGGCATCAGTGCTTTTGTTAGTCACTTAAATCGTAACAAAACACCTTTGCATGAACAGGTATTTTCGTTTACCAAAGAAAAAGACGATATTGTGGTTGAAGCGGCTTTACAGTGGAACGACTCGTACCAGGAAAACATATTCCCCTATACCAACAACATCCCTCAAAAAGACGGCGGTACACATATAGCCGGGTTTAGAGGCGCGTTAACACGTTCTTTGAACCAATATATGGAAGCGGAGGGTGTTGCTAAAAAGAATAAAGTCAGCACCACCGGTGATGATGCCCGGGAAGGTTTAACGGCTGTTTTATCCGTCAAGGTACCCGATCCCAAGTTTTCATCACAAACCAAAGATAAATTGGTGTCTTCTGAGGTCAAGTCTGCGGTTGAATCGGCAATGAGCGAAGCCTTGCAAGAGTTTCTGGCTGAAAACCCTGCTGCGGCAAAAGCGATCACTGCGAAGATCGTGGATGCGGCACGTGCACGAGAAGCAGCACGTAAAGCCCGAGAAATGACACGTCGTAAAGGTGCATTAGATATAGCCGGCTTGCCGGGCAAGCTGGCAGACTGCCAGGAAAAAGACCCTGCTAAATGTGAAATCTACCTGGTGGAGGGTGACTCAGCTGGCGGCTCAGCGAAACAGGGCCGTGATCGTAAAACGCAGGCAATTTTGCCATTAAAAGGTAAAATCCTGAATGTTGAAAAAGCGCGATTTGATAAAATGCTCGCTTCTGCTGAAGTAGGCACGCTGATAACGGCCTTAGGCTGTGGTATTGGTAAAGAGGAGTTTAATCCCGATAAGCTGCGTTATCACCATATCATTATCATGACCGATGCGGATGTCGATGGCTCACATATACGCACCCTGCTGTTGACGTTCTTCTATCGTCAGATGTTTGAACTGGTAGAAAGAGGCCATATATACATCGCCCAGCCACCTTTATACAAAGTGAAAAAAGGTAAACAGGAACGTTATGTGAAAGACGATGCTGAGTTAAACCAGTATTTATTACAATTGGCATTAACCGGTGCCGCATTACATGTTGAAGCCCGTAGCCCTGCTATTTCAGGCACAGCGCTGGAGGATCTGTCGCAGTCTTATATGCGCGCCATGTCGGTTATAACTCGCTTATCTCGTCGTTACGATGAATTAGTGCTTAAAAGCATGCTCAAAGCACCGTCATTAGAAGAGGCTGAACTCAAAGACCGAAATGCCATGCAAAGGTGGTTAGATAAAGTCATTGAAGTGGTGGAGTTAAATAAAGAACAGGGTGTTAATTACCAGTTTGAGATTATTGCTGATGAAGATAATGACGGTGGTCTGGCAATTAGCATTAATCGTCAACGCCATGGTCTGGATCATCCCAGCATAATACCAGCCGAGTTATTCCTGACCAGTGAGTTTGGTATTATTAATGATTTTTGTGGCAAGCTCTATGGCCTGTTATCCGATACGGCGTATATTCAGCGAGGCGATAAACAAATGGATATAACGGGCTTTGAAGATGTCATGAGCTGGTTGATGAAAGAAGCGCGGCGCGGCCAAAACATTCAGCGTTATAAAGGTCTGGGTGAAATGAATCCGGATCAGCTGTGGGATACAACCATGGATCCCTCATCCCGACGCATGCTGCAGGTGAAAATAGAAGATGTGATTGCCGCCGATGAGGTTTTTACCACGCTGATGGGCGATAACGTTGAACCTCGTCGCGATTTTATTGAAGCCAATGCGCTTTCCGCCAGCAATATCGACGTTTAAAAAGACTAAATTTGGTGTTGTTTAGTGCTTAAGCTTTGCGGCTGAGCATTAAGCGACAGTAATAAACTGGAAAAAATACGTATGAACCCCCTGCTGAATACGGATGCCTTGCCTGCATTCAGACACCTGCAATCTGAGAACATCGTGCCTGCGATAGAACAGGTGCTAAAAGAAAACAAACTACAAATAGAGCGTTTATTACAGCAAGACAGTTATAGCTGGGCTAACCTGATTGTGCCCTTACAACAGATGGACTCCCGTTTAAGCCGGGTTTGGTCACCTGTTCGGCACTTGAACTCGGTGATGAATAATGAGCGCTGGCGCAAGCAGCATGATAAGTGTTTGGCAATGCTGAGCAGCTACCATACTGAATTGTCACAAAATAAAGCGCTCTTTAACGCCTATAAAAGCCTGTATGACAGCGAGCAGTTTGACACATATAACACTGCTCAGAAGCAGTGCATAAGGCACGCATTAAGAGATTTTGAGCTGGGTGGTGTTGCATTAGAGGCGGATAAACAGAAACGTTTTAAAGAAATAAAAGAGTTACTGTCGCAGTTAACCAATACATTTTCTCAAAATGTTATGGATGCAACCAAGCAGTGGAAAAAACTAATAACGGATAAAAATGAATTAACAGGCTTGCCGGACTTTGCCCTGGATATGCTAAACCAAAATGCAAAGGCTAAGAATAAGACGGGATATTTATTAGGCCTGGATTTCCCTTCCTTTAATGCAGTGATGACCTACGCGGATAATCGCTCATTACGTAAAGAAGTGTATTTAGGTTATGTCACCAGAGCGTCAGAAATAAAAGATAAAAATGCGAAAAATAAATGTTTCGATAACACGGAAGTGATAAAAGATATTCTGGAAGCGCGTTTAGTGATTGCAGAATTATTAGGTTATAAGAATTACGCAGAAGTATCGCTGGCCAAAAAAATGGCCAATTCAACAGAAGAAGTTTTAACTTTTCTAAACGACTTAAATAATAAGTCACATGCAAAAGCCGTTGAAGAATTTGAAGAGCTCACAGCGTTCGCAAAAGAAACGCATGCATTAGAAAAACTGCAAGCCTGGGACAGCGCTTATTATGCAGAGAAGTTAAAAAACAAACGTTACCAGTTCAGTCAGCAGGAGTTGAAGCCGTACTTCCCTGCTTCAACGGTATTAAAGGGTTTGTTTGAAATCGTAAGCAGGCTCTATGGTATTGATATTAAAGAGAATAATACTATTGAGACCTGGCATGATGATGTTTTGTTTTTTGATATTGTCGATGCAGATAATACATTGCGTGGCCAGTTTTACCTGGATCTTTACTCACGTGAGAATAAACAAGGCGGCGCCTGGATGGATGAATGCGTTAGCCGTATGCAAGTAAATGAACACATACAAGCACCGGTAGCCTATCTGGTTTGCAATTTAACCCCTCCGGTTGGTGATAAGCCGGCTTTGTTTGATCACAATGAAGTTACCACTTTATTCCACGAATTCGGTCATGGTTTACATCATATGTTAACGCAAGTTAATGAATATGATGTTTCGGGTATTAATGGTGTTGAATGGGATGCCGTGGAGTTACCCAGTCAGTTTATGGAAAACTGGTGCTGGCAAAAAGAATCACTGGAACTGATTTCTGGTCATTATGTAAGCGGTGAAAAAATTCCTGAAAAACTCTTTACTAAAATGCTCAGCGCCAAAAACTACAGGGCTGCATCCAACATGGTGCGTCAGCTTGAACTGGCATTGTTTGATTTTGAGTTATATACAAATTATGCAACGCCTGGTTATGAAGGCGTGCAGCAAACATTAGATGCTGTGCGTGCACGCGTCACTGTTCAGCCTGCCGTGGCTGAAAACCGGTTTCAAAACAGCTTTTCACATATTTTTGGTGGCGGTTATGCAGCGGGCTATTACAGTTATAAATGGGCTGAAGTCCTGTCTGCCGATGCGTTTTCCATGTTTGAAGAGAACGGTATTTTTGATAAAAAAACCGGTAAAGCGTTCTTAAATAACATACTGGAAAAAGGTGGTTCTGAACCGGCAGCTATATTGTTTAAGAAGTTCAGAGGCAGAGAACCGGACAGCGATGCACTGCTGCGACACTGTGGTTTAAAATAAAAAATTTGTTTTGAAGATATCAATATGAAATATAAAGACCTCAGAGATTTTATTGCTCAACTGGAAAAAATAGGAGAGCTAAAGCGCATTACCCAGCAAGTTGATGCCAATTTAGAAATAACAGAGATTTGTGACCGCACCTTAAGAGCCGGGGGACCGGCGCTGTTGTTTGAAAACGTAAAAGGTTCTGATGTGCCATTGCTTGGTAATTTGTTTGGTACCACCCGTCGTGTTGCGCTGGGTATGGGTAAAGAGTCAATTGCGGCTTTACGCGAGCTTGGCGAGTTACTGGCCTTTTTAAAGGAACCTGAGCCGCCAAAGGGCATGCGGGATGCCTGGGAAAAGCTGCCGGTATTCAAGCAAGTTTTGAATATGGCACCAAAAGTCATTAAAAATCCGCCCTGTCAGAACGTTATCATTGAAAAAGACGAAGTGGATTTATCTAAGCTGCCGGTACAAACCTGCTGGCCGGGCGATGCAGGGCCGTTAATCACCTGGGGCCTGGTGATCACACAGGGGCCTGAAAAACCAAGACAAAACTTAGGCATCTATCGCCAACAAGTGATTGCAAAAAATAAAGTCATCATGCGCTGGTTATCGCATCGTGGCGGAGCACTGGATTACCTGGAGTTTCAAAAGAAAAATCCCGGCGAACCGTTTCCGGTAGCTGTTGCCCTGGGTGCTGATCCCGGCACTATTTTAGGCGCGGTAACGCCGGTACCCGATTCATTATCGGAATACGCCTTTGCAGGTTTATTGCGGGGCGAAAAAACAGAGGTCTCAAACTGCCTGTTAAGTGATTTACAGGTTCCGGCGTCGGCTGAGTTTGTGCTGGAAGGTTTTATTTATCCGAATGAAATGGCTGATGAAGGCCCTTTTGGCGACCACACGGGATACTATAATGAAGTCGACCAGTTCCCTGTTTTCACCATAGAAAAAATAACACACCGGAAAGAGCCGATTTACCACAGCACCTATACTGGGCGTCCACCCGATGAACCGGCGATATTGGGAGAAGCGTTAAACGAGGTCTTTGTGCCTATTTTGCAAAAGCAGTTCCCGGAGATTGTTGATTTTTATCTGCCGCCAGAAGGCTGTTCTTATCGCGTGGCAATTGTTAGCATGAAAAAACAATACCCGGGCCATGCCAAGCGAGTAATGATGGGTGTGTGGTCGTTTTTGCGTCAGTTTATGTACACCAAGTTCGTGATTGTGGTGGATGATGATGTTAATACCCGTAACTGGCAGGATGTGATCTGGGCGATGAGCACACGAATGGATCCGGCACGGGACACATTGCTGATCGAAAATACGCCTATAGATTACCTTGATTTCGCTTCACCGGTTTCCGGGCTCGGCTCCAAAATGGGTATGGACGCGACTAATAAGTGGCCTGGGGAGACCGACCGCGAATGGGGTGAACCTATAGTCATGGATGCATCGGTGGTCGATAAAGTCGATGCAATCTGGGAAAGTTTAAACATAGATATTTAAGCGCGGCTGCAGGCAGTCCAGAGTTAAGGCTTAAATTCAATTCATGGGGCTAGAGAAATGAAAATCATAGTTAACATCGTATTGTTAGTCATCATAGCAGCAGCAGGTTATTACGTTTATCAGCAGAATATGGATGAACTGAACGCGACACTGGATAATGTAAAAAGCATGTCGGTTGACAGCATGACGGATGTGGTCATGGAAAAAGTAAAGACGATTAGCTCAGATGAGTTAATCGATTTAGCGCTGGATAATAAAGAAGAGCTGCTTGAGCTAATGCGCCAGCAAGATATCTCTGTCGAAAATTTAGACATGCAGCAGTTAAAAGCTAAGCTTGAAGAGAGCGGCGTGAAGCTGGATGAAATCGATCTGAATGAGCCAGCCTATCAAGACAAACTAAAAGAAATGCTCAATAGCCTTAAACAATAAGCAGCAGTACCCGGCTCTTACGCCAGGCTTGCAAACTCGCTGATAAATTAACGCCTGTGCAGACTTAAACTGTGAAAACTAGATGGCCGGCTATAAAGCCGGCATCAGTGCCAGCGAAGACGAATCAGCCGGCTTGTTTTAAACAATGCAGAATGCCTTTGTTAATGTTTTCAAATTTAAAAGCCGGTTGTAACTGGCGCTTGAGTTTGGTGATATCCAGTCGTTTAGATTCATGCAAATAACTCAAATAAGCCGGACTGTAATAATGCTCAGCTTCTTGCATTGATATTTGCTTGTTCCGCTGCTGACCAGTCAGATCCGACAATAACCAGGCATGCTCGGTTGTGGTGCTGGCATGACCATCACTGACGTTGTAAATTTCAAGCGTTTTCGCCGGCTTTTGCCCGGCACAAAGACAGACTGCCACCAGGTCATCTAAATGTATACGATTGGTATAAGGTGCGGAGTCTGCCCTGATCACGGGCTTTGAATTGGCGATAATGCGTTGTCTATTGATTGTCTTGGCCGAGTAAATGGCAGCACAGCGTAAAATCGTTACCGCTGTCGCAGTCAGCGTGTTGAATTGCTGCAGTTGATGCTCTGCATCAAGTCGCCTTTTGGCACGAGCAGTTGCAGGCCGCAGCGCAGCCGTTTCAGTGACTAACGCCCCTTTGCAATCACCATAGACACCGCTGGTGCTGATATAGATGATATGAGCGACCCTGTGTGCTTGCAGATAAGCCAGCAAGGTACGCAGTCTTTGATCGCTTAAATCAGTATCCGCAGGCGGCGCAAAATAATAAAGCGTGTCAATATCAGGCGGAAGACGGATAACGACGGCAGCAGAATCAAGATCGGCGATCTGGTGGTCGTGGTGTGAAGACAGGCAGGCGTGCTGGCTTCTGCTGACAGTAGTGACGTGCTGATCATGTTGAATGAGCTGTTGGCAGAGCTCGGTACCCAACTGGCCATAACCAATAATAACGGTGTTTTTCATGGTTTAATATTTATCTCAAATAAGCGACAATACACGCCTTATTAGGGTTTGCAGAGTATATTACATGAGTTTTAAGGTCGCATTAAAGCCAAGTGGTCATGAGTTTGAGATTAAAGAGCATGAATCGATTCTCGAGGCCGGTCTGAATCATGGTTTATCACTACCCTATGGTTGCCGTAATGGTGCCTGTGGTGCCTGTGCCGGCCAGTTGATCAGTGGCCAGGTTGATTATGCCGATCGCAATACCTCCTGTTTAAGCGAAGCAGACAAAGCCGCGGGCAAGGTTTTATGCTGCCAGGCCAGAGCCGTTGCTGATGTGGTACTGACTATCAAGGAAATCAGCAGCAGTGCAGAAATAAAGCCGAAGATTATGCCAGCACGGGTGATTAAACTTGAAAAGCTGTCGCACGATGTTATGCAGCTTGAATTAAAGCTGCCAGAAAGCCAACGTATGCAATTTCTGGCAGGGCAGTATATAGAAGTTTTGTTAAAGGGCGGTAAACGCCGGGCCTTTTCAATTGCCAATGCGCCGCATCAGGATGAAGTCATTGTCTTGCAGATACGTCATGTGTCGGGTGGCTACTTCAGTGACCATGTGTTTAATGAAATGAAAGAAAAGGCCCTGATCCGTATTGAAGGCCCCTTCGGTGGTTTTTATCTGGATGAAGAAAGTCAGCGCCCGGTGATTATGCTCGGCGGAGGCACAGGCTATGCGCCATTAAATGGCATGCTTGAACATGCCCATAGCCTCGAATTAAAAAATATGTTTCATCTGTTTTGTGGGGTTCGTGCTAAACGTGATCTTTACATGCAAGATCAGGCGCAGGCATTAACTGAAAAAATGCCTAATCTTGACTTTACAGCAGTACTGTCTGACACTGAAGAAGCCGATAACTGGCAGGGTGAGAAAGGTTTTGTACATGAAGCTGTATTAAAGCGGTTTGATGATCTGTCTGCTTTTGATATATACATGAGTGGGCCTCCTCCGATGGTGAACGCCGCCAAAGAGGCTTTTTTGAAACAGGGAGCAAAACAGGATCGCTTGTTTTCCGATGCGTTTGAATATTCAGCAGATGCGCAAGAGGCTAGTCAACAATAAGGACGTTGTTATGACGATAATGAATGAAATAAACCATGAACAGTTATGCATTTATACAAACTGTTCAGGCAAGATGTGCATAAAAGATTTTGATGATTATTTTTCCCGAGTCTGGACGGTCTCTTCACATTTTGGATATAACGAATTATTTGATACCACTCAGGGGGACTGGAGTGAATTCGATTTCAGTTATCTGTTTAATATTGCAAAAATGGCGAGTCAGTTAACGGCCATCGATCCGCGCTCAAAACTGGCCTGGGTTTTACCTAATTCCAAATTTAAAAAACTGACAGATTTTTATGTATCTTCTAAAAACATGATAACAACAGAGTCCCGTCAGCTAGAGGCGTTTTTTGACCAGCAGCAGGCACTCGACTGGTTAGGTGTTATCAACCAGCCCTGTTATTATGCAGACAAAATTTAAGACCCTGCTGGTAAAACTTTTGTGCTTCAGCAGCCTCTTCTGTGTGTTCAAGTAGCAGCGCGATTTGTAAATAAGTATCTGCCTGTGGCTGGCTCGACAAGCTCGAATCAAAAAACAAACGTGCTTTGCCCCAAAGGTGTAGTATTGCGCAGATTTTACCGGCAGCCAGTAATAGAGCGGGCTGTTGAGGGTTTGACTTTAGCCACTTTTCACAGCTAACTAACAGTTCATGATAATAAGTTTCATGGTTTGGGGTTTTTATGTCAGCAATAAACCGCGCATACAGTGTTATTAGCTTGTCATCCCACCGTTTGTTAAGCGTGTCACGCAGTACCTGTTCGGCGCGTTTTAATTCATCATTACTTATCAGCTGTTTGGCATAAAGCAGAACAGTGTCAGCGTCTTTTTTCAGGTGTTTAGGCATGCCCTGCCAGATTGTTTCAAGCTTTGCGATATCGCCGCGCTGGCCGGTCATATTTAAGTAACCGGAATAGGCTGTCTTTTCGGTTTTGATTAAGATATCTTCCGGTAATGACTTTGACTGTCTCAAATCTTGTATTAGCGGGCATAAATGAGACCAGTCTTCCAGCTGCAGGTATGCACGTGACATTAAGCGCATCACAAATTCATGTTTTGGGTGCACCGCCATGAGCTGGTTTAAGGTCGCCAGCGCCATTTCATTTTGCTGATGAGAAAGCTGTAACTCGGCCTGAGTCAGGCCGATGGCTATGTCTGCATCAGGGTTAATATCATGAGCTTGTTTTAAATAGTTATCCCGTCGTGTATCGGCATGCAGTAATTGTGCTGCACGGGCAGCCAGCAGGTAATTTAAAAAAGAATTTTTATTGCCTGAAGCCTGTTTAATAAAATTATTCTCGGCTTTTTTGAAACGACCCTCTGAAAACTCTGTCAGCCCGGCGATCAGCCCGGCAGAAGATTTATTGTTCTGGTAATTTGAATATGAGCGCTTGAGAAAGACAGGCATCTTGATCAGTCTGAGTACCGATCGCAGTAAAACGTAACTGATAATAAACAGCAGAATAATAAAAACGCTTAAAACAAAAACAGAAGTCTCGATGCTGAATGACTGATATTGAATCAGCACAAAACCGCTACCCTGTTGTTTTAGAAAATAGCCGAGGTAAACCGCGGCGGCAATAAGCAGCAGAAATAAAAGACGTTTAATTATTTTCATTGTTGGCTTTTACCTCGGTTTATATTCAATCCACTCTGGCCAGGATATGAGTTTGCATCTTTAATGGCCATAATTTTATGCAATAACTGCCAGGACGTGGTGATGTCGGGTAGCTCGGGTAACAGCGTGAGCTGAGATAATGGCAGCAGTTCTTCTAACAGGGCCGCCACCCGGCTGTCCGTTTTCTCATAGTGCTGTGAAATGATAGCAACGGCTTTATTAATTTCAAACTGGAAAACAGCTGTATTTTTGTTGATAAGTGCCAGTCGGGAGGCCTCAATACTCGATCGCAGGTTGCCACTGATGTCGTTTTTCTGGACCGGGGTGACGGCAGTATAAAGCTCGCGATTATGTTTTTTAATGGTGACCAGAGATTTGATGCGTGCCCAGAGAGGCGCAAAAAACGAATCGTCTGCAAAGGCGCTGAGGTCAATATCTTCAGAAGATTGGCGGTTATCAATAAGTGTCTGCTGCAGTGATTTAAAGGGTAGCTGGGTAATAGCCTGTGTCATATTATCTAGACTGAATGCGATGCTGTTGATATCCGGAAGCGGCAGCAGGTTTAACTGATAAATTTCAGATGCGATTTGTTTTCTGACCTTTAGCAGCCCGGGGTCAGACAAGTCCTGAAGCCGCTGATTGGCAGATTTAAGTGCCGCCACCGTGGTTTTTATATCGCGCGCAATGAGCAGGCGCTGATTGGCCAGCGATAACAAATAGGAGACTTCGGCAAGCACCCACTGACTCTGACTACGATGGCTGATATCAAATATATTTTGAGTGGTTTTAAGCAGCGTCTGTTGTGCATCGCTGAGCACTTTAATCTCTGCCTGCTGTTGTGTTATCAGCTGGGTAATTTCTGTCAGCTTGTCTTGCTGTTGCTGAATCATGAGGCTGGAATCTGATAATTGCTGAGATAGCTCAGTAAGGCTGGCTGACTGTAAGGTGTTGGTGGTGCCGAGTTTGTTTAAGTTATTGTGTAAATCCATCCAGTAATAATAAGCCGCTGCAGATACGGCCAGGAGCACGAACAGCCCTGACATCAGCGTGACGGCGCTGGAGGATTTCTTGCCAGATGTTTTTTGTTTGTCGCGAGTATTTTTGGTGTCAGTTTCAGCTACAGTAACGGGCTTATCAGTTGATGGTTCGGTTGAGCTCATGATTTAACATCCCGTTGAATTGATTTTTGTTGTTCTGTTGTTATCCTGATAATACAGTCGAGCATAGCATCATCTGTGGCATTATCGGCAGTCTCAATATGCTTAAAGCCAAGCTCACGGGCTTTTTGTGAACAGCGCAAGCTCGGAGTGATCAGTATTTTATCCAGTATCGCCGTGCGTGTATTGATGTCAAGCATCGAAAGCAGGTTCTCAAGCCCATGCTGGCTACTGACGGTGAGCACATCGAGGCGTTGAAAATCATTGTTCGATAATACCCTGTCAGCCGGCAGTCGTTGATATACGTCGAGGCAATCGACAGTGGCCTGTCGCTGCTCTAGCACGTCTTGTAAATGCGGCCTGCCCTGGCCGCCTCTGATAATCAGTATTTTCTTGGCACGGATTTGTTGGGCTGAAAATTCAGCGCAATCTAGCAAAGCTTCACTATCAAAGCCGTTTTCAGGGCTGATGATGCTTTTGTCGGTATGTTGGGCCAGCGCCTTAGAGCTGGCTTGTCCGATGGCGGCTAGCACAGGTGATGTAAGCCTATGGGCGGTTTGTTTAAATAGTGCAAAGCCGTATTCAACGGCATTTTTACTAATAAAGATCACATAGTCGTAATTATCTATCGCAGCGAGCAATGCAGCCTGAGACTCATTAAAGCAGGCTTTGATATCAATGCAAGGTTGATGCAGCGTGCTTGCACCTTGTGCTTGTAGCGAGTGGATCAGCTGCTGTGCCTGTTGCAATGGCCGGGTAACCAGAACACAAAGACCCGTTAGGGGTCTGTCACGCTGTGCTGTTAATAATAATTCACTCATTATGAGACGTTAAGCATTCCCAGCTCTGATAAAATCTCCGCCGCGCCAGCTGTTAACAATCGTTCTGCCAGCTCAGCCCCCAGTTGTTCTGCCTTATCGGCAGGGCCTCTGATCTCATCAAAAACCACCCGGCTACCATCAGGCTTACCGACCAGACCCCGCAGATAAATCTCGTTAGCTTCTAACAAAGCGTAACCTGCTATCGGTACCTGGCAGCCCCCATTCAAGCCTTTATTTAAGGCCCTTTCTGCCTGCAAACGGATAGCGGTTTGCGGGTGATTCAGAGGTGCTATCAAGCTTTCTATCGCAGTGTCGCCTTGTCGGCATTCAATACCAACCGCACCCTGGCCTACCGCAGGTAGTGACTGCTCAGGAGTAAGACTGTGGCGAATACGGTCTTCGAATTCGAGACGGATCAGGCCCGCAGAGGCAAGGATAATGGCGTCATACTCGCCATTGTCGAGTTTCGCTAACCGGGTATTCACATTGCCGCGTAAATCCAGCATTTCAGCATCTGGCATCATGGCTTTGATCTGTAACTGCCGGCGCAGGCTGGAGGTACCGATGCGGGCATTAGCCGGTAAATCATCGAGACAGGCATAGTTATTTGAAACGAACGCATCGTGCGGGTTTTCGCGTTCCATGATCACCGACAGGTAGAGCCCCTGAGGAAAGTCCATGGGCACATCTTTCATTGAATGAACAGCGATGTCTGCCTGGCCATCGAGCATGCCCTGCTCCAGTTCTTTAACAAATAAACCTTTACCGCCAACTTTGGCCAGTGGTGCATCCAGTATTTTATCACCCTTAGTGACCATGGTGACCAGTTCAATCTGAAGCTCTGGGTGGTGCTGTTTTAATTGCCTGGAGACTTCGTTTGCTTGCCATAAAGCAAGAGGCGATTTGCGAGTGGCGATACGGATAGTGTTCTTACTCATAGGTTATTCGTCATTTAAGCTAAAATATAGGAACTATTTTATGTAAAATTGCTCTCTGTTATAAGTCTTTGTTATTAAGAATGAGTGAAAATGTCTAATAAAACTACTTTAAAGTCAGTCTTGGCTGCTGTTTTGGTTTCAATTATTGGCTTTCAGGCCCTGGTCTCTGATGCGGATGCCGATCAGGTGTTGATTGCCGAGGCGAGTAATTTGCAAAAAGATGGCATTACTGCCCAGCAAAAAGGCATACCCGTGTTGTTGGAATTCAGTATGCAGGGTTGTCCATTTTGTGAGCAGGTAGAGGAAGAAGTGCTAAAGCCGATGTTAATTAGTGGCGATTATGACAACAAAGTAATGTTGCGTAAGGTGATGATTGACGAAGACACAGTGATAACCGACTTTAATGGTAAACGCATTACTTACGAAGCATTAGCCAGCCGCTACAATGTTTTTGTAACGCCGACACTGGTCTTAGTGCATGGCAATGGCGCGGTGATGGGGCTTGAAATGGTTGGTGTTAGCTCGATTGATTTTTACGGTGCCTATTTAGACCAGGCTATCGACAGAGCATTAAACAAGATTTCAACCGCAGCAGAGCCCGTCAGGATCAGTGGTGGCTCGCCAGCATCTTAAGTTTTTTACGAACTAATGCCAGATGACGGCGGCTGATCTCCAGTTTGTCGTCTATGCCATCGAGTAATATACAGTTTTGTCCGTTGCTGGTTTTCGTCATACCGACGATATAGCGGTCAGCAATCAGCGCATTTCGATGAATACGGGTAAAGCTATCGCCAAATTCTGTCTCAAGCGATTTTAAAGATTCTTCGATCAGGTATTCGTGGGCATCCGTTTTCATGGTCACATATTTGTGGTCAGCCTGAAAAAAACGGATGTCATCAACCGGAATTAACTCAAGACGGCCGCGAATTTTGACACACATCTGCTTGCGCACCGTGTCATCTTCAGCATTCAGTTCTTTGAGCTGAGCCCGTGTTGGCCTTCTGGCCGCATCCAGTGCCTCTTTTAGGCGCTCTTGCTTGATGGGTTTCAGCACATAATCGACAGCATGCGTACTAAACGCCTCAAGAGCGTGATCACTAAAGGCCGTGGTAAAGATAACAGCTGGCGGTTTTGATAACTTGCTCAGATGATGGGCTGTTTCTATGCCATCTATTCCGGGCATACGAATATCAAGCAGGATAATATCCGGTTTCAAGGCCTGTACCTGGTGCAGAGCCTGTTCACCGTTTTCTGCTTCTGCGACGACCGTGTAGCCATCGAAATTGTCCATCAGTTGTCGAAGGCGCTTGCGTGCCAATGGCTCATCGTCAACAATTAATACATACATTCCCTCTAACTCCTCCCTTTTTTATTCAAAGGGTATATTTAACGTCACCGTATACAGTGGTGGGCCCTCATCGATAGTAAAGCTGGCAGAACTTCCAAAAGCTAACATCAGTCGCTGGCGTATATTGTTTTGTGCCATCTGATTGCCTTTATGCTGGCTGTTTTGCTGTCTCTTTGACGGATTTGATACCGATATTATTAAACGCCTATTATGTTTATAGATGCGAATTTTAATAACGCCACCTTCCGGTAACGGTTCAACACCATGATATATGGCATTTTCTACCAGCGGCTGGATAGAAAGCGCGGGCAGTAAAATGTCTTTATCAAAGCGTTCTATCGCCCATTCAGGCCTTAAACGCGAACCAAGACGCAGTTGTTCTATCGCAAGGTAGCTGCGCACCAGCTTAATTTCATCGGACAGCTTATGGTCTGTGGTCTCGCGTAAACTGACCCTGAAGAGTTCAGCTAAATTGATTATAGTCGTTTCAGCAGTATCTGGCTGGTCATGAACCAGACTGGCAATGGTATTCATGCTATTGAATAAGAAATGCGGTCTGATTCGGGCTTCCAGCGCTTTTAAACGGGTACGCGCTTCGGACATCTGGTTTAATTTCCAGTGGTGCTGAATGAAAAAATAACGCAGCAAGACCGCAATCACAATCGAGCTGATGGCCAGGTTTTTCAAGATAAACTGCTGATTCCAGCCGGTCGGATAAAACTGGGTCAGCGCGAACTCGTCGGCCAAGTAGGTGGTGATGATGCTAAAGCCGAGTGTGATTAATAAAACCAGCAAATAACTGATGATAGAAATAGCGACATTAGAAAGCCGGTTGAGAAGGCCTCCAAAAAGACAAAGCACGGCGGCACTGGTTAAGGCAATCCAGAGCATGAACAGCGAGGTGATAGAGAGCTGTTCCCAGAATTGATTATTGAAAGGTGCGCTATTTAAGCTCAGTACAATGGCCATCAGTTCCGTTACAATCAACAGTCTCAGGATAAAATGGATATCGCAAAAATTGGGTAAGTAGACCTCACCGGCATGCAGCTGTTGTTTGTTAGTTTTTCCCATAGATGAATAATTATATCCTGAACTGCAGTCTACCAAGTAATTTCTTACTATAAAGCGCATTTTTGATTAAGCCACCTGTAATGTAGTACAAATGGTTAAATATATAACGGTGATGGTGTTTTTCAGCAAAGTCAGTCGCAGAATGTCATGCTGTTAATGCACATCTGGTATACTTCAGCGCATTATTTTCAAAGCGATCGAACATCATGTCACAAGATTCAAATCAGGACAAAGATAAACTCTGGGGTGGCCGCTTTAGCGAGCCGACCGATGCCTTTGTTGAGCAATTTACGGCCTCAGTGAATTTTGATCAGCGCATGGCGCTGCAAGATATAGCCGGTTCACGGGTTCACGCCCGCATGCTGAGCAAGGTCGGCGTGCTCAGCCAGAACGACTGCGATGCGATTCAAAAGGGGCTGGATGAGGTTGAAAATGACATCGTCAGTGGCCGCTTCGAATGGTCTGTTGAGCTTGAAGACGTGCACATGAACATCGAAGCGGCGCTTACTGCGAAGATTGGTGACGCCGGTAAACGACTGCATACCGGGCGTTCGCGAAACGATCAGGTAGCAACGGATATCCGCCTTTACCTGCGGGAACAAATCAACTTTATTGTGGCTGAGATACGGCGTTTACAATCAGGCTTACTGGATCTGGCTGAGCGGGAATTCGATACGATTATGCCGGGTTTTACGCATTTACAGGTCGCACAGCCGATTACCTTCGGCCATCACATGATGGCCTGGTTTGAAATGATGCAGCGTGATGCCTCGCGCATGATGGATTGTCAGGTTCGCATGAATCAATCGCCTTTGGGCGCAGCCGCATTAGCGGGCACCAGTTACCCGATCGACAGGGAATTTAGTGCCGAGCAGTTAGGCTTTGATCAGCCAACCCGTAATTCACTGGACTCAGTCAGCGATCGTGATTTTGCAATCGAGTTTTGTGCCGCCTCTGCGCTGTTGATGACACACCTGTCACGCTGCTCTGAAGAGCTGGTGATCTGGTCGTCCGCGCAGTTTGATTTTATTGAGTTACCGGACAGGTTCTGTACCGGTTCATCCATCATGCCGCAAAAGAAAAACCCCGATGTGCCAGAACTGGTTCGCGGCAAAGTCGGCCGTGTCAATGGACACCTGGTTAGTTTATTAACCCTGATGAAGTCACAGCCGCTGGCGTATAACAAAGATAATCAGGAAGATAAAGAGCCGCTCTTCGATACGATCGATACCGTCCGCGGTTCACTGCGTGCATTTGCAGATATGATGCCTGCGATTACCTGTAAAAAAGACAATATGTATAAGGCGGCTAAGCAGGGATTTTCAACCGCAACCGATTTGGCCGATTACCTGGTTCGCAAAGGCCTGCCATTCCGCGATGCTCATGAAGTAGTTGGCAAAGCCGTGGCATTGGGCGTCGACACGGCCAAAGACCTGAGTGAAATGACACTGCCTGAGTTGCAGCAATTTTCAGATATGATTAGCGATGATGTGTTTGATGTGCTGACCCTGGAAGGTTCGGTTGCTGCCCGAAACCATATTGGCGGCACCGCGCCTGAACAGGTTAAAAAGGCCGTTGTTACAGGCCGTTTATTGATCCAGGACTAAGGCTCAGCCCTGGTGGTCGGCTACTAGTAAAGCTTCGGGCACCTGGGTTTTAATCGCGGCTGATATTTCAAGTATCAGCCCGGGTACGGGTTTTATAGTGACCCATAAAAGATTCATTTTCATATTTAAATCCACAAAAATGATCGTTTCCTTATAATAATTTAATACCTTTTCAATCTGGTTCAAGGTGTTCTGAATGTATTCATCTGACTGATGCTTGAGCTTTGGAATGATCATCATGAAATCGCTAAGGGGTTTGCCATCTTCATCACGAGTCGGCGCGATTTCATGCAAAGGTACCGCAGGGCCGACTTTTGTGCCGGCTTTGGGTTGGGTGTTGCCGCTTAAGCGAATATCATTGGCCATGGTCTCTGCTCAATCTTTTGCCTGGTTCGAGCATAAAGCAGAAGACGCCCTGCTGGCTAGTGCATTGATCATGTTTTGTCTTTCAGCGATAAAACGAGATGACTGATTTGCAGCACTTTAAATCGATTTCAGCCAAACGGCCGGCATTAAGACGACTGTTTGCTGTTGCCGCTTAAACAGCTGGGCTTAGTTCAGTACTTTTTGCAGCCACTGACTAATGGCATCCAGCTCATCCGGGCCAACGCCATGACCAATATCATAACTATGCCATTCCACCGGATAACCCATTGACGCCAGCTTGGCGTGTGATTTCTCTGCAACCGAATAAGCGATGACCTCATCGACTTTACCGTGTGCCATGAAGATAGGCGTGTTTTTGTTCGCATCGTGTGCATTGTCAGGATAAGCATCGTGTGATGGCAGGTAGCTCGATAGCGCCATGATGCCGGCGAGTTTACTGTGGTAGCGTAAACCGGTGTTCAGAGCAATCGCGCCGCCCTGTGAAAAGCCGGCAATGACAATGTTCTCAGAGGCAATACCGCGTTCGATTTCGGCTTCAATCAGCTGCATTAATGCCAGTGTTGAATCATTTATGCCTTCAAAGTCTTCCTGACGGTCAATATCGCTGCTGCGAATATCATACCAGCCGCGCATGACCTGATTTTTGTTAATAGTAATACGCTGAAACGGGGCATGTGGGAAAATGAAACGATAGGCAACGTTAGTGGGCAGCTTCAGCTCCGGCACAATGGCTTCAAAATCATGGCCATCGGCACCTAAACCATGTAGCCAGATAATGCTGTGGCTGGGTTTTTCGCCAGTAGAGCGCTCTATAAACTCAAGTTGTTGGATAGACATAATGGACTCGTCAGGGGTGATCGGTATTAAAGAGGCTGCATTTTGGTGGAAGTTAAGCCGCTTGGCAAGCCACAGGGCTGTATTATGCAGTTGAATTAAGTAGAATATGCGCCATGCTAAAAAAATACTGGATAGTCGGTCTGGGTTGGTATTTGTGCCTGGGACTGAGCGTGATAATGGCTTTATCGTCCTGCGGTAAATCGGGCAAACTCTATTTGCCTGATGAAAAGGTCACTAGCATAAACAAACAGCAATAAGCATTATTTTCTGCTTCCGTTTCAGTCAACTCTCTTTGAATTGTTAAGGTTTTATCGATGGATTTTTTTGAATACCGTGATGGCAATTTATTTGCCGAAGACGTCAATCTAAACGCGCTGGCAGAGACCTATGGTACGCCTGCGTATGTGTATTCGCGGGCAACGTTTGAACGCCATTACCGGGCGTTTGATGAGGCCTTATCGGCCGTGCCTCATCTGGTATGTTATGCGGTAAAAGCCAATTCAAATATTGCGGTACTGAACTTGCTGGCGCGCCTGGGTTCGGGATTCGATATTGTCTCAGGAGGCGAGCTTGAAAGGGTGATAGCCGCCGGCGGTGATGCAGCCAAAGTGGTTTTCTCTGGTGTTGGCAAAAGCCGGGCAGAAATGCTGCGAGCGCTGGAAGTCGGCATTTATTGTTTTAATGTTGAATCTGAAGCCGAGCTGGATCTGTTAAATGAGGTCGCGGCTGGTCTGGGCAAAAAAGCGTGTATATCGATCCGTGTGAACCCGGACGTCGATGCTAAGACGCACCCGTATATTTCTACTGGCCTGAAAGACAACAAGTTTGGCATCGACATTAATGATGCTGAGCGTGTTTATCAACGCGCGACAAGCATGGACAATATTGAAATAATCGGTGTGGATTGCCACATCGGTTCTCAGCTGACCGAGGTCAAGCCGTTTATTGATGCTCTGGATCGGGTATTGGTGCTGATTGATAAACTCGACAGCGCGGGCATTTCGTTGAGCCATATAGACCTTGGTGGTGGATTAGGTATCCAGTATAAAGACGAAGTACCGCCCTCGCCGGCTGAACAGGCAACAGCTTTAGTGGCGAAACTAAAAAACCGCGGGCTTAAAGTGTTGATCGAACCGGGGCGAGCCATAGCGGGCAACGCAGGTGTTTTGCTGACCCAGGTGATGTATTTAAAACATAACGATCATAAAAATTTTGCGATTATCGATGCGGCAATGAATGACCTGATGCGCCCCACTCTATATGGCGCCTGGCAGGACATTGTGCCGGTGCAACAAAACGCAGGTGCTACGAAAGTCTATGATCTTGTCGGGCCGATATGTGAGACCGGGGATTTTTTAGGCAAAGATCGTGAGTTAAATCTGCAACAGGGTGATATTCTGGCGGTTCGTTCTGCCGGCGCCTATGGTTTTACCATGAGCTCTAATTACAATACACGAGGCCGTGCAGTTGAGTTAATGGTTGACAAAGATCAGGTCCACATCGTGCGCCAGCGTGAACAAGCCGAGCAATTATTTAGCACGGAAAGCGTATTGCCGGATTAATTGCATTTAGACGTTTCTATTAGCGCTAAAGCCGGTGCATAATTAACGCTGTAGTGTGCTTTGGGCTTTTCACAGTGCAAGCACGGTGGCGGCAGGTTGAAGGCGCAAGAGAAAGCGTTAAGTCATTTTTAAGCCGCTACGCTGTTATTTCTCAAATCAGGGAGGGAGAGGAAATGTCACGGATAATGACGCTAGTTATCTTTATTTCATATCTGTTCAGCAGTGCCGCATTAGCGGCAGACAAAGAGTTTCCGGGTCGTGATATTTATCTTGGCACGCCTTATATTGAGCTGGCAGCATTCCATCAACAGTTTAAGTATTTTATAGTTGTGGATGTGCGTTCACATTATGAATATGAAACACTGCGTATTCTTGGCGCTATTAATATCCCCCTGAACTCCTCCGGCTTCATCCCAAAAATGCAACAGCTTCGCGATAATAACAAAGCCAAAAAAATCATAGTCTACTGTAATGGCAAGACCTGCATGAAATCCTACCAGGCCGCCAGCAAGGCAAAAGCCAGGGGAATAGAAGGCGTGATTGTTTTTGATGCGGGCATTATGGATTGGGCCAGAGCATATCCTGCGCTAGCGGAGTTATTAGGAAAGTCGCCGGTTGATGCCAGCAAACTGATTAGCAAGGCGCGCTTTGACGAGCATTTATTGGCGCCGGATAAGTTTGCCGACATGACACAGGCCGCCGACGTCAGAGTACTTGATGTCAGGGACAGTGTTCAGCGTAGTGGCATGGGTTTATTTGTTGGCATTGAACATCAGGCGCCATTAGATGATAAAGAAAAACTGGAAAAACATATTCAAACAGCACTGGACGAAAACAAAACCCTGTTGATTTATGATGAGTCGGGCAAACAGGTGCGCTGGCTGATGTATTGGCTAGAAGAAAAAGGACTGAAAAAGTATCTGTTTATGGAAGGCGGTGCACGGCTTTATTTTAAGCAATTAAAGGCAAGACTAAAGCGCTGATGGGCAGGGCTCAGCCCCTGGTGACATTGCAAAGCGTTTGCTGCCAATCTAAACGAGGCGCTGTTTTTTCAAGTTTAAGAATGCGGCCCACTTCGTTTTCATACCAGCTGATATGACTGAGATTAGGTTCTGTTTCATAGGCCCACCACTGCCCATCTGCGTCTTGTGCAATATAGTTTGCCCAATCCGGTAAGTCTGATGATAAAGTCACAATAGTCTGGCTTTGGCAGCTGTCATAGAATAGCCGTTGTCATGTTAAGCCATATCGTTCGCTGGCGTTGGGCGTTATTAAATATATACTAACAAACATTCAATATCATGCTTTAAGAGGTAGCAAGCGTTGAAGTTCAATCGAATCATTTATTTATTTCTTTTTATGCTGTTGCTGCTTGCGGCTTCCGTTATCACAGCCGCACTGTATTCTATTGACGACAATGCATTAGTTAGCTCGACCAGTGAACTGGTGACAGAAGAAATGGAGCAAATTAAAGGCATCCTTAGAGCAAATAATCCATCGACAATACTGGCCACCGGAAACAAAAAACTACAGCTTAGCAACGAACAAAGCAATCAATTACTGCGTTACGTAAACCAGGTCTATTTACCGGCATTAAGAGCCCGCTCCATTTTTGATAAAGACCGTGTGTATTTGAAAGCATCATATGAGTTACCGCAGAATCCGTTAGGGCGTTTTTTTAATATGGCCGTTTTAATTAAAATTGAATACGGCAAATACCTGGTGATTGAAAAAATTAACTTTGGCCGCCTCTCGGTACCCAGGTTTCTTATTAATATGGCAAGCCCCTATGTGTTAGATGTGATTAAAAAACATTACGCCAGTTACGTTGCGCTCTGGGATCATGTTAAAAGAATTGATGTCAGCCGATCCGATATAACGCTGCATTATCAACTGGACAGAGCAGACCTCACTAGCCTTAAAAAGATGGCCAGCGAGGCCCTGCTTGATGATGAGCTAAGAGCGCGCATTAATGCCTATCACGCTGAAATGGAGCAGATACTGGAACGCTTGCTGAGCAGAGAACAGTCGATTATTAATGTGATATCACCGCTGTTTAGCTTTGCTGAAAAACGCTCGCGGTTAAACCATCAGCCGGTTGAAGAAAACAGGATCGCATTGCTGACGCTGGGTGCTTATATGGTAGGCAAAGCACCGGCAAAATATACCAGTGATAAACCCGTTAAAGTGCTGAAGAAAATCAAGTTCACGCTGAAAGAGCGGGCTGATCTGGCGAAGCATTTTCTGGTAAGTGCGGCAATTAATGCCGTTTCAGATGCGGCCTGGTCAAATGCCATCGGCTTGCAAAAAGAGCTCAAAGACTCAGATGGCGGCAGTGGATTTAGTTTTGTCGATTTGATGGCCGATATTGCCGGTAACAAACTGGCAGCATTAGCTTTTGATGCCTCAAGTGCGGCCATGCTGCAGCAGCGTTTAAAAAACATCAACTCTGAGCAGGCAATAATGGGCGACATCAGTTATTTGCCCGAAGGTTTAACAGCGGCTGAGTTCAAAATGGAATACGGCAGCACCCGCAGTGAAGAATACACAGAAATGGTGCGCGAAATTGAAAGACGGTTATTGCTCTGCTCAGCGTATCAACGTTGAGCCATGCTGTTTATGCATAAGCCCTTTGCCCAATCTTGTGAAGACAATAAACAGGTCATTCTTGAGCAGTTGAGAGAGCTGTTTGCCGGGGTCACAAGTGTGCTTGAGATTGGAAGCGGTACAGGCCAGCACGCGGTTTATTTTAGCCAGCATCTGCCGCATTTACAGTGGCAACCAACCGAGCTAAAAGCAAATTTGCCAGGGATCCAGCAATGGATAGATGACGCGGCGCTGAGCAATATCCTGTTGCCACTGGAGCTGGATGTGATGCAGCAACCGGCCAGGCCGGCTGTTTTCGACGCCGTTTTTACTGCCAATACCCTGCACATCATGTCGATAAAACATGTCGAGGCACTGTTTGCGGCTTTAGGCCAGTGGTTGCGCCCGGGCGGTTTGTTTTGTTGTTATGGCCCCTTTAACAAAAACGGCGCGTTTAGCAGTGAGAGCAATGCGAATTTTGACCGCTGGCTTAAACAAAGAGACCATCTAAGCGGCATCCGCGATATGGCCGAATTAAGGACTTTTGCCAGTCAGCAGGCTATACGGCTGGTTGAGGATATTGAGATGCCGGTAAATAACAGATTGCTGGTTTGGAAAAAAGAGCCGGTAGCGTTTAACTAGCCCGCGGTCGCCGTGCAGATCACCACCGCACGTTTGAAGTCGCTTGTTTGCTTCAATATTTCTCATAAAAACAAGACCTTATATGTTATATTTTGAGCATGATTGTTAACTTCACAAAAATGCATGGGCTCGGTAATGACTTTATGGTGATTGATGCCATTAATCAAAGTCCTGTCTTAACGCCAGCGATAATAAAACAGTGGGCCGACCGCCACTTCGGTATCGGTTTTGATCAGTTACTGCTGGTGCAAAAACCTGAGTCAAGCTCCGCCGAGTTCTTATACAGAATATACAATGCAGATGGCAGTGAAGTTGAGCAGTGCGGTAACGGAGCGCGTTGTTTTGCCCGCTTTGTAACGGAAAAAGGCCTGACTGAATCGGCAGATATTGCAGTCGAAACTAAATCAGGATTAATCCATTTGCGGCTGGTGAATGATGACCGGGTTGAAGTCGATATGGGGGCGCCGGAGATGAGGCCAGACGCGCTGCCGTTTATTGCCGAGCAGGCGTCTGTTGTTTATAAGATTGAGGTTGACGGATCGAGTCTTGAGATAGGCGCCGTTTCAATGGGAAACCCGCATGCGGTGATCAAAGTAGAGGATATTGCATCAGCACCGGTCAAACGTCTGGGACCGATGCTAGAGTCGCACCCTCGATTTCCAAATCGGGTGAATGTGGGTTTTATGCAGGTTATAGATCGTACGCATATTCAACTGCGGGTTTATGAAAGAGGCGCGGGTGAAACACTGGCCTGTGGTACAGGCGCTTGTGCCGCGGTGGTATCAGGCATCCAACGCGGTTGGCTTGATGAGGAAGTCGAGGTAAGCTTAGCCGGAGGAAAACTTTTAATACGCTGGCAAGGTGGCAACACACCGGTATTGATGACCGGTTCAGCAACAACCGTATATGAAGGGCAGATAGCACTGTGAGCCAGCCATCGAATAAAACAAAAGTAAGTTCTGAGCTTGATGATCAGGCCGTTGCCGATTACCTTGAGCAAAATAAAGATTTTTTCAATCGACATGCCAATTTACTGAGTAAGCTGGATATCAACCACGAGAGTGGCGCAGCGGTATCACTGATTGAAAGACAGGTGATCGTATTACGTGATAAAAACCAGCGTTTAGAAAGCAAACTCTATGAGCTGGTTTCTCTGGCCAGAGAAAATGAGCAGCTGAGTCGAAACATTCTGCAGCTGGTGGTGAACTTGTTGTGGAGTGATGATCTGGAGTCGTTATTAAGTTCAGTCGTCGATGCCATGCGCCATGAGTTTCAGGTCGATTATGCCAGTGTGCATTTGATAACCGACGATAAATCGTTGTGCGATCAAATGCCGCAATGGTATCTGCATTCTGCCGACGAGCGTTTTGCCTCAATTCGTTCAGCGCTCGATAGCCGTCGCCCTTTATGCGGCCGGCTTAGCCAGCAGCAGATAGCCTGCCTGTTTGCAGAACACCATGAAGACATTCAGTCGGCAGCACTGATCCCCTTGATCTCAGGCGCAGTATTGGGCTTTATTGGTCTGGGCGCGCAGAGCCCGGAGCGCTTTACCCCGGCAATGGCGACAAACTTTCTCAGCCAGATTGGTGAGCTAGTCAGTGCTGCGATTGGTACTTACCACAGCTAATGGTGCTGCAGCAGCAAGTCAGCCGTTTTTATCAATACTTAGAAGCAGAAAAGCAGTACTCTGAGCACACTTTAAAAAACTACCGTCGTGATATCACTGCGTTTCTGAGCTTTTGTGATGATCAGTCGATAGCTGATTTTAACACACTCGATTCCGCACACATCCGCCAGTTTGTCGCAAACCGTCACCGTCAGGGGCTGGGGGGGCGGAGCATACAGCGCCTGTTATCAGCCTTGCGCAGCCTGTTTCATTTTCTAAATAAACAGCGGCTGTTAACGCATAATCCGGCCAAGGGTGTTCGCGCGCCTAAAGCTGCGCGAAAGTTACCGGAAGTATTATCGGTTGCGCAGTTAGAGCAGTTATTGGAACTGCCCGGTGACGATATCCTGAGCCTCAGGGATAAAGCGATGATGGAATTAATGTATGGCTGCGGCCTGCGTCTAACAGAACTGGTGTCACTGGACTTATCTCAGCTTGATCAACAGCAGCAACTGCTGAACGTCACAGGTAAGGGCAATAAACAACGTTATCTGCCTTATGGTGCAAAAGCCAGGCGCTCGCTAATCGACTGGTTAGCGGTACGCGCGCAAATCTCAGCAACAGCAGAAACCGCGGTCTTTGTTAGCAGGCGCGGTAGCCGCTTAAAACAAAGCAGTGTTCAGCAGCGTTTAAAAAAATGGGCTATAACACAAGGACTGGACGTCGAGTTGTATCCGCATAAGCTACGGCATTCATTTGCCTCACATATTTTAGAATCCAGTGGTGATATCAGAGCGGTACAGGAATTATTAGGGCATGAAAATCTCAGCACGACCCAGATCTATACGCACCTTGATTTTCAGCATTTAGCAAAAGTGTATGATCAGGCGCACCCACGAGCCAGAAAAAAGAATAATAAATAAACCGGAATTAGCAGGCCCTGTGAGCAGCAGGTGAGAGGGAGTTGTGACATTAGTTTGTTAAAAAAAGATCAGATTCGTTTTCTTTATGATCAGGCATATACTGCTAACATTGCATTATTAGCTGTCGGCATGCTGGTACTGGGCGCTTTTGTTTTTGAAGGCGAACGCCGTTTTATCGGCTGGTTTTTTCTGCTGTTTGTGCTGGTTGCAGCCGTCAGGCTTTTTTTAGCAAAATCCTTCTTTAGTTCGGCAACAACAGATATCGAGAAATGCGCAAGCCATTACGTTGCCGCCAGCTTTTTTATGGGCCTGCTCTGGGGCTTATTATCACTGGTCTATTACGATTTACAAAATAATGAATTACGTATATTTCTGACAATTGTTAATCTTGGTCTGATCACCGCAGGCATCGGCTCACTGGCCGTCTGGATGAAAGCGTATCTGGCATATAGCCTGCCTCAATTAATAGCTTTAATGCTGGTCTATATATTCAATGACAGTATATACGTGGCGATATCTGTCTTGTTATTTGCAGGGTTCATGATTAAGGTCGCGCTCAATTCCAATATAAACTTTAAGCAGGGCCGTTTATTGATCGAGGAAAATACCCGATACATAGAAAACATGGATGTCGAGATAGAAAGCCGCAAACGCGCCCAGCTGGAATTAGAACAATATCAACACGAATTAGAAGCCGTTGTGAAAGAGCGTACCAGAGAGTTATTAGACATCAATGGCGACCTTAAAGAACAGATTGAAAAAAGAAGGAAAGTGGAAGAAGATCTGGAGTACCTGGCCTATTATGATGTATTGACCGATCTACCTAACCGCTCATTATTAATCGAAAGGATAAAACAGGCGATTAACAAGGCAAAGCGGCAAGGTTCTTTATTCGCCGTGCTGTTTTTAGACCTGGACCGGTTTAAAGCCATTAATGACAGCCTGGGTCATGACGTCGGCGACCAGTTAATTAAAGAAGTCGCCGCGCGATTAAAACTACTGTTAAGAGAGACCGATACCATAGCCAGAAATGGCGGTGATGAATTTGTTATTCTGATTGAAAACCTAAAGGATGTCAGGGAAGCCTTTACAGTGGCAGAGAAAGCGATTCATTGCATTAGTGAACATTTTCTGATTGCAGGCCATGATGTCCATATCGGTGCCAGTATTGGCATTTCTATTTATCCGTTAGACGCTGATAATGAGATGGATTTGATAAAAATGTCTGACACAGCGATGTACTGTGCCAAAGAACGGGGTAGCAATCATTTTGAATTTTATTCAAACGAAATGTCACACCAGATACGCGACCGGCTGGAGCTGGAAAACGCCTTAAGATCAGCGATAAAAAATGATGAGTTTTTCATGGTTTATCAGCCACAGGTCAATACACACAGTGCACAGACGACCGGACTAGAAGCTTTATTGCGTTGGCATAGCCCAGATCTGGGCTTGGTCTCACCATCCCGCTTTATTCCCGTACTGGAAGAGACCGGCATGATTTATCCCGTAGGAGAGTGGGTAATTTTACAGGTGATTGATTTTATCAAATCAGGAAAAGCCAGGCAGGCAAAAGTGTCCATTAACTTGTCCGCGTTGCAGTGTTCAGTCAAAAAATACAGTGAAAAGATAAAACACCATATCGAAACCAGCGCCATTGATGCGCAACAAATCGAGTTTGAAGTCACAGAATCCGTGTTAATCAATGATTTTAGAAAAACAGAAATGTTTTTGACAGAAATCAACAAGTTGGGGTGCACGATTGCACTCGATGATTTCGGAACAGGTTATACTTCGTTCAGTTACCTGGCAAAACTGCCGATTGATGTGATTAAAATTGACCGCTCTCTGCTGGCCGGTATCGACAAAAACAAGACATTGCAAGACATCGTATTGGCAATAGTGACAATGTGTCAGAGCCTGGGCATAGAGAATGTGTTCGAGGGTGTTGAAACGGAAGCAGAACTGAATATCGTCAGGCGGCTGAATGGAAAAATCATTCAAGGTTATTTTTATAGCAAACCTTTGAACGAACAAGAGATAGAAAAGTGGTTTCAAGAAGACAAATACTTAGTTAATTAATAAAAGTGAATTATTGGGGGATGTATGCATTTTGACCAGGATCTGTTAGAAGAGATGAAGGTATTGTCATGTTTTGATTTGGCAAACCTGCAAACCGGAATTAAGGTGCATTCAGATGCGCTGGAATCTAAAATTGCAGCCACCGCCCGTTTGTTTGATAAAGGCCTGGTAAGTCAGAAAGACGGCGGTTATCTGACGGAACGAGGGCAGATTGCGGCCGAACATTTACAGCATCTATCGGGTGTTCTTGATTAATGTTCACAGAAGTTTTCTACTGTTGGCTGTGATTTGTTGAGGTGATGCCTTAGAGCGGTCAGAGCTGCT
The DNA here is from genome assembly GCA_029882395.1 of Gammaproteobacteria bacterium. Lineage (GTDB taxonomy): Bacteria > Pseudomonadota > Gammaproteobacteria > SZUA-229 > SZUA-229 > JAUVDT01. Next base: position 56,153 of record JAOUKT010000003.1, read on the forward strand.
GATTTGGCATATAACAGGCTATGGAAGAGTAGGGAGTTTTCGACTGGATGAAATGTTTTTTTTGTAACAAAGCCGTCTTTGGTGCTGATGGCATTACGGTACCGGCTAAGGGTCCGGCACATCAAAAATGTTTTCAGGTAGACCAGGCGCTAAAAAGAACCTTTCAGTCACTCAATATCAGTGAGTTGAATGACGAAGAGCTGACCGATTTACTGGATCTGGTGTTAGCCGAGGTCAATATTCGTAAAAAACCAGCCGATGACGATGGAATAGAACTCTTCTAAGACCGGCATTATCAGCAATCAGCATTGCCGGCCTTGAATTACGCCGAATCGGGCATATTTTCATATTTCGTGTACAATTCGCAACCTGATGAAAATTTCTGGAGGCTCAAGTGCCCACCTTTCATGGTACGACGATTATATCTATCCGCCGCGGTAATTCTGTTGTTATCGGCGGTGATGGTCAGGTCACGCTTGGCGATACGGTAATGAAGGCCAATGCACGCAAGGTCCGCCGGCTATACCATAATAAGGTACTGGTCGGTTTTGCCGGCGCAACAGCAGATGCGTTCACGTTATTTGAGCGATTTGAAGGCCAGCTTGAAAAACATAACGGTCAACTGGTGCGTTCGGCTGTTGAACTGGCAAAAGACTGGCGAACAGACAAAATGCTGCGTAATCTAGAAGCCATGTTGATTGTTGCCGACAAGGAAGCCTCTTTGATCATCAGCGGTAACGGCGATGTTATCGATACCGATGATGACTTGCTGGCGATTGGTTCAGGCTCGAATTATGCACGCTCGGCCGCAAGGGCTTTGTTTGATAATACGGACTACTCGGCCCGTGATATTGTCGAAAAAAGCTTAAACATCGCAGGCGATATATGTATCTACACCAACCAGAATCTGACGATTGAAGAACTGGTTGACGGCGAATAATATTTTATAGGTTTTGATAATGTCATCCATGACTCCCCGTGAAATTGTTCAGGAACTGGACAAACACATTGTAGGCCAAAGCTCAGCAAAACGAGCGGTGGCTATAGCCCTGCGTAACCGCTACCGTCGGCAGATGGTAGCGGAAGAATTGCGCAATGAAATCACGCCCAAAAACATCCTGATGATTGGACCGACCGGAGTCGGCAAAACCGAAATTGCCCGCCGACTGGCGAAGCTGGCTAATGCACCGTTTATAAAAGTAGAAGCAACCAAGTTCACTGAAGTCGGCTATGTTGGTCGCGAAGTTGATACGATCATACGCGATCTTGTCGATATGTCGGTGAAAGAAGTGCGCGAAGCTGAAATGAAAAAAGTGCATTCGCTGGCTGAAGATAAAGTTGAAGAGCGCATTCTAAACGCATTATTGCCACCGCCGCGTGACTCCTTCGGTAATCCAGAAGTGGATGAAGATAACCGAACCCGAGACAAATTCAGAACCAAGTTAAGATTAGGTGATCTTGACGAGCGTGAAATTGAAATTGAAGTACAGGCCGCTCAGGTTGGGGTAGAGATAATGGCGCCCCCTGGCATGGAAGAAATGACCAGCCAGTTGCAGGGCATGTTTCAGAATATGTCCAGCGATAGTAAAAAACTGCGCAAAATGACGGTTAAGCAGGCGCAAAAACTCTTGCTGGAAGAAGAGGCCTCGAAACTGGTGAATGAAGAAGACCTCAAACACCAGGCGGTTATCAACGCAGAACAAAATGGTATTGTCTTTATCGACGAGATCGACAAGGTCTGTCAGCGCAGTGAAACCAGCGGCAGCGATGTCTCTCGTGAAGGCGTGCAGAGAGATTTGCTGCCCCTGGTCGAAGGCTGCACGGTAACAACAAAATACGGCATGGTGAAGACAGACCATATTTTATTCATTACCTCGGGTGCTTTCCATGTCAGCAAACCCTCGGACCTGATTCCAGAATTACAGGGACGATTACCGATCCGTGTTGAACTTGATGCTCTGGTGGCTGAGGACTTTATACGCATTCTGACAGAGCCTGATGCGGCACTGACAGTGCAGTATAAGGCGCTGTTGGCAACGGAAGACGTGAGCATTAACTTTACCGAGGAAGGCGTCGCTCGCATCGCTGAAGTGGCTTTCAGTGTCAATGAGAAAACTGAAAATATTGGCGCGCGCAGACTGCACACCGTCATGGAGCGTTTGCTCGAAGAAATATCATATGAAGCGGCGGATAAGCCGGGCACCTCAGTCAACATTGATGCAGCCTATGTTGACAGTTATCTCGGCGATCTGGCTAAGGATCACGACCTGAGCCGGTATATATTGTAAAAAAAGTGAATAACTGCCCGCTTTTCAGGGCTAAGCAGAACGAGCGCTGTAAACAGATACATTACAACTTAAATTGATGAGACAGGTCGGCGCATAAACGCCGGCTTATCGGAGTAATAAATGCCAAAACCAACGAATATTATGCTGCACAAAAAATCGCATGTACTGGAATTAGAATTTGATGACGGCGCGACCTTTAAATTGCCCTGTGAATATTTACGTGTTTATTCACCGTCGGCAGAAGTCACCGGGCATGGCCCGGGCCAGGAAGTGTTGCAGCTGAATAAGGAAAGTGTGAACATTGATGCTATTGAGCCAGTCGGCCATTATGCCGTTAAGCTGGCATTTAGTGATAATCACGATACGGGCCTGTATTCCTGGGATTATTTGTATGAGCTGGGCACCACGTACCAGGATAAATGGGCGAACTACCTCGAGCGCCTGAAAGCCGCCGGCCATGAAAGACAACAGGCCGAGAGCAATTAGATCTGTGGCAAAGAGCGACAATAGCCCGTTTTAGGAAACAAATGAAAAATAACGAAAAAACACATTTTGGTTTTGAGCAGGTCAATGCCGCCGACAAAGCTGGCAAAGTGGCCGAGGTTTTCCATTCAGTAGCAGACAAATACGATGTCATGAACGATGTGATGTCATTTGGTGTGCATCGCTTATGGAAACGTTTTACCCTGGCGCAGACCGGCCTCAAGGCTGGCCAGCGAGTGCTCGACCTGGCAGGGGGAACCGGTGATCTGGCTTTAAAAATGTCACGCATGGTGGGTGACTCCGGCGAGGTTGTGCTGTCGGATATCAATGGCTCAATGTTATCGAATGGTCGCGACCGGCTGACCGATGAAGGTGTCGCCGGCAATATTCGTTATGTTCAGGCGAATGCCGAGTGTTTGCCATTCCCGGATGATTATTTCGACTGCATTACCATGGCCTTCGGCTTACGTAATGTGACCGATAAAGACATGGCCTTGCGATCAATGAACCGCATATTAAAACCGGGTGGACGTTTACTGGTACTGGAATTTTCAAAGCCGGTAGCACCGGGTCTGGCACCGGTTTATGACTTCTATTCGTTTAAACTGTTACCGATGATGGGCAAAGTGATTGCTAATGACGAAGAAAGTTATCGTTATCTGGCGGAATCGATTCGCATGCACCCGGATCAGGAGACCTTAAAGGCGATGATGCAGGAAGCCGGATTTGAGCGCTGTGATTACCATAATTTAACCGGTGGTATCGTCGCCTTGCATAAAGGCTTTAAACTGTAATCACCACAACAAAGCAGACAAGCCAGCAAGTTAAGAATGAGCTAAATGAGTGAAGCCTTGCAGTGAAACTACCTGAAGTCCTGATAGCTACTCTGGAGAATGCGTTTAATCGCATTCTGGCACTGGACCCGGAAGCGGTCAGCCAGCTGGCGGCGATGCAAGGGCGCATCATCTGCCTCCAGCTCGACGCAATCAATGTGCGCCTGTATCTGTTGCCATCAGCTGCTGAGGTGATGGTGTTTGATGGCTTTGATGCCGCCGCCGATACTACCATCAGCGGCACTCCACTTGCGCTGGCAAAACTGGGCATGGCGGAAGATAGCCAGGCCGAAATGTTTTCTGGCGAAGTCAAAATAAGCGGCGATCTAAAACTGGGCCGCCAGTTTAGTCGTTTACTGGCTTCACTGGATATCGACTGGGAAGAACAGCTTTCTAAAGTCACGGGTGATATGACGGCGCATACAGTTGCAAATATTGGGCGTTCTTTGTTCTCACTCAAAAAAAGAAACAGTGCTTCCATGAAGATGAACATGGGTGAATATTTACAGGAAGAAATCCATTATTTACCGAGCCGAAACGAAACGGAAAGTTTCTTAAAAGATATTGATGATTTGCGAAATGATGTATCCAGGCTAAAAGCCCGTTTGCAGAAGATGGAACAAAAAAAAATACAAGATTCATCTGATACCAAGGTTGATAATAAATGATTCGCCCCTCCCAGCTGTTGCGTTTGCTGCGCATTAATTATGTCTTAATGAAACATGGCCTCGATGACATCGTATTTGAGATTCATTTGTTCAGGCCATTTCGTTTTATTTTGTTTTTAATGCCTTGGAACTGGGTGCCAAGAAAGCGGGCGCCACGCGGAGAACGTTTGAGGTGTGCGCTTGAAGATTTGGGGCCGGTTTTTATTAAACTCGGCCAGATGCTGTCAACACGCCGCGACTTGCTGGCTGATGACATTGCACAGGAACTGGCTCAATTACAGGATAACGTGCCGTCGTTTGCAGCAGAGCAAGCCAAAAACATCATAGAAAAATCATTGAAGTGCAGTGTCAAAGAGGCTTTTTTACGTTTTGATGATGAGCCTTTTGCTTCGGCCTCCATAGCTCAGGTACATGGCGCGCAGCTAGACGATGGCACCGAGGTGATTGTCAAAGTAGTGCGCCCTGGCATCAGCAAAGTCATAAAACGCGATGTTGCATTAATGTATGTGATTGCAGAATTAGCGGAACGGTATTCAAAGGTGGGTCGCCGCCTGCGAGTCATAGAAGTGGTGGCTGAATATGAAAAAACCATTCACGACGAGTTAAACCTGCAACGCGAAGCCGCTAACGCGTCTCAGTTGCGGCGGAACTTCAGTCAGTCTGCGGCATTATATATTCCGGAAGTTTACTGGGACTATGTGCGTCGTGATGTCATGGTCATGGAGCGCATTTCCGGTATTCCGATTGGCCAGACAGATGCACTGATTAAGCACGGCGTAAACCTGGAGCGGCTATCTGAGCGTGGCGTTGAGATATTTTTTACCCAGGTTTTCAAACACAATTTTTTCCACGCGGATATGCACCCGGGCAATATTTTTGTAGACCTTAAAAATCCACAGAACGCACAATATATAGCCGTTGATTTTGGCATTGTCGGCAGTCTTAACGTCGAAGACCAGCGCTATTTGGCAGAAAACTTTCTGGCTTTTTTCAAGCGCGATTATCAGCGTGTCGCGCAACTGCATGTCGACTCGGGCTGGGTGCCGGCCGATACACGGGTTGATGAATTTGAATCGGCGATTCGCAGTGTCTGTGAGCCAATTTTTGAAAAGCCACTGAAAGATATTTCATTTGGCCTGGTGCTTTTGGGGCTGTTTCAGACGGCGCAGCGTTTTAATATGGAAGTACAGCCGCAGCTGGTATTGTTACAAAAAACATTGCTGAACATAGAAGGACTCGGCCGGCAGTTAAATCCGGATCTGGATTTGTGGAAAACAGCAAAACCGTTTCTTGAAAACTGGATGGATGAACAGATTGGCACGAAAGCTATGTGGCGTGGCTTTAAAAAGAATCTGCCCTTCATCGCTGAAAAATTACCGGAAATGCCGAACCTGATTTATGCGGCATTGAACCGGGCCGCAGAAGGTGAAAACCATGAGGCCCAGCAACGTGAGATGCGAGCGTTTAGAAAAGAAATAGCACGGTCTAATCAAAAAACAGTGTCGACTATTATAGGTTCAAGTTTAATCATCAGTGCTTTTATTGTTTATAGCCTGAACCCTGTGAGCGGAGCATTGCTCTGGGGAGTGCCTGTGGTGTCCTGGATAAGCGGTGTCAGCGGCTCGTTAATTATCTATTTTGCGTTAAAAGAATAAGCCTGAAACACTACTTGTTAGATAGTCGCTCTGACAGCCATTCAAGCGCAGAGGCGCGGGACTGGAATTGGCCGAGTTCTCTTGAGACACCATTGGCCAGTGATTTAGCGGCAATGTAAAACTCAGCGAGTTCTACATGCTGTTGAGTATAGGTTAAAAAGGCACATCGTGAATCCGGGTCGAGCATATAAAGTCCGGCTGCTTTTTGTGCAATAGTAATGAGATCGCCGAAACTGATATCAGAAAAATCTGAATCAGTAAGATCAAACAGTTCGCTGTAGCCATAAATAGAAGGTTCCAGCCAGACGGTATACTGATAGCTTTCGATTTCTTTTAACGTCATACGCCCAGAACATACGCTATGCACTAGGCGAAGATCGTGGTCTGGCGTTGAAGTAATTGGCATAATTCGTCTTGGATATTTTTCGGATAGTATATCAATTTTATGATTCAAATTATTGTTAAAAAATCAAATCACAGCCGCTGGCTGTGCGTAAGTTGTCGGGTAACGAAATAAGCTGATGGATGTATCGAATATATTAAATGACCTAAATGAAGTGCAGCGTGAGGCCGTATCGGCCCCTGACCGCTCACTATTGGTACTGGCCGGTGCCGGCAGTGGCAAAACCAGGGTGCTGGTACACCGCATAAGCTGGTTAACGACGGTTGAAAACGTCTCGCCGTATAGTATTTTGGCGGTGACGTTTACCAATAAAGCCTCGGCAGAAATGCGCCAGCGCGTTGAAAAAATGCAAAGTCAGTCGATGGCAGGTATCTGGGTGGGTACTTTTCATGGACTGGCGCATCGTTTGTTAAGGAGTCACTGGCAGCAAGCAGGTCTTGTGCAAAGCTTTCAGATTCTCGATTCAGATGATCAGTTACGGTTAGTGAAAAGAGTGATACTTGCGCTGGAACTCGATGACACACAGTGGCAGCCAAAACAGGTCCGTGGTTTCATTAATGCCTGTAAAGACGAGGGTGACCGGCCCCAGCATATTGCAGATAATGGCGACCCGGTACGCCGCCAGCTGGTAAGAATTTATTCAGCTTACGAAGCGGCCTGTAAAAGAGCCGGGGTGATTGATTTTGCGGAAATGTTACTCAGGTCGCTGGAGTTGCTGCGTGACAATAAAGACTTACTGGCACACTATCAGCAGCGGTTTCGTCACATATTAGTCGATGAGTTTCAGGATACCAATGCCATCCAGTATGCCTGGGTACGCTTGCTGGTAGGCAAAGATAACAATATTTTTGTGGTCGGCGATGATGATCAGGCGATTTATGGCTGGCGTGGTGCGCGAGTAGAAAACCTGCAAAAATTCAGAAAAGACTTTCCGCAGACCCGAATTATAAAACTGGAACAAAATTATCGCTCAACGGCGACCATTTTATCCGCAGCCAATGCAGTGATTGGAAACAATGGCGATCGCCTGGGCAAAAGGCTGTGGACGGCCGGCAGTGATGGCCAGCCGATCACCTACTATCAGGCCTATAATGAATTTGATGAAGCACGTTTTATCATCGATAAGATTAAACAATGGGTGAGTGACGGTGAGTTGCGTGCTGATGTTGCCATTCTTTACCGATCCAATGCCCAGTCTCGTGTTTTTGAGCAGACACTCAATGCCGAACAGATACCGTATCGAATTTATGGGGGTTTGCGATATTTTGACCGCGCAGAAATAAAGGACTGCATTGCCTATTTACGGCTGATGAATAACGTTCTTGACGATACGGCTTTTGAACGCATTGTTAATGTGCCGGCGCGCGGAATAGGTGGCCGGACGCTGGAAATTGTGCGCGAACGAGCAAAGACAGCAGAAATCACCATGTGGCAAGCTGCCGAACAGCTGATTAAAGAAAAAGCCTTAACCGCGCGGGCCGCTAACGCGCTGCAAAGTTTTCTCGACTTGATGGCTGAGATGCAGGCCGCCTGCATCGATGTCGAACTGCACGAAAAAGTAGAACATGTGATACATCAGTCGGGCTTGATCGAGCACCATGAAAAAGACAAGTCAGAAAAATCAGAACAAAGAATCGAAAACATGGAAGAACTGGTGGGTGCGGCAAAAAACTTTACGGTCGCTGAAGACGAAGCCCAGGATATGGATAAAATAACCGCGTTCTTAACCTATGCGGTACTGGAGTCAGGAGAAGGCCAGGCACAGGAGTGGGAAGATTGTGTGCAGATGATGACACTGCATAGTGCCAAAGGACTGGAGTTTAAACAGGTATATATCTGCGGTGTAGAAGAAGGGCTGTTCCCGCACCAGCGATCAATTGAGGATGCATCACGCCTGGAGGAAGAGCGTCGGCTTTGTTATGTTGGCATTACCCGGGCCAGAGAGCAGCTGACCATAACCAATGCCGAGCACCGTCAGCTATATGGCCGTGACACATATCCACGGGCGTCGCGTTTTATCAGTGAAATACCTGCCGAGTTAGTCGCCGACGTGCGCCTGCGGACACAAGTTTCCGAGCCGCAGTACGTGAGTGATGATCTGTGCGAAAACGAAACGGGTGGTTTTCAGATAGGCCAGCGAGTGATGCACCCAAAGTTTGGAGAGGGCATGGTGCTTAACTTTGAAGGCAGTGGTGCGCATGCACGGCTAGAAGTTAATTTTGAATTCGAAGGCACAAAATGGTTGGTAATATCGTATGCTAACCTGAGCATTTTATAAAAAAACTGGACACACCAGCGTTGGCAAAATAACTTGGATATTATAAACGTCTATATCAGAAGACTGATGTTATCAGGCTTAAAGCTTTTGCTTGGCCTGTTGTGGATGTTCTATGGCCGCGAGTTTGTTGACAGCTGGCAAACCTCATCCGATTCGTTATTTCTGTACTGGTTTCTGAGCGGTCTTATTTTAGGCCTGGTACTGCATGCGATTTTCACCTCTGTCCGTGACATTCTGATTATTTTTGATGTGCTTAGCGCCGACAGTGATCTGGTCGAGTCGGTTTACCACGGGGTTATAAAAGATAACAAAATCGCGCTGGCTATTAAAAATAAAAAAGCTAAATATATCTATGTTAATGATTATTACTGTGAAATATTTGGCATAACAAAAAACTATATTGCGGGCAAATCCGACGACTGTTTCATGGACGAACTGGAGGTCATGAAAACAAGCGAGGAGGATGACTACGTATTAACACAGGGCAAGACCCACCAGCACGAAGAAGAATCCTTTGTTGAGGGCAGGGCCGTACGCCTGAGAACGACTAAAAAACCAATCTACAATAAAAAAAATAAACTCATCGGTCTGGCGATTACAAGACAAGATATCACGGAACTCTACGAGCTGGAAAAAAGCAATAAAGACCTAAAGGCCCGATATAAACGACTGTTTGATGATTTGCCATTTCCAACCTTAATGCTGGATGTAAAAACAACACTGGCAATTGAATTTAATGATGCGCTGCTGGATATGCTCGGTTACCAGCGAGGGGAGTTTTTTCGTACCCGGCTGGGTTTATACATGGCAGAAGGCAGTGAGGATACGCTTGAGTTTGTCAACCAGCTGGTTGCCAGTAAAGGCGGCATCAGAAGTATAAAACTGATTAACAAAAACAAGGACATCTACGATGTAGAAGCTCATTTTAGAGTGACTCATATCAAAGGAAAAGATTACCTGCACGTCATATTCCGCGACATCACAGACAATAAACAAGCCACAGAGGCGCTGGTTCAGTCAGAGAAAAATTACTACGCGCTATTTAATCATGCCAATGATGCGGTGTTCATTATCGACCCGGAAACACTGGCTATTGTTGACGCCAATCAGCTGGCATATATTTGGCTTGGCTATGACGAAGGTGAGCTCAACAGCCTGTCAATATTTGATATTGACAGGGCAGGGCTTGAAAAAGTTACGCGAGAAAAAATTCAAGAATTATCCCAGAATAAAGACATTCTGTTCGAGCATGAAATGTGTACTTACCAGGGCGATATTGTTCCGGTAGAAATCAGTGCGCACAGCGTTATCTATGAAAACAAACTGGCTTATCAGTACGTTGTCAGGGATATCAGCGAACGTAAAGTTGCCGAGTGGGCGCTTCGTGAGAGTGAAGAGCGTTACTGGCAGATGTTTGAAAATAACAGCTCGATCATGCTGGTGCTCGATGCCAGCAGATGGGTGATTGAGGACGCTAACGAAGCGGCGGTTGAATTTTATAAAATTCAAAAGGAAGAGCTGGTAGGTTGCTCCTATGACCGCATTTATATCGGCACTGACAGAAATTTTGTAGAGTCAGCCAGCCAGTCGATAAAACGCAAGGTTTACGAGTGCACGCATAAACTGGGTGATAATGAAATCCGCTTTGTTGAAATCAATGAAGCACCAATTGAGGTACACGGTCGTCAGCTTAGCTTTGTGATTATCCGCGATATCACAGATACAAAAGATGTCGTTAACCAGTTAAATCTGGCACAAAGAATGTTTGCCAGCAGTTCAGAATCTGTGATGGTGCTCGATTTCGACCAGAATATAATATCGGTTAACAATGCCACAATGCTGATGACCGGTTTTAATGAGGCCGAGTTATTGGGCAACAAACCAGAAACCGTGCTTGCAGATAAACACAATAAAATTATTTCAAAAGATATTAACCGGACGTTAATAAACGGCGGTGTATGGAAAGGGCGTATATGGAACAGAAAAAAAACCGGAGAAAGATACTCCGTCAATATGCATATAGAACTTATCAAGCATGAACAGCAGGATAAACATCAGTTTGTATTGATGATGACAGCCAACCTGAACACGGCAGAGCAATCTGATTTAAACGAGATGTTGCATAACAATATACGCGGACTAGCAGATAAAAGGCATTTCATCGACAGGCTGGATTACGCGCTAAAAAAATCAAGAAGGAGCGGGAAGTATATTGCGGTGATGCTGATAGATATCAGGCGGTTTTATGAAATAAATGAACAGCAGGGCTTTGCTGTTGGTGATCAGTTAATTCTTAGTGTAGGCAAACGCATGCAATTTATGAGCAGAGAAAGTGACTATGTGAGTCATTTTGGAGCGGATAATTTTGCCATGTTATTGGAAGATTTTTCAGATCTAAACAAAATCCATATTGTTGCTCAGAAAGTATTATCAACACTGTCAGAGTCATATCAGGTTGACAACAAGGTTTACGATTTGATGTTTGCCGTCGGTATAAGCATGTTTCCGGAAGATGGTAATCAGTCGCATACCCTGATCAAAAGATCAGAACAGGCACTGGTTGCTGCCAAGCGAGAGAACAAGAGCAGTTATTACCTGTCCAACCGTGAGCTTAATGAAAAGGCGAAGATATGGTGGGACTATGAAAGAAGATTGCATAACGCGCTTAGAAATGATGAGTTTAAACTTTATTTTCTGCCACAGTTTGATTTAACAGACAATTCACTGTCATCGATAGAAGTCTTGCTGCGCTGGGATCATCCAGAAAGAGGCATACTTGAGCCGGCAGAATTATTAGTTGAAGCAGAAAATACCGGTTACATTGTGGCCATCGGTGACTGGGTTGTGCGTAAAGCCTGTCATGATCTGAAGCAGCTGCTGGCGATGAATTACGATGTTCCTGAACTGGTGATTAACATATCGACATTGCAAATAGATGAGAACTTGCTCGAATTTTTATCAGAAGTGTGTGAGAGTCAGGGCGTAGCGATAAATAAACTGACGCTTGATATGACCGAGTCATCGGTGTTGAAGATGTCTGCCGCACAGATAGAATTAATTGAATCTCTGCGAGCTGCGGGCATTAAACTGCAAATCGATGACTTTGGAAAAGGCAATAGCTCCATTGCCTCGCTGCTGGATATGGAATTTGATCGTGTGAAAATGGATGCACGGCTGATTCATCAGTTAGTCGGTAATGAAAAAGCACGCCGACATTGTTTAATGGTACAGGCATTATCAGAAGTGCTGGGCTTTAAAATAATTGCCGAAGGGGTTGAGCATAAGGATCAGGTGACCGAGCTTAAAAAGATGCAGTGTGACTTTGCACAAGGCCATTATTTCAGCGAGGCAATGGACCTTGAGCATTTAATCAAATACTTGGACAAATTATAGGGGAAGACATGAAACGACGTGATTTTATTCAGAAGCTGGCTATAGGCAGTGTCGCGGCAGGTAGTGTACTGGCGGCACCGGCTGTGCATGCAAAAAAGACCATCAAATGGAAAATGGTCACCACCTGGCCGAAAAATTTTCCAGGGCTTGGAACCGGGGCAAACAAACTGGCTGAGTTAATAACACAGATGAGTGGCGGCCGGCTAAAGGTTAAAGTTTATGGTGCCGGTGAACTGGTGCCGGCATTTGAGGTGTTTGATGCGGTCTCCAGAGGTACAGCGCAAATGGGACATGGCTCGGCGTATTACTGGAAAGGTAAAATCGAGGAAGCGCAGTTTTTTTCTACCGTACCCTTTGGTTTAAATGGCCAGGAAATGACATCGTGGTTACATCATGGCGGTGGCATGGCGTTATGGAATCAAGTCTATGAGCCATTTGGTGTCATACCCGCCGCTGCCGGCAACACAGGTGTGCAAATGGCTGGCTGGTTTAACAAACAAATCAATAGCCTGGAGGATTTAAAGGGTTTAAAAATGCGAATCCCGGGTCTTGGCGGAGAGGCTTTTAAACGTGCCGGCGGTACACCGGTTAATTTACCCGGGGGAGAGCTGTTTACCGCGTTAAAGACAGGCGCCTTAGATGCCACCGAATGGGTGGGCCCTTATAACGACCTGGCCTTTGGTTTTTATAAGGCGGCTAAGTATTATTATTACCCTGGCTGGCATGAGCCAGGCACGACCCTGGAAGCGACCATCAATAAAAAAGCCTTTGAGGCATTGCCAAAGGATTTACAGGCTATCGTAATGAATGCCTGCAGTGTGGTGAATCAGGATATGCTGCTGGAATATACCGCTCGAAATAATGCAGCCTTAGATACACTGTTAAATAAACATAAAGTCGACATGCGAAAACTGCCGGACGATGTATTAAACAAGTTAAGGCATCTGTCTGAAGAGGTGGTGCTGGAGCTGGCGGCTAAAGACAAACGATCACAAAAGATTTATGACTCGTTTTCAAAGTTCAGAAAACAGGTGGTCGACTGGCACAAAATTTCAGAACAGGCTTATTATAACGTCAGGACCAAGGTTTAGGCCTTTACCTGACTCAGCGCCCAGCCGGGGTCCGGAGCGCAGGGAATGCCTCCGGACTTTCGCGCATTAGTTTATCTTTGCAGGCAGCCAGGTGGATAACGCTGGCCAGTAAGCTATCATGGCCAGGGCTAATAACTGGATGATGATAAAAGGCGCAACGCCTTTGTAAATTTGCATTGTGGTGATGCTGGCAGGGGCAACGCCACGCAGATAAAACAAAGCAAAACCAAAGGGCGGCGTCAGGAAGGAAGTCTGCAGATTAATGGCAATCATTATGCCAAGCCAGATCGGGTTAACATCCATGGCCAATAAGATTGGCCCAACGATGGGCACCACCACAAAGGTTATTTCAATAAAGTCGAGCACAAAGCCGAGTAAAAACATCACCAGCATAACAACAAACACAGCAGTAAAGACGCCACCGGGCAAAGCGGTTAAAAAATCCTGCACCAGTTCATCACCACCAAAACCGCGGAAGACCAGCGAGAAGATGGAGGCACCGATAAAAATAAGAAAGACCATGCTGGTCACGCGCGTTGTTTCTTGTGTTACCTGTTTTAGAATATCGAGGTTTAATTGCTTTTGTTGCAGTGCGATCATAATGGCACCAAAAGCGCCGACCGAGGCCGCCTCTGTCGGTGTCGCAAAACCGCCGATAATGGAGCCGAGCACCGCGATTATAAGCAGTACCGGCGGCATTAAGCTGGTTAGCACGTTTTTGATGATTTGCTGCCGGCTGATCTGCCGTTCGCTGGCAGCAATGGCCGGCATGGCTGATGGGTTAACAAAGCTCACCGTGAGCAGATAAAAAAGATATAAAGCCACCAGCAATAAACCGGGTATCAGCGCGCCGATAAAAAGATCACCGACTGAGAGTGTCTCGGGTGAAAAGATGCCCTGATCTAACTGTGCCTGCTGATAGGCGGATGATAAGACGTCACCGAGCAACACCAGCACGATTGAAGGCGGGATAATTTGCCCGAGCGTACCGGTGGCACAAATAATGCCGGTGGCAATTTTTGTATCGTAACCGTGTTTGAGCATCGTCGGTAAAGACAATAAACCCATGGTGACGACAGTGGCGCCGACAATGCCGGTGCTGGCGGCTAATAACATGCCGACCAGGGTGACGGAGATAGCGATGCCGCCGGGCAAAGGCCCGAATAAAGAGGCCATGGTCTCAAGCAGTTTCTCTGCAACCCGAGACTTTTCCAGCATCACGCCCATGAAAACAAATAGCGGCACAGCAATCAATGTCTGATTGGTCATAATGCCGTAGAGTCGGTTGGGTAATGCTTGCAGGAAAGCAGAATCAAACGTGCCGGTATAATCACCGAGCAGCGCAAAGCCCAGCGCGGTGCCGGCCAGTGTCATAGCGACGGGGTAGCCGAGCAAAAGAAAGACAAAAACAAATATAAACAACAACAGCGCCATGTATTCCATTTACCAGTATTACCTCTGTGGCGCTTGTTTTAGAATTTGTATGGCGCGCAAACTACTGGCGATGCCCTGCAATAGCATTAATGCGGCCATCAGCAGAATCGCTGTTTTTAATAAAAAAACACCGGGCAGGCCGCCTGCTTCTCTGGATGTTTCTAAGACCGCCCAGCTTTCGCCGACGTATTGCCAGCTGATGATAAAGATGAATAACATGGCAGGGCCAAGAAAAAACACGTTGCCAAAGAGGTTCACCCCGGCCCGCGCTTTAGCGGATAGCCGCTGATAAATGATATCGACGCGAACATGGGCGTCACATTGTAAGGTGTAAGCGGCACCGACCAGAAAGATCAGGGCGTGCATATAGATAATGCTTTCCTGCATTGCAATCAGGCCGTAGTCGAACAGATAACGTAAAACCACCACCAGAAAAGTAGTGATCACCATCAGCAGGCTTAACCAGGAAACAGCCAGTCCGGCGCATTTAACGACAGCTTCAATGGTGTTGATGCAGCGTTGTAACATGGCGTTTGCCTTTATACCCAGTGGCTGAGTATTTCATCAGTGTCCTGACGGCGCTGAAGCAGAATGTGTTTAAACTCGTCGGGGTCTTTTTGATGGGTGATTTCACCTGCTTTGGGGAAATGAACCGCATACAGGCGTGAGAGCCAGAATCGTAAGGCACCCGCGCGCAGCATAACAGGCCAGAGCGGTTTTTCCTGTGGCGTTAATGGCCGGTGTTGATGGTAGGCATTGAGGAAAGCCGAGACCTTTTCAAAATCCAGCGAGCCGTCCGCCTGGTTGCACCAGTCATTAATGGTGACAGCAACATCGTATAAGAGCGCATCAGTGCTGGCGAAATAGAAATCGATAATGCCACTGAGTTCATTCTCGTACCAGAGCGCATTATCACGAAACAGATCTGCGTGGATCAGGCCACGTGGAATATCGGCATGGGATTGAGAGGCCTGAAACTGCATTTCGTCATGCAGCACCTGAAGTTCTTCTGCCAACAGTTTATCTTCTAACAGCCGGGTGGTGTCATGCCACCAGTGCGGGCCGCGTGAGTTTGTCTGCTGTTGTTGAAAGCTTAAGCCGGCGGTGTGTAAGTCTCCCAGCGCGGCACCGAGTTTTTTGCAGTGCTCAGGCGTGGTATCGATAATGCTGCTGCCTTTTAGTTTTTGCACCAAGGCGGCGGGCTTGCCCTTCAAACTTTGCAGCATCTGACCCTGTTTGTCGGCAATGGGGTGAGCGCTGGGCACCTGATGCTCATTTAAATGCGCCATTAGCTCGAGAAAATAGGGCATTTCTTCAGCAGCGTGGGTTTCAAAGATGGTCAGCACAAACTCTGTTTGTTGCTGCTCTTTTTGGGTGCTGACAAAGTAATTGGTGTTTTCAATGCCGGCGCTGATGCCCTGATAAGAGACCAGTTCCCCAACGTCATAACGTAACAGGAAGGTTTCGAGCTCATCGTGTTCGATAGTGGTATAAACCGACATAGTAACAACTGGTTCTCTAAAAAGATGTGGAAGAAAATGAGAGCGGCATTTTAGCAGCCTGCCGGCGCATGTTAAAGCTGTAAAAGAATTTCCTGCTCCTGTAACGAGGGTTCAAAGTCGCGGTTTTCATAATGATCGAAGATCAGCTTGACGACTTGCTCGGGCGTTTCAGCAATAGAGATCAAATCCAGGTCTTTTTGACTGATCATGTTATTTGCCACCAGTGAGTCCTGAAACCAGTCGAGCAGGCCGCTCCAGAAGGCGCGGTTTACCAGAATGATGGGGATATGACGGGTTTTGCCGGTCTGCACCAGAGTTAAGATCTCGGCCATTTCATCCAGCGTGCCAAAGCCACCGGGGCAGATAACATAGGCAGAGGCGTATTTCACGAACATGACTTTGCGGGTAAAGAAATGCCGGAAGTTGAGTTCGATATCCTGATATTGATTGGCGGTTTGTTCTTTTGGCAGCATGATATTTAAACCGATACTGGGTGCTTTACCGGCCTGCCCGCCTTTGTTTGCAGCTTCCATAATGCCAGGGCCGCCGCCGCTGACAATAGCAAAGCCGGCGTCAGACAGTGAACGCGAGATAGCTTCAGCATTCACATAATCGGCATGATCGTTAGCCGTGCGTGCAGAACCAAAGACACTGACAGAGGGTTTGATGGTGGCCAGGCGTTCAAAGCCTTCGACAAATTCAGCCATTATCTGGAAAACTTTCCAGGATTCCCGCAGCAGGGCGCCATCAACAGCGCTTGCTGATTTAGGAAGTCTGTCTGAATCGGTCTTATGCATAATTATGCCTTCATATCGGGGAACACGTCTGAGATAATTCATGATCTTATTGATTGGACTATACACAACTCATGGCCCCCAAATCCAGCAGCAAATCCGCGAATAAATCTAAAAATAAACAATCACCGCCGATTATATTAGTCGACGGCTCGTCGTATTTATTCCGGGCCTTTCACGCCATGCCGCCATTGACCAATAGCAAGGGCCAGAATACGGGCGCGGTGTATGGTGTGATTAACATGCTGAGAAAGTTACAAGAGCAATATCAGCCGGAGTCGATGGCGGTGATCTTTGATGCCAAAGGCAAAACCTTTCGCCATGATATGTACCAGGCCTATAAAGCCAACCGTCCGCCCATGCCGGATGATTTGAGAGAGCAGATTGAGCCATTGCACCAGCTGGTCGAAGCGCTGGGTTATCCGATGCTGGTAGTCGAAGGGGTCGAAGCCGATGACGTGATTGGCACGCTGGCTAAACAAGCATCAGAAGCAGGTGCCGAGATGCTGATCTCAACCGGCGACAAAGACATGGCACAGCTGGTAAGCGAACATGTCACCCTGATCAACACAATGAATAATAGCCTGATGGATGCTGATGGCGTGGTGGCCAAGTTTGATGTCAGGGCCGATCAAATAATTGATTACTTAGCACTGATAGGTGACAGCGTTGATAATATCCCCGGCGTGCCTAAAGTCGGACCCAAAACGGCAGCCAAATGGTTAAAAGAATATGGCTCACTGCAGACTATCATGGCCAATGCCGACAAATTCAAAGGCAAAATCGGTGAAAACCTGCGCAATAGTCTTGAGCACTTGCCATTGTCTTATGATCTGGCAACGATCGATTGTGAGCTGGAGCTCGAATCCGGCTTGCAAGACCTGGCATTACAGGCCGCGGACAAAGCCCGTTTAAAAGAGCTCTATACAGAGCTGGAGTTCAACAGCTGGTTACGGCAATTAAATGAAAATGGCGAGAACATAACGGAGCAGCCGGCGGCTGTTGCGGTGAGTACCGAGGTTGCCTATGAAACCGTGCTGCAAGAAGCGCAATTTCAAAGCTGGCTGCAAAAACTAACCGCCGCTGACAGTTTTGTCTTCGATACAGAAACCACCAGTCTTAACTATATGCAGGCACGGGTTGTAGGTGTCTCGTTTGCTGTTGAGCCGTATAAAGCAGCCTATGTGCCGTTTGCGCATGACTACGAGGGCGCGCCCGAGCAGCTGACGGAAGAACAGGTGCTGGGTGCGCTAAAACCGCTGTTGGAAGACCCAGAGAAAGGCAAAATCGGTCAGAACCTGAAATACGATAAACACGTATTAATGAATCACAATATCGAGATGCAGGGCATACGTGATGACAGCATGCTTGAATCCTATGTGGTGGACTCCACTTCGCGCCATGACATGGACACCTTGGCGCTGAAATACCTTGGTGTTAATACCATTCATTTTGAAGATGTGGCGGGTAAAGGCGCAAAACAAATCACCTTCGATAAAGTGCCGTTAGAACAGGCCGGGCCGTATGCCGCAGAAGATGCCGATATTACCTTACGGCTGCACCAGGTGTTAGCAGAAAAACTCGCCGCAGATCAGAGCCTGCAAAAAGTCTATCGGGAGATTGAATTACCGCTGGTCAACGTGCTGCAAAAAATGGAGCATACCGGTGTTAAGGTCAACGTCGAGATGCTGCATCAGCAAAGCAAAGAGCTGGACATTAGCATCAAGGCGATCGAAGCTAAAGCTTACGAGATGGCCGGTGAGCAATTTAACCTCGCATCGCCAAAACAGATCCAACATATTCTGTTTGAAAAAATGCAAATCCCGGTGATTCGTAAAACGCCAAAAGGACAGCCCTCAACGGCTGAAGATGTCTTACAGGAACTGGCGGAAGAGTACGAATTGCCCAAGCTGCTTTTAGAGAGCCGATCATTATCAAAGCTGAAATCAACTTATACCGATAAGCTACCGAAGATGGTTGATGCCAAGACAGGCCGGGTACACACCTCCTATCATCAGGCGGTAGCGGCCACCGGCCGGCTTTCGTCAACCGACCCAAACTTGCAGAATATCCCGATTCGCAGTGCCGAAGGCCGGAGAATCCGTCAGGCTTTTATCCCGGAAGCGGGGCGCATAATGATGGCAGCGGATTACTCCCAGATCGAGCTGCGCATCATGGCGCATTTATCGGCAGATGAAGGGTTGTTAAAGGCTTTTTCAAATGACGTGGATGTACACAGTGCTACCGCTGCCGAGGTATTTGGTTTGGCGCTGGACAAGGTCGGCACGGAAGAACGACGTGCGGCCAAAGCCATTAACTTTGGATTGATTTATGGCATGTCGGCTTTTGGGCTGGCAAAACAGCTGAATATCACGCGTTTCGATGCACAAGATTATATAGATGTCTATTTCGAACGATATCCCGGCGTCAAAGCGTATATGGATAAAACCCGGGCCCAGGCCCACGATGATGGTTACGTTGAAACCGTTTACGGCCGACGTCTGTATCTGCCAGAAATTAATTCACGCAATGGCATGCGGCGCCAGTATGCTGAGCGCACGGCCATCAATGCGCCGATGCAGGGGACAGCTGCCGACATCATTAAGCGGGCTATGATCGCCGTTGATATGGAAATGCAAAACAGTTCATACGATGCGCTGATGGTAATGCAGGTGCACGATGAGCTGGTATTTGAAGTCGCGGCAGATCAGTTAGCAGGCTTTTCACAGCTGGTAACAGAGCAAATGCAGTCGGCAGCAGAGCTGGCCGTGCCATTAATTGTGTCGGTTGATAGCGGAAAGAACTGGGATGAGGCGCATTAAAATAGCCCAATACAATTGGGGTTTTAACCTTATTTTCAGCAAAATAATGCACAAATCACTCTCAATCGTTACAGAAGTGTAACGATTGAGCTTATTTGCCGGAACTCTTTTGACTTTGCCTAGTCATAGTCTTTAATCTGTTCAGTAAGTAGTTTTTAAGTAATGTAGCAGCGCTGTAGCCCGGCGTGGTCCGTTCTCCTCCCTGAGCGGACACATTGGGTCCGGTTACCCCAAACCGGCCCTTGATTCACCCCGGCCAACCCCAAAGGCCGGGGTTTTTTTTGCCGATAAATAAGCCGATCATTTAGTCTTTGTTTCAATAACATAAAAAGTAAATTAAAAAGCCGGAGAAAGTCTTCAAGCGATGGTTGTTTGGTGGAAGCTGGTGAGGTAAAAAAGCGGGCCAGAGGGCGGTAAAAAAAGATAACCTTCTCCTCCTGAAGAGGAGAAGGCAGGATCAGGGGGAATTCTCTGGTTTATGTGACCAGTTTAGAGTAGCCCCTGTTCTAATTTGCTCCCTGAGCTATGCCTACATTACGTCAGCAATCTAAAAAAAACAATACTATTTAGATTGAAATAGTAATTATATTTAACGTTTTTAATCAATTAGGCATTTATGGCCTATATTTATACTAAATTTTAGACTGAATTGATCAATATGAAAGCCTCTGGTTTATCATCAGAACTCGTGATTAAAGAGAATTACAGACTGTTTGTTGTTATTAACTTTATTTCTTACCTGGGCATTCTTGCTCATCTGGCATTTATCATCTTATTTTTCTGGATAAATATTAACTTTCTGGCCTATTTTAACTTCTTTAGTGTCAGTGTCTGGCTTTATTCATATGCCCTGAATCGTGCCGGCAAACATTCAAAAGCCATGATTGCGCTTTCTCTCGAAGTGATATTGCATGCTGTCATTGCGACCTATTTTATGGGCTGGGATAGTGGCTTCCATTACTATTTTTTACCGTTTATTTTATTTTTATTCATCAATCACAAACAATCGTTGCTGTCGATTGTGGCTGAATCCGCAGCGGTATTGAGTATGTATCTCTGGCTTTTAATGCATACCCGGGGTTCGGCTTATCAAAACCTTATCGATGCAGATGTGATCAATGGCTTTCAGTTTATGAATATTGGTGTCAACTTTTTAGCGATTGGTCTGCTGGGTTATGCATTAAGAACATCATCAATGCGCGCGGAATGGGAAATGGAGCAGCTGGCAAGTACCGATTCACTGACGGGGCTTTATAATCGCAGGAAAATGTATGAAATGCTGGAGCAGGAACGGATAAGACTGCAGCGTAGTGAGAAGCCTTTTGTATTGGTGATTTCGGATATCGATTATTTCAAGGCAATCAATGACCAGTATGGGCATGAGTGCGGAGATTATGTCTTAAGGGAAATTTCATTATTAATGCAATCAGCATTAAGAAAGCAGGATATAGTGTCTCGCTGGGGTGGCGAGGAGTTTATATTGTTGCTGCCAGAAACTGACGGCCCCGGAGCGAAAACCGTCATAGAAACCCTGCGCAAGCAAGTAGCCTCACGTTTATTCGAGTATGAGACGCATCGGTTTTCAATCACCATGACCTTTGGAATGGCATTATTTGATGGTTCTCAGCCGATTGCAAATGTTATTGGTGAAGCCGATAAACTGTTATACAGAGGCAAACAACAAGGCCGCAATTGCATTATGACTTCGGAATATTTGAATCCTGCTTTTTGACCGTTTCTAATGCATCCAGGCCTAACCACTGATCGAGTATTTGATGAATTTCACTGATGCCCTGTTTTTTTAAGGCAGAAAACATCTGCACTGACGCTTCCAGGCCTTCTTCTTTTATGTGTTTTTGAACCTGCAGCAGAGTGGCTTTAGCGGGGCCTTTTTTAAGCTTGTCGGCTTTTGTTAACAGCACATGGGCGGGAATATTAAAATGCGCACACCATTCCAGCATTTTCCAGTCGAATTCTTTTAATGGGTGGCGAATATCCATAATGATGACCAGCCCGACAATATTTGGCCGATCGGCCAGATAGCTTTCCATCAGCTCTAGCCATTGTTTTTTAACCCTGGGCGGTACTTTGGCAAAGCCATAGCCTGGCAAATCGACCAGCAGACGAGTCTCATCGAGTGAAAAGAAGTTAATTAGCTGAGTCCGCCCCGGTGTTTTACTGGTACGGGCAATGCCTTTATTATCAGCCAAAGTGTTGATGGCGCTGGATTTGCCGGCATTAGAACGGCCCGCGAAAGCGATCTCAAGGGTGTCGTAATCTGGAAATTGCTTTTTAGCCGCCGCACTGATCAGGAAGCGCAGTCGTTTGTAATATGTATTCATTGTTGAATTATACGTCTGTTTATAAGACTTAGCTAAGGCCATTTGCTTTATCGATATATACTAATTTATAGTCAAATACCTTTGATGCCAGCGCCTCGGTGGTGTAAACTCGCCGCACAAATTTTTCTGCGCCTGGCAACAAACGTTATGGCGGAATTCCATCCTCTGGGAGAGCTCGAATGAAAACTAAATTATTAATAGCGGCGTTTTGTGCTTTATTAGGTTTTAACGCGGCTGTAACGGCTGCTGGCAACGCAACAGCCGGTAAGAATAAAGCGGCAATGTGCATGGGTTGTCACGGTGCAGATGGTAATGCGCCTGCTGATGCGTTTCCAAAGCTGGCCGGACAACACGCTGCCTACCTCGTAAAGCAGCTGGCTGACTTTAAAGTCGCGACTCACCGTAATGACCCGACTATGCTCGGCATGGTGGCAGCATTAAGTGATCAGGATATGCAGGATCTGGGTGCCTTTTACGCCGCGCAGACAGGTAAGCCGGGTATGGCTGATGAGAAGCAGGTTGAGCTCGGTAAAGCGATTTACCGTGGCGGCAACATCGCATCGGGTGTTCCAGCTTGTATGGGTTGCCATTCTCCAAGCGGTGCCGGTAACCCGGGCGCTAAATTCCCGTCATTGAAAGGTCAGCATGCAAAGTACACAGCTAAGCAGTTACGTGATTTCCGTGACAGCAAGCGTACAAACGATGCCGGCAAAATGATGCGTAATGTGGCGGCTCGTATGAGCAATGCCGAGATTGAAGCGGTTTCTCAGTTTATTGCGGGTCTGAAATAAGCCTTGCCATTGCTGTTTAAAAAAAGGGTGACTTCGGTCACCCTTTTTTTTTGCCCGTAATTATTGATTTATAATCAAATTATAAAGATATAAAGTACAGCCGGGTATGGCATAATGCGGCCTCTTTTACTATTTGATACAGGGTTATCTGCGTGGCTGAAGTCGTAAAAAAACCACAAAAAACAACGGCTAAGCGGTTTATTGAATTTTTAGGTTCAATGGAGCTAGCGATTACCTTGTTATCAGCTTTAGCTGTGGCTTCTGTTATCGGTACCATCTTGCAGCAGAACCAAAGTTATAACGATTATATTTTAAAGTTTGGTCCTTTCTGGTTTGATGTATTTGAAAAAATAGCTCTGTATGATGTTTATGCGGCGATCTGGTTTTTATCGATTCTAGGCTTTTTGATCCTCTCGACATCGGTCTGCGTTTATCGTAATGCGCCGGTTTTTTTACGCGAAGCCCGTCATTTCCGCACCAATGTTCAATTAAAGTCGCTGCAAACCTTTAAACACCAGCATCAATGGCAGCTTGAAAAGTCTGCTGAAGAACTGGTGCCGATGGCAGCCGCCTTCTTTAATTATCTGGGTTTGAAATCAAAGTCTGAGGCTGGAGAAGGCTTTCAGCTGATTGCGGCTAAAAAAGGTGGCATCAATCGCTGGGGATATATATTGACGCACATGGGCGTCATTATCATCTGCATCGGTGCTTTATTCGACAGTAAAATCCCGATGATGGTTTCGGAATGGTCAGGTAATTTAAAACCTGAGACGCGAAACATCTCAGCTTCAGAGGTGCCCGATATTAGTCGAATTGCACCCGGCAATGCTTCGTTTAGAGGTAATGTGCAGGTGCCCGAGGGTGGCAAGGCCAACATTGTTTTTCTTAATGTTCGTGACGGTTATGTGGTACAGGAACTGCCCTTTGCCATTGAATTAAAGGACTTTCGTGTCGAGCACTATTCGACAGGCGCGCCAAAATCCTTTGAAAGTGACCTGTTAATTCATGATGATCAGCTGGAAAAGCCGCTTGCAGCGACCATTGCCGTCAATCACCCACTGCTATACCGGGGCTTTGCATTGTACCAGGCCAGCTTTGCTGACGGCGGCTCAAAACTGGATCTGAATTTATGGTCTCTGGTCGATAAACCTGGCACTGTGATCAGCAAAAAGACGGCGATCTTTAAAAACTTCAGTTTTACGGCAACAGGTGAAACACTCAGCGCTGAAATGATTGATTTTCGTTTGTTTAATATTAATGACGTTTTACAGCAAGATGGCACAACGCAACAAACCAACATCGGACCCAGCATCACCTTTAAGATAAGAGATGCCTCTGGTGTCGCAAAAGAATTTGTTAACTATATGCTGCCGGTGACCACAGAAGGCGTCACAAGCTATCTTAGCGGCGTTCGCTCAGATCCGACTCAGCCGTTCCAGTATTTACACTTACCGGTTGCTGAAGGTGGTGTCGATCGATTCATGCAGCTGCTGGCAAAGCTGGCCGATGAAAAGGTGGTTGAAACAGCGGCGATAGAGACCGTCGGCAGAACCATGGGTAAAGCCCTGCTAAAAAACGAGGACCTGGCCGCGGATATCAGTGGATCCATGCTCAATCTGGTAGCTTTGTTTTTATCGGGCGGATATGAGGCGGTTGTCAATGACGTTAAAGCGCGTGTGCCTGAAGACAAACAGCAGGAAGTAATTGAAACCTACCTGAAGTTATTGCAGAGTGTAATCGGCACGGTTTATGAAACTATGCTGAATGCAGAGGGTCAAAAATCTCTGCAAGAGTCTGACTGGCTCTGGTTTGATATGGCACTGCAGGCGCTGAATACCTTGCCGTATTACGGCGCACCCTTATATGTTGAAATGAAATCATTCGAGCATATTCAGGCGGCAGGCATCCAGATAACGAAATCACCGGGTCAGAATATTGTATATTTTGGCTGTGTGCTGCTAATGATTGGTGTTTTCTTTTTGTTTTATATTAACCCAATCCGCTACTGGCTCTGGCTTGATCAGCAAAATGGTAAAACCCGCATCTTGTTAGCTGGCGTAAGTCATCGTCATACCCGAGATTTTGAGAAACAATTTGATAAAGCTGTTGAAGTTTTTGATTCAGCGCTCAACAGAGAAAGAGGTGAATAATGTCGGCCACTGAAAAGCAGATGTTTGAAGAGTTACAAAAACCCGGGCTTTTAAGCCAGATCAGTGTAAAAGACGGGGCATGGTTTGCTTTGGTTTTTGCAGCAGTGCTCAGCACGCTGGTATTTTATTCATCAATAATGGATGGCTATGAAGTTGGCATCTTAATTGGCATAGGTGTGCTAACCGCATTTGTCGGCTGGTACTGGAAAAGCAGCGTGATATTTGCGATCAGTGTCGGCGTGATCAGCTTATTTGCAATCTGGTTATACGGTGATAGCCTGGCAGCCGGCGAGCAGAATTTTTTGCTTAAATTCCTGCTTGCCAGCCAGTCTGCATTTGCCTGGATGGGGGCCTTGTTTTTCCTCGCCACTGCGACCTATTTTCTTGGCCTCATTGCAAACTCTGAGTTTGCGCTGAATACGGCCTCAAGGCTGACCTGGATAGCCAGTGGTTTTGGCTTTATTGGATTAATGGTTCGCTGGCGGGAGAGTTATTTATTTAATCCAGAATACGGCCATATACCGGTCAGTAACCTGTATGAAGTGTTTATCATGTTCTGCATTATTACGGGTTTGATGTATCTGTATTATGAAGCCATTTATAAAAATAAGAATGCAGGCGGTTTTGTTTTACTGGTGATATCCGCGGCAGTTGGTTTTATCTTTTGGTATGAAAGTCGCGGCGCCGCTGATATAAAACCGCTGGTTCCTGCCTTGCAGAGCTACTGGATGAAAATCCACGTCCCGGCTAATTTTGTCGGTTACGGTGCCTTTGCGATGAGTGCAATGCTGGCGATCGCCTATTTGTTAAAAGATAAATTCTCTGAAAATAAAATTATTCAGCGTTTACCAGAGCTACAAATGATAGACGATATTATGTACAAAGCCATAGCCCTGGGTTTTGCATTTTTTACGATAGCGACTATTTTGGGCGCGATGTGGGCGGCTGAGGCATGGGGCGGTTACTGGAGCTGGGATCCAAAAGAAACCTGGGCCTTAATCGTCTGGCTGAACTATGCGGCATGGTTACATATGCGATTAACTAAAGGCTGGCGCGGTGTGCCGATGGCCTGGTGGTCAATAATAGGGCTGTTTGTGACCTTGTTCGCATTTCTGGGCGTGAATATGTTCCTCTCCGGTTTACATTCGTACGGTGAGTTGTAAAGTAATAAAACAAAAACAGGTTTATTGTTTAAGCGCAGATGCTTAGGCAAAAATGATCCGATCTAGTAGACAATGGAGAATCAGAAGAATGAGAAAATTTCTTGCGATAGCATTATTATTGTTAGCGGCTAATACGGCAAATTCTGCAAACAAATATACGGCGGGTTTTGAATATGCAAGCATTAATCAACAACCCACAGCAAATGCAGATCGTGTCGAGGTAATTGAATTTTTCTGGTATGGCTGCCCGCATTGTTTTCATTTTGAGCCCACGCTGAACCGATGGCTGGCTGATAAACCAGAAAATGTTGATTTCATTCAAATACCGGCACCGCTGAATAAGAGCTGGGAAATACACACAAAAGTATTTTATGCACTAGAATTAATGGGTATGCAAAAAAAGCTTCATGAGAAGTTATTCGAAGCCATACACATGAAAAAAATGCGTTTGTTCGATGAGAAATCAATAACGGATTTTCTGGTTAAACAGGGCGTTGACCGCGAAAAATTTCAGAAAAGCCTGCGATCATTTGCCGTCAGCGGCAAGCTAAACAAAGCACGCAAGATGATGAAAGATTACCAGGTTAAAGGCGTGCCTCAGTTAGCCATCAATGGCAAGTATATTACCAGTGGGCGTATGGCTGGCGGATATCAGCAGATGATCGACGTGGTTAACTTCCTTGTTGCCAAAGAGTCAAAAAAATAAATGATGGTGAAGAGCAATCATGGCGAGCACAAATATACCTGAAGCCGAAAACTGGAAGAACAAATATTACGGGCTGCGGGATTCGTTCGCCAAACAAGAGGCTGAATGGGTAAAGACCGAGGTCCTGCTTTCCTCTGCCATGACCAAGCTTAGTCTGGTGGCTGAAGGAAAAAACCGGCAGATCGATAGCCACCTGCAGGCCTTGCGGGTGGTGCTTAAAGAAAAATTCAATTACTACAGGGTCGAATCTGTTTTATCAGAACTATTCAGCCTGGTTGCTGAAATCAATCAAAAATCAAAAAACAAAAAAGCTGAACTCATAGAACTTGATGAGCTGATAGCGATACTGGAAGCCATCAGTTTGCCAAAGGCCTTTCAAAAAAAGAAAGACAAATTAACTAATGGCCTAAGAAAAAACCCTGCCAGAGCGGAAGACTTTATTAAGGACTTTAAGCAGTTTTTTAATGAAGTTAGTTTTGATAAGGATTCAGCGCCTTCTGCAGGTTTTATTTCGGCTCTTTTCTCAGACAAACGGCAATCAGAACGACCGGCTTCGTTAGAAATAATAGCCGATGCGATATCCGCGTTGCCCTGGCCAGAGGCGATGAGTAACAGCCGTCAGTCACTGGTAAAAGCATTCGGCAGTTGTCTTGACGCGGATGAATTTGAAAAACTGCTAAAACAATTTATTTTATTAGCTAAGCAGTGGCAAGAAAAGCCAGACAGTACGGCTGATACGTCAGCAACCGCCATCGAGAAGACATCATCACAGAGCCTGGATGCGGAATTAATCAAGCAGGCATCTTTAAGTCAGTTTGTTATTAGATTGAAAAGTTTTCAGCCCGCTCACAAAAAACTGCAGTCGATAGAGCTTTCCGATAACAGCGTTGATAATGAACCAGAACAGCTCGCCGAAGCGATATCAAAGCTGCTTGAGCTAAGTTCGGATGTGCCGCTCGATTATATGTCCAGGGTGAATGATGATGAATCTGACAATCATCCGCGTATGCGAGAAATATTTATCCAGTTGTTAGAGCAGCTGGTCGTGCCAGTGTCGTTGTTGGCTAAAGTCGAAGTATTAAAAAACCATCTTGAAACGGGCAGCGACAAAGACTGGCGCATCGGTCTGAAGAAAATTGTACATTTTATTAATGAAGTACGCTTTCAACAGTATCAGGAAGAAGGTGAATACGAAGATTTCTTGTATCAGATCACCAATCGACTACAGGAAATGGTGCGCTTTTTAGAAGATGAAAACATACGCATAGAACAAAATGATGAAAAGGGCAGTGAGTTAAACCGGGCCGTAACGCAGGAAGTAGTCGTATTGCGACAGGGGCTTGAAACGGCGTGCACGCTGGCGGATCTTCGCACGGTGGTTAACAGCCGGCTGGATGCCATAAGCGGCTTTATGGAAGAGCACAGTCTGCTGGAGAAGCATCGCTCAGATTCTGCCAAAGGCAATATGACGTATATGCAAAACAGGATTAATTTGCTGGAAAAAGAAACAGCAGAGTTAAAAATAAGCCTCGCTGAAAAAAACAGAGAGGCGATGTATGATGCGCTTACCGGGATTCCAAATCGCCTGTTTTATGAGAAAAGAGTAAGTGAAGATATTGCCCGCTGGAAGCGATTTGATACGCCACTATCACTTGCCATCTGGGATGTGGATAAATTTAAAAGCGTCAATGATACCTATGGTCATAAGGCAGGAGATAAGGTTCTCAAGGCAATTGCACAGATTTTAAACAAACGCATCCGTGAAACGGATTTTCTCGCCCGCTATGGCGGTGAAGAGTTTGTTATGTTGCTGCCGGGTACTGTAGAAGAGGAGACGCTGAGGCTGGCAAATGAACTTCGACTAGCTGTTGCAGAGTGTGCCTTTCACTATAATGATGAAGCGGTGGATATTACCATTTCATGTGGTATCAGTGGCTTTAGGACGGGCGATGAATTGGCCGGAGTTTTTGAGCGCGCTGATAAAGCCCTATATCAAGCCAAGGCGTCGGGCAGAAACCGCTGTGTTGTAGCGGCATGCAGGAGTAACTGAAGTTAACGGCTGAAAAAACGTCAGAGTCAAAGTCTTTTCAGCAGTAATGAATAAAGTGTTTTATTTCACCGGATAAACCCAGGCCCATACCACATCTTTCTTTTTGTCATACCATATGTTTCTAACATGGGCTTTGACTTCTTTGTTCTTAATAACCTGTTTTGTCACAGTCTCTGCCGTGACGCTATAGCTCTCATTATTAACGACTTCATTAACGTTTCTGACCTGATCGACGGTGACGCCGTAACGCCCTGCCAGACGAGCGCGTGCTCTGGAAATGGCCAGCTCCTCCTGGTGATGGCGACCCATAACATGTGTTGGGCTAGAGCCGACAGCGCCGTCTTTAGGGTTCTCTATCCAGCCTGGGCGGCCGGCAGATTTTGAATTGCCAAGCTGGCAGGATATTGCAAACAAGCAAAGAAAGCTGATAATTATTTTTTTCATTTATGACAAGCCTCAAAGTGATTTATATTTCGGAATTCTTTTTCTAATGTTCTGTATGTAGTGTTGTGTCTCTTTATGCGGCAGATTACGCTTCAAATATTGATAGACTTGTTCCGGTGATTTTCCATTTATAATAGATAAAGCCTTCTTTTTCCAGTTAGTGCGATTGCCAAATTTTGATTTACGATACTTACCGGCAAAAGTGTTAAAGACGTTGCCGGCGCCGGTATTATACGCGGCTATAGCAGCCCAGGTACGAGCTTCAGCGCTTTTTATACCGACCAGATATGAATAGTATAGTTTATGAATAAATGCTGTACCGAGTTTGATGTTATTATTTGGGTTGTATAAATATTGATCAGTGACAACCTTGTCCTTGTTAAACAACAAGCGGTATGCATCTCTGGCGCCGCTGGTGGGAACGAGTTGCATTAAGCCGAAAGCGGGTACGCTGGAACGAGCATTCGGATTAAAGGCACTTTCGGTCTCCATGATGGCAAAAACGATTTCCGGCGGCAGCTTCATATTTTTTGAATATTTTTTAACAGGCTTTAGATATTTGCTGGCACGTACTTTCAGGTGATTAGAAATCATGGCAAAGCTTGTACTGACAATGACACGAGGCTGATTGTCAGTTCCACGGGTATTGGTCTTAGAGAGTTTCTGGCTTTGCTGTTTTATAAAAAGCTTCTGCTTGTTTTTTGAAAGAATATTGCCGTCTTGATCGCTGACCATATTTGAAAGCAAGGCAGGTCCGCTTGATTTTGATTTGGCTGGGTTTTTAGCAATCTCGATGATAGAACGGCTATCACGGCCTCTGTTTAAGGTGGCTTTAATAGCATCTTGCATTTGTTTTTGAATCAGTTCGGCATTGTTCGCATCATTAGGTGAGACAGCCAGTTCGACTTTTATATGGCCGGTTTTATAATCAATAATGCTGCGCTGTTTTAAAGCCTTCTGATAACTGACATCCGTCGTATTTGTTGGTATGTCACTGTGCTGGCTGCCCCAGACCCTGGCAACAGACTTTTTATAGAGCGCAAATGCAGAAAGCAGCTGTTTTTTATAGGCTTCAAATTCATCTTTTTCTGCTGAACTGAACTGCTGGAATTCTCTGTTGGTATCATCCTGCTGTGACTTAAGGTAATCATCAAATGATTCTGCCAAAACTGAGCCAGAGGCCAGACCAAACAGGCCAGAAAGCAGCAAGCCGGGAATATATTTTCGCATCATGGTTCCTGTAAATTATGAGTGTAATAATTAAGTTATTTGATGAAATAAAGGTTAGCATAATAAAATGGATGAAATGTGATCGACTTCAATTTATTTCAGAGCTGGCGACGCTAGTATAATAAGCATGATAATTATTGCGAATTTACTGACTCTCGACTATGTTTAGTCTAGAGTTTACATTTTGAATATAGAATGTTATTTCAGGGTTGAGTAAACCCGCAAGAATATTGAAAACAAGCCTCTTATAATGGGGTTGTTATAAAGTTTAATAACGGAGAAAAATCATGAAAATGGGTTTAAAATTACTTACTAGCTTCGCAATGGTCTCTTTATTAGCTGCCTGTGGTGGCGCAAAGAAGGGTGATGATGTACCAGATTGCGTGTTTCCAGATGCAACAGATACCAGGGCACCAGGCTGGATTTGTGATGAGCCTGTTGCAGGTGTTACGGTATCCGCTGTTGGTTCTGCACAGAAATCAGGTGCAGGCAACTCATTTATGAAACAAATGGCAGCAACTGATGCGCGTGTTCAGCTGGCTCAGAATATGAAAGTTGAAGTACGAAATATGATCAAACAGTATGTCGAAACAACGGGTGCAGCGGATGCTGAAACGGTTGATAAAGTGAATACCTCTGTGACTAAACAGATCACTTCACAGACACTGGTTGGTACTCGTATATTCAAATCACGTATCAGCCCTAAAGGAACCTTATACGTTCTGTTAGGTATGGACTCAGGTTCTGTGAAAGCAGCGGCTGAAAATGCAGTTAAGACCAGCATGCAAAACGAGCGTGCCTTATGGCAACAGTTTAAAGCATCTAAGAGCCAGAGTGAGCTGGCTGCTGAAATTGCCAACATGCAAAAATAACGCAGTAAATAAAAAAGCCGGTTAACACCGGCTTTTTTATTGCCTTGTTTTGTCTAAACCAATAAGAGAGAAGTTATAACTCTCAACCTAATCATTTTTCATAAATGTAATTTCTTGGGTGATATTATGCGTGCTATCAGACTCGGATATGCTACCGCTTTAATAACGTTATTTATGGCTGCGTCTTCAGGTGTGTCGTTAGCCGAAAACGATTTTAAGCAATGGATGCAACAGCAACAAAATGAATTTCAGGAATATAAAGATTTACGAGATAAAGAATTTACCAGTTTTCTAAAGTCTCAATGGAAAGAGATGAGAGTATTATCTGGCATAAAGCGAGACCCGGCACCTAAGCCCGTGAGCGTGCCAGTAGCTAAACCAGAGCCCGCTCCAAAGCCCCAGCTTAAACCGCAGGCAAAGCCAGTGCCGGATACAGCCGTGCAGCATGGCAAGTCAAAGCCGGTAATTGAGCCAGTACTGATCGAGATTAAAACACCGCCGTTAGTCAAAGCAAAACCAAAAGTTAAACCGGTAGTGGTAAGCGTACCCAAGGGTAATGTTGCCAGGCTTGAGTTCTATGGCCATTCGCTAGCCTTTTATTTTGACCCAAAGATGAAAACAAAACTCAGCGGGCGTATTGATGAAAAGGCCATCAGTCAATTCTGGTCAACACTGAGCAGAGCCGATTACGATGCGCTGCTAAACCAGCTGAACAAACAGCGATCACCCTTACAGCTAAACGACTGGGGATTTGCGCTGCTGATTAATGAACTGGCAAAAAACATTTATAGTGGCCAGAAAAATGAACAATCATTATTCACCTGGTTCATGTTAATTAAAGCCAATTACCAGGCTCGCCTGGCCTATGAAAATTATAAAGTATTTTTGTTATTACCGACACAGCAGCGGCTCTACTCGGAGACATACTTCACCTTTGGTGGAAAACGTTATTATGCGCTGGGCATGGACGGCAATAAAGCAAAGCCAGGCAAGGTTTTTACTTATAATGGCGAGTACCCCAGAGCAAACAAAGTCTTTAATATGGAGATGAGCCAGAATCTGAATACGGGCTCGAATAAACAAACCCGGAAGGTAAGTTTTATCTATAAAAATAAGCCCTATAACATCACCGTAGGCCATGACAGAAATACGATCAAATTCTTACAGACCTATCCGCAGATGGATATTGATCAGTATTTTAAATCGCGAGTTAATGCCGATATAGGCAACCCTTTATTACAGCAATTGCGCGATATCATTAAAGGCAAGTCAGAAGAAGAAGCGGTTAATATATTATTATTGTTCGTGCAAAATGCGTTTAAATATAAAACTGATCAGGGCCAGTTTGGCGAAGAAAATTACCTTTTCCCTGAAGAAACCATGTATTACCCTTATTCTGACTGCGAGGACCGTTCAGTGATTTTTGCATGGCTGGTTCGAAGCCTGACCGGGCTGGAGGTAGTTGGCCTTGATTTACCCGGGCATATTGCCGCAGCAGTAAGGTTTAGTTCAGATATCCAGGGTGACAAAGTCCGATTTAATGGCGTGACCTATGTAGTCACAGATCCAACCTATATCAATGCCAGAGCCGGTATGATGATGCCCCAATATAAAAGCGTTAAACCAAAAGTGATCAGTTTTAACGCGTTTTAATAAGCAGCCGGCCCTATAAGCGAAATTTGCTGATAAGGCCGACTTTTTCAAGCTGGCGCAGCCCTGGCCTGCTCAATGTCTGTTTTAAGGTGGCTCTGATCGAGCTTTAGTAGACCTCGCAACCAGCATTACAAAATGAGTTTAAGCTGCGGCCGCAGCTTTGGCGTGATGGAAAATGCCTTTACAAGCCGTTGTTGGTTTTAGCAGAAGCCACCGCCGCCAGGCCAAGGCAGATAACCGCATTACATGAGTCGTTGCTGCGTTGTAAGAAAGCAGTGCTTATTGTATGGCACCAGATCTGCAGTGTTGTTTTATTAATCTTAGAAGTCGCCAGCATGATAGAGCGATATCACGTCTTTATTACCGCACGAATTTAACAGCAGGGCTTAGAAAAGCCAACAGTCCATGTCTTCACGAGAAAACAGGTATCAGGCCGCCAGAGCGTCATGAAGCAGATAAACGGTCGAGATTGATACCGTTTGGGCAAAAAAAAGAAGTTTCAGTCGCTTAAAGCGATTTCTTTAACTATGATCATAGAGTGCCTGCCGGTTAAAGAGCCTTAAAGCTTGTGTCTTATACACGGATCGTTTGATTGAGATTTTGGCCATTTATAAAGTTTGATTGGGTACAACCTAATTGTTGGCTTTGTTGTTAGAAGTAATATGATCTGAGTGTAATGTAGAGCGCCATGAAATCCTTATATATCATTTTTTGTTTGCTAAGCAGCCTGTCATTATTGGCTTGCACTGGCACTACCTCCAGCGATAATTTTACTGGTGGACGCAGTGCAGCGGCCGATGCAGACCTGACATTAAGCATTACCGATGCGGCTAGCGACAATGCTACTGAGATTTGGGTGCAGTTTACAGCTGTTGAAATCAAACCATCTGGCGGTCCATCTATTGAGCATATCTTTGATGCTCCCATGAATATCGACTTGCTGAGTCTGCAAGGCAGCCTGAGTCAGGATTTCTTTAATAATGTGGATGTACCCAGTGGTTCGTATAACTGGGTCAGGCTAGTGGTTAAGGCAGAGGCTGGTGTAAGGGATACTTACATTGTGATGAGTGATGGCAGCGAGCATGAGCTCTCGATTCCCAGTGGCAGCCAGTCGGGGCTGCAAATAAACAATGCTTTTGAGCTTGATGCAAATACCTCGACGGCGATGACCATAGATTTTGATTTAAGGCGCTCAGTCGTTGAGGCCAATGGTGCGTATCACCTGAAACCGGTATTACGCATGGTCAATAATTCACAGTCAGCCTCAATTAGCGGCACTATTGATACAGCGCTGACACTTGGTGCTGACTGTTCAGATGCTAACCCTGATAGCGGCAACGCCGTCTATATCTATACAGGTTCTGATGCGCAATTAGACGATATTAGCCATCAATCGGCGCCTTTTACAACCGCATTAATAGACACAAACACAGGCAATTATGAGGTGGGTTTTTTACCACCCGGTGACTACACGGTTGCTTTCACCTGCATGGCTGATCTGGATGATCCTGAAGCCAATGATGTGATAGTCTTTCAGCAGGTCTCAAATGTTAGCGTTGTTTTGCCAGCGGCTACTGGCGAGGCATCATCTAATCGATAAAGCGCTTGATCTCTCTGTTATCATCTAGCCAGTTTTGCAATTCTTCAAAGCTCATGGGCAAGCCATAAAAATAGCCCTGCACCATGTCGCAATTTAAGTTTGAGAGTAAATTATGCACGCTGATGGTTTCAATGCCTTCGGCGACAACCCTGATGCCAAGGTCATGTGCCATTGCGATGGAGGCTTTTACAATAGGGTAGTTGGCAGAGTCTTGGGTGAGTTCAGTAATAAATGTTTTATCGATTTTAAGTTCCGTAATGGGAAACTTCTGCAAATAGGCAAGCGATGAGTAGCCCGTACCGAAATCATCGATTGAGATTTTAATACCCTCTTGACTGAACATGTTGAGTATTTCAGCTGAGCGTACCGGGTTTTTCATAATCACATTTTCAGTGATTTCAATAATAAGGTTCTGGGGCGGGTAATCACAGTTTTTAATAATATCCAGAAGAGATATCAGCAGCTTGGGGTCGAGTAAATTAACGGGTGATACATTGATCGAGAGATGAAAATCAGGCTGAGCGTTAACTACATCGCGGAATAACTCCAGGCACTGATTGGCAGACCAGCAGGTTAACTCGCCAATGAGGTTTTCCTGCTCGGCTAGCGGTATAAATCTATCAGGATCAATCAGCCCAAGCTGTGGGTGCCGCCAGCGCAATAATAATTCACAGCCACAGGCCTTGCCTGTGACCAGGTCGAGCTTAGGCTGAAACAGCGATTTAAAATGGTTTTTGCCGATGCTTTGTCTGAAGTCATTTACCAGCATTAATTTTTCATAATTATCACTGTCCATATCAGCATGGTATATTGATGCGCCCAGATTGTTATTCTTGGCGTTATACATGGCAACATCGGCATGCTGCAGTAACAGCTCAGGTGTCAGGCCGTGATCAGGGTATATCGCAATACCGATGCTGGCGGTTGCGTTTAAAGTGTGGCCGTCTACATTAATGATTGGTTCTATTAATTTAATCATCTTCTGAGCAATAGTGACGGCAATGGCGTGATCAACATTGATCAGAATAATGCTGAATTCATCACCGCCAATTCTTGCAATAGTATCGGACTCTCGCATTCCCTTGTGCAGGCGATGAGCAAGAATTTGCAATACCTTGTCTCCTACACCGTGGCCGAGCGTGTCATTTATCTCCTTAAATCGATCCAGATCAAGAAGCAATAAAGCAAATGACTGCTGTGAACGTTGTGACAGCGAAACAGCCTGATGCATTCTGTCGGTATAAAGGTAACGGTTTGGCAGACCGGTAAGCTCATCATGGGTGGCCTGCGTCTGCATTTTGTTGGCCATGTTGATTAACGTGATGCGCATCTTTTCAAGGTCCTGAGACAGAAACTTGATATCACTGATCGAGCTGGCAACCTTTAAAGCAGAATCAAAATTACCCTCGGCAATGGTGTTTGATTTTTGCCTGAGTGATTTCAGAGGCTTGTGGATATAATAGGTAATCAGAGTAAAAAAGCTGACCATAGCCAGTACATACAGCAGGATGATAATAATAGTATGTTGTTTGATTGACTGTATCTGCTCATTAAGAGGTGTTTCATCAAAACCCAGCCTAAGCTTAAAAGAAAGCTTATCGCCTCCTGTAAGGGACAACGGCACAGTGAGAAAATAAATGCCATCGTTGTTTTGATTGATGCTGCTATCCTCGATAAAGTGGCGGCCAGAAACTGCCAGCGCGTCATTTGGTTTAATTGAATTATGATGATTGTCATAGATGTCAATGAAAACGATGTTGCCGCTAAGCACTGCTGAATCGAGAATGTTTATCAAGGCTTGCCGTTGCTGGCTGTAATGCATGCCCGATAAGTCCTCAGTAAGGATGCCGGCTATATCGTTAGCATGAGTGATAAACAGCTCAGATGAGGACTTGTTATAAACACTCAGGATCACAGTATAGAGAACCGGAGCCAGCAACAGGTGTACAAATAAAATGGTAGAAATCATATAACTTGAAAGACTGTATGTTCTAAATAATTTCATTACCATAGCCCCTGTATGATAATGATATCTGCATGTTTTAACGCTTCCTCTTCTAACATAAAACTAATATTGTTGGGGTGCTGTGCCAGATAGCGGGACAGCTCGTCGATAGAATCTATGCTATGAATCTTGTCGGCGCCCTGTCTGAATACACGCTTTACCAGCTTGCGCTGATAACCGCTCTCGGTTAAGAACATGATGTTTTTTAAGAACAGACGGTAGGTTGAGGCATTGCTAATATTTAATACCGGGATAGCATCCTTGTTTGCTTGCAATGGCTTTAAACCTAAAAATATTCTGCGTACATCCTTTCTTTCCAGTTTGGTAATTGCCGATGTTTTGCTGGTGACAAGCACGCCGGTAGTGTTACTGGCGGCTATATTTTGTGAGAAAAAAAAGCAAGGCAGTAAAAAAATCAATATGACTTTTTTATGATTTTTAAAAATGAGTGCTTTGAACAGTTGTGATGTCATTGTGTTTTCAAAATATTATATCAAGCCCAAATGAAAGCAGCTCACCATCACCGAGAATAGTGATATTGCTTGCTTCATCAGTGGTCTTGTCATACTGAATCTTGAATGCCGTCGACGGGTTTAAATCTCTTCGCAGGCCAAGGCTATAAGTAAAATGAAACTCATCACCCGGAGAAGACTGCTTAAACTCCGAATAGGTGACGTGTGGCGTTAGCTTGTTAAATCTGTAGGCCAGAGAAATCATATAGGTTGAATCATAAACGTTATCAGCAGAACGTTCATAACGGTTGAATTCTGACAATATAATAGCGTTACCAATGTAAGTATTGATCGAGAGACCATAAAAAAGCTGATCAACACCGTCTGACTGAATGTTGTTATTGATTTGCCGGTGCAGCTGGCTGGACATGAGAGTGAGTCGAAATTCAAATACATCATCAGAGAGCTCGGAGACAAAGCCTACAATGTTTCTCCAGCTTTCGTGGTAAGGCGTATTATTATTTAGAAATGTCAGCAGTTTATTGTTTTTATCATCTTCCCGGCCAAGGTAGAGGTTAAACAGCGCATCCCAGTTGTCTAATTCAGGCTCATAGAAAAGACTGACACCATTGTAATTGCTAATTTGCCAGGTGTAGTTATCACTGGGAGGCCGTATCCAGTAGTAGGCAAAACCTAGCTCATAAAAATCAGAGTAGTAATACAGTGGCAATCGTTTTCGTCCGATTTGCAGCGATATTTCTGAGTTAAGCGAGTAATTAATATAGGCCCAGTCTATATCTGTTTCAAATTCACTCGCACCCCGGCTCAGTAACTGGGTGACGAATTGATAGTCATCGAAGAGCTGGGTTTTTAGCTGCACACCGATGGTGGTATCGGCAGCAAAAGAAAGGTCCTGGTCATAAACGCCGGTATTGGGGTAATCGGCTAAAAACTGATCGCCGGATGTGACAATGCCTGCCATCATAGAGGCAAAACCAGTGACTTTTGTATCAGTCGCCGATGCCTGTACTGGCATGATGAGCAGTAGCCCGATTAAAAGTATAAATTTAACCAAAAGAAACCCGTTTTGTTTTTTATCTGTGATTATCTGACACAGCTATAAACACTCCTGTTGTAGTAGGAGTTTAACGTAAAAGCATAGATTTAGTAGCAAATTAAAAGATAAAGCCATAATTTGCAGCCAGCGAGCAGATTTACAGGCATAAATTGAGAAATAAGCTGTGGTTTATTCTGATACGCTTCATCTATAATGGCGGCAGTACGCTTCTTTGACGGGATTATGAAGATGTTAGATCAACAAAAGCTGCTTAAACTGGCTGCTTATAAAATGCCGTTTGGAAAATACAAATCCCGACTGCTGATTGATCTCCCGGAGCCGTACGTGGTCTGGTTCTCAAGAAAAGGCTTTCCCGCCGGAGAACTGGGTGAAATGATGGCTATCGTGCTGGAGATCAAAGTCAATGGTCTGGAGTACCTCTTTAAACCGCTGAGATAATGATCAGCGACTAACCACACTTATAACCTTCGCATAATCAGCGCAAACCTTAAAACAGCCAATTATTTGCCCTTGCTGACGCATCGCTAAAGAATGCTGTCTGTATTACTCTTAGTGGCTCGCCAGCAAGCCCAGCTAAGGCATAAGCCGTGTGTATTACTGAGACAAAAATGTAACATTTAGCCGGGCGATAATCTTCAGTAATAGTCTATATTTAAGAATGTTGATAAATAATCCATGAATTAAATCTTATATTGGCTAACAACATTTTTATTGCGTCTCACTAAGCGCGTTAATGCTTTGATTGTCGGCCGGGTAAAGTTGATTGAAATATTCTATAAAAAAAATGTGGCTGGCATTTATAGCAGCTGTTGTTATATTGCCTGCCCTGGTGCTCGTGCCATGGTTTTTGGCGGACGAATACTCTAAAGCCCTGTCTGTATCACTGCTTAAAGAAAGCCTTGTTAATCTGGAGCTGGAAAAAGATATGCAATATCAGGTAAAGCATATTCTGGATCTGTTAGAAAATAAAAGTGACGCAATAAGCTATGATCTGGCGCATAAAAACAATATCGGTCTTATCGACGAATTTCTGAAAATCATTATAGAAAGAGAAGAGCTGATTCATGGCTTGTTAGTGGTGTCTGCCAGCGGCAGGATTGAGGCCGCGATTGATCGCGCTGAAAAAAGTCTGTTGAAAACAGTAACCTTGAAAAACAAAGCTGATCAAAAATGGCTAGAGAATCACTGGGGTGTATCATGGAAAAACATTTCAAATTCAGCAGGTTTTGATGCTCTTATCGCAGGCCAAAAACACATTAGTGAAGTTAATGCGCATGAAGGCCGGCACATGTTCAGGGTTTCGTTTCCGTTGCTGTATAAAAAAAGTATACAGGGCGTTTTAATAGCAGAAATAGAAGTAGAAGCATTCTGGAAAAAGTTCAAAAAGCAAACGGATAACAGTGAAAATACATCGTATTTAATAGACAGGCGTGGTGTTTTGCTGGTCAATGTTGAAAATGAAAAATTCCGTGCCGGAGACAAGTTAACACATATAAATGCTGTCAGTGAGGCCATTGAAGGTAATATATGGCCAGCCAATGATGCCTATCAGGGGCTGAGCGGGCAGCCAGTTTATGGCACAACACGGCCGCTTGCGCTGCTTGACTGGATTTTGGTATCAGAAATAAATCAACAGGTGATAGTGGAACCAATAGTCAGTACGCTGATTAAAGTGGTCTTTGTCATTGCATTGATAGTTATTATGTTTTTGTTGCTGGGCCTGCGCATGATGCGTTCAGTGAGCCGGCCAATTGAAAACCTGACCACTGCTATTCAACTGTTTAGCCAGGACCGGGCGCAATTTAAAAAAATACCCGCTACCAATGTATCTGAATTGAATACGGTTGTTGATGTGTTTAATAGAATGCTGGATGAGCGCTCGAGAATGG
Organism: Gammaproteobacteria bacterium; assembly: GCA_029882395.1. GTDB lineage: Bacteria > Pseudomonadota > Gammaproteobacteria > SZUA-229 > SZUA-229 > JAUVDT01. The sequence goes on from JAOUKT010000003.1 coordinate 96,222, forward strand.
ATGAAGCAGTAAAAAAATCCAGAGACCGGCTGATGCTGCATCGACAACAGTCGCCGTTGGGCATTATCGAATGGAATACCCGGTTTGAGTTTCTTGACTGGAACCCGGCGGCTGAGAGAATGTTTGGTTATAAAAAAGAAGAAGTGCTTGGCCGGCATATAACCGAGACGATTCTGCCCGAGAGTGCGAGAGTCGCGGTCGATATAGTATGGAATTCATTACTGACTCAGTCAGGTGGCTTGCACAGTGTTAATGAAAACATGACCAAGGATGGCCGCACTATTTTATGTGAGTGGAATAATACGCCGCTGGTAGATGAGAGCGGCGAAGTGGTTGGTGTGAACTCATATGTGCTGGATATAACGCAGCAGAAACTGCAGGAAGACCGCTTGCGACAGAGTCAAAAGATGGAAGCGTTGAACAAGTTAACCGGCGGAGTGTCGCACGATTTTAATAATTTATTAAACGCGATATTGGGTTATGCAGAGCTCATTGTTTCTAAATCGAAGGATGAAAAAATAATTAAATACGCCTCTGTTATTGCGGATGCAGGAACGCGCGGTGCAAAACTAACAAAGAAACTGTTGCGATTTTCATCTAATGAGGCACATGAACTGAGTGTGGTGGATGTTAATGCGGTGATCAATGATGAATACCATATGCTTGAAAAAGCATTAACTTCACGCATTGACCTGGTGCTGGATATGGAAAACCAGCTATGGCCGGTGAATATTGACAGTGCCGATTTACAGGATGCGATATTAAATATGAGTATCAATTCCATGCACGCGATAGCCGGAAACGGAAACCTGACGATATCAACCAGCAACATAAGGCTGAATGAAAGCAGTGCCAATCAGCTGAATTTAGAGCGCGGTGATTATGTCAGGTTGCAGTTGACAGATACCGGCTGTGGCATGGATGACGAAACACTGAACCATATTTTTGATCCGTTTTTTACCACCAAAGGAGAGATGGGTACCGGCCTTGGTCTGAGCCAGGTTTATGGCTTTGTGAAACGAGCTGGCGGCACCTTGATCGCTAAATCAGAAATAAATGCAGGCACTGAGTTTTCAATGTACCTGCCGCGTTATATTGAGACAGAATCTGATGTTGCAATAACACTGCAACAAGAGTCCGAACAGAAAACCCATCTAAAAGGTAATGAATCGATATTGGTGGTGGATGATGAAAAAAGCCTGCGAGACCTTTGTGTCGTGCTGCTGGAAGGCCAGGGCTATGAGGTTACCGCAGCGAAGGATGGCGAACAGGCCTTGTCTTTACTGGAACAACACAGCTTTGCGCTGGTGTTAAGTGATGTGGTGATGCCTAACATGGACGGATACATGCTGGCGCGTGAGATACAGCGTCGCTGGCCGGAGATTAAAATACAGCTGGTGAGCGGATTCACCGACGGCCTGCAGGTCAGTCTTGAAGATGAGAGCCTGCATCAGAATCTGATTCAAAAACCGTATAAGCTGGATAAGCTGTTAAAAAGAATCAGAGAACTGCTCGATGCATAAAAAACGGGCCGTTTAACTGTTGCCATTAAAACGGTTAACGCGGTGCCGGCTCTTTTTGTCACACTGTTTCTGTAAAGGGTTCCGCAGTCAGCTCCAGCTCAATCTCTTTTTTATAGGTGGTGATCTTTATAAGATGCTCGCCGGTGCGTTCAACCACAACCAGATCATCCATATATTCGTCGTCGGGCTGCTTTTGCAAATTGCGCTCTGAGTAGCTGATAATCTCAGGAAAGACAATGCGAAGAGAAGGTTGTTCCTGTTGTATATTATCAACGCATTCAATAAACAGCATTCTGACATCAATGTCATAGATCATATTGAAAATATAAGGCGAATGCTCGCCCAAAAGTGTGCCGGTAAGAATCATCGAATAAGTCGCCGCAGGGAGTGAGTCGCATATTCTAAAACAACGCCAGCACAAAGAATAGCGCCCATACAGCGTGCGATTGCGGACATGAAAATCATCAGTGCTACCGGGGCCGCTTAGCTTTATGTAAAAAATGGTTATTTTTTAAACAAAAAAGCACCGATGGCTATACCTTAGGTGACTATTTATAGGATAATAGCCGGTTCCACTCTCCGTGCTCAGTACAGGTTCAGTATGTTTTACAGTGATGAATATGAAGTTATCGTCATCGGTGGCGGTCATGCTGGTACCGAAGCGGCACTGGCGGCAGCGCGCATGGGCGCAAAAACACTGCTGCTGAGCCATAACATCGATACGCTGGGTCAAATGAGCTGCAACCCGGCGATCGGTGGCATTGGCAAAGGCCATCTGGTGAAAGAAATTGACGCCCTCGGTGGCATCATGGCGCGTGCGGCGGATAAAGGTGGCATTCAGTTTCGCACCTTAAATATTCGCAAAGGTCCTGCGGTACGGGCAACACGGGCCCAGGCAGACCGCGCTTTATACAAAGCCGCGATTCGTTTTGCATTAGAAAACCAGCCAAATTTAACATTATTTCAGCAGGCGGTGGATGACCTGATGATTGAAAACACAGCTGACGGTGATCAGGTGTGTGGTGTGGTCACGCAGATGGGGCTTAAGTTTAAAGCCCGCGCAGTCGTCTTAACCGTGGGTACCTTCCTCGGTGGAAAAATTCATATTGGTGAGTCGAATTATTCAGGCGGTCGCGCCGGTGACCCGCCATCGCTTGCGCTGGCACAGCGCTTGCGTGATTTACCGTTCCGTGTTGGCCGGTTAAAAACCGGCACACCGCCGCGCATTGATTCGCGTAGCATTGATTACGCCGGCTTACAGGAACAGCCAGGCGACTTACCGACCCCGCTATTC
>JAOUKT010000004.1 GCA_029882395.1 Gammaproteobacteria bacterium
GTAATCACCAAATTGCCAGTAATTCATATTATGCTGACTCTGTTTTCCAGGCTTTGCATAGGCTGAAACTTCATATTGCGAAAAATTGTGAGCGGCCAGCAATTGCTGACTTTCATCTTGCATCTGCCAGATTAAATCATTTTCAGGCAGGTTATCGGGCAGGTGTGTGTGGAAATAAGTGTTGGCTTCGATGGTGAGCTGGTACTGCGAAATATGACTTGGTTCAAACTCTAATGCGGTTGATAAATCGGTGAGCACGTCCCCGGTGTTTTGTGCTGGCAGGGCATACATCAGGTCGAGGTTAAAATTATCAAATCCGGCCTGTCGGGCCATTGCCACCGCGAGTCTGGCCTCGTGGCCGTTATGTACCCTGCCAAGTGATTGTAATTGCCGCTCATCAAAGCTTTGAATGCCAATGGAAAGCCGGTTAATGCCCGCCTGACGGTAATCGCTGAATTTCTGCTGTTCGAAAGTACCGGGGTTGGCTTCCAGCGTGATTTCCATATCGGCTTTACAGGGCAGCACCGCATGAATATGGCTGAGTAATCGTTCAAAGGCCTGGGCAGAAAACAAGCTGGGTGTGCCGCCGCCGATAAAAATACTATTTAGCCGTCTACCCCATACGTTAGGAAGTTCGGCGTTGAGGTCACGTATTAGTGCATCCACATAGGCATCTTCGGGGATGGCTGCCGTTGCGGCGTGTGAGTTGAAATCACAATAGGGGCATTTTTTTATGCACCAGGGAATATGGATGTACAGACTCAGAGCCGGCAGTACATCAAATTGGCGAAGTGCCGTTGGCATCATGATGGCTGTCGCTTTAAAAACCCTGGTCCAGGATATCTTCAAAATCGTCGGTGATATCTTTAATTTTTTTCGGACTCAGGTTTAATAACCTAACCAGGGTTTCTATGTCTTCCGGCATCGTCTCGGTGACGCGTGTTTCGCCCAGGATTTGTGCCTCTAACTGATGAGCCAGTGACAGGATCGCCAATATTTTATCGTCATCAGTGTTGATCGCTGTTATGGCATCACGGTGATGAAAATTGTGGATCAGTGTGGTCATTTCCTCAGGCAATTTCAGCTTGGCCAGAGAAGCGGTAGTAATATCGTTATGGTTATAGCCAATCGCATTTGTTTCGGCCTGGTCAAGCGTGATGCCCTGCTGGATAGCGTCTTTATAGATGGCGTCGTATTGATCCAGGTTGACAGCCAGGGTCATGGCACCGATGTCATGGATAGTGGCCAGAAATTCAGCTTTATCCTGTAGCGCACGGTCAACAGTCCGGGCTATTAACCGGGTCAAAGCAGATACCCCTGTACAATGTTCCCAGATAGCGGCACTGGCTGTTGAGGGCGGTGTGCTGAAGCTACGCATGGTTGCAATTAATATAATGGTGGCAACGTTTCTTATGCCGAGCAGGTTAACGGCTTTATGTACCGACTTGATTTCAATCACCCGACGATAAAGCGGTGAATTGGCATATTTCATTACCGTTGCCGACAGCACCGGGTCACGGCAAATAACGTCGCTTAATATGGAGAGGTCGACGTTGACTTCAGATAACATTTCCATGATCTGAAAGCCCTCAGGAGAAGGGCTGGGTAATTTGAACTTTGAAATATCAGGTGTCATAAAGTTTTGTATTGTCTAAGGTTGTATTGGCAAAGCCGGCAGTATATCAAAAACCTGTGCTCAAGAGCGGCTTAAAAATGCGCGCTCACAGTTGCCTGTCATTTACCAGCTAAATGAATAACTCAGCTGCAGGATGATAGCAGTTAAATCAGGGTAAAGGTCGTGGTTGAGTTGTTCGCCGAAGGCATCAGCAGGCTGACTGTTACCAGACTGCCGCATGATTTCGATCCGGCTACTGAATGCCTGGTTTGCGCCTAAGTCACGGCCGTATTTAAGCCCCAGTGTGGTTGTATTGAACTCACCTAAACGGAAATCGGCACTGGCAAATTCAGGTAAAGCAGAAAGCTCACTGGCTAACAGGCTATGACGATAAAAGTCGGCCGCCGACTGGGAATAATAGCGTATGTGCGGTTGTAAAAAGTCTTTGTCTGACAATTCAAAGCGGTATTTCAAATCCACAGTATGAGAAACAATGCCCCAGTCATCCTGATAATAGCGGTAGGCAATATTGATCACATCGGCAGTTAAATGATGGGCTGTTTTCCAGTAAAGAATATGTCGCTGGCGGCTGTCAGGGCGTTTTTCATAGAGATAATCGCCTGTCACCACGGCTGTTGTATCATCAACCAGACTGAGGATTTTGTACGGGTCATTATGATAACCCTGTGACTGGCTAAAACTGTAATTGAGCTGGCTGATGGTTTTTCGGTTAAGCACCTGTGTTACGCCGGCAATAAAATCGACAGTATTGCGATCTTTTTTTCCATCTTTCGGTTGTAAAAAGCCCGGCGCCAGCATCTGTTCAAACGCTATCGGTGCACCACCGACGGGTGAGATCGCATCATAAGTCAGGCTGAGTCCGCTCATGACAGTGGTATTGCGAAGGTTCAGGTCCTTGCTGTAAGTGTAGCCAGCGGAGAGTGAGTTCCAGTCATGTTCTGTCGATACCGACAATGAATAAATGTTTTTTTGCAAACGGTCAATGGGACTTTCCAGTGTCGAGGTCAAAGCAAAGCGGGTATCGCGAAATGTGCTATCCAGTGGCAGCTCACCGGCATTGGTTGTGTACAGGCTGATACCGGATGGTGATGTAAAAGTTTGTGCAATGTTAGAGGCCTGAGCGCCATTAGGTGAGGCGCCGGTGAGTGCATCGAACACCATCTGCACAGACAAAAACTGGTCTTCTTCGAGTTCTGTTTTAAGCTTAACGATGGGCTCTATCAGGCTGACACGATTATCGGCCTCGCTATAAATTAACACGGCGGAATCAACTTCTACATCATCGAGCAGAGCGGCGCTGGCCTCAGGTGCTGCATGTAACAGTGTGCAACAGGCAAGTGATAACGATTCGCGAATTTTTATTGAAGAAAAATGACTCATGGGTTAAATAATTTCCCGTTTAATTACAACCACAACCGCCTCCGCCAATAGACTGGCCGCCAGTAGAGGCTTCTTTGCTGAAATAAATGTGCTCATCAAGTGCATTCTCAACTTCATCCGCCGTTAATTGCATGGACGGTTTGGCAAGTATGCTGCGTTCCCAGGGCTTAACGGCTTGCAGCTCGCAGGCCGTGGTGAGCGATAACAGCAGTATGAGAATACTGACAGAGTATAATTTCGACATAGTGACTTAATGTTAAGAGAGTTTGATATAGTCTATATTATATAGCTTAAGCTCATCTGAACGAAATAAGAAGCTTGATGCAGAGCAAGAAAGAAAGCTTAGCGGCCAAAAATAAAAGATTCAAAACGGGGAGTGCGGATGCGTTTGTTACTGGTTGAAGACGATGTCTTATTAGGGGAAGGTGTCGAGCTGGGTCTGCGTAAAGCCGGTTATGCGGTGGACTGGGTGCGCGACGGTGAAGCGGCAACGACAGCATTAATTGCCGAAGATTATGAATTAATGGTGCTGGATATAGGCTTGCCTAAAAAAAGCGGTCTGGATGTTTTAAAAGAGTTGCGTGATTCAGGTGATAAATTACCGGTGATGATATTAACAGCGATGGCGTCAGTCGATCACCGTGTGCAAGGCCTCGATGCAGGGGCTGATGATTATCTGACCAAGCCTTTTGATCTGGCAGAACTTTATGCCCGCCTGCGGGCGCTGGCCAGAAGAAACACCGGGCGAACCGAATCCCTTATTGAATACGGAGATATCCGCCTCGATCCTGCCGCATACGATGTACATAAAGGCGGTGACAAAGTGGATCTGTCGCGCCGGGAATACGCGGTGTTGTTGAGTCTTCTGGAAAATACTGGGCGGGTGATGTCACGGGAAATGCTCGAGCAAACCATGTATGGCTGGGGCGAAGAAGTGGGTAGTAATGCTGTCGAAGTTTATGTTCATCACCTGAGAAAAAAGCTGGGAAATGAATTAATTCGAACCATACGTGGTATTGGTTACATGATTGATAAAGAATAGTTTTATATGAAAGTTTCATTAAGCAGCCGGCTGTTAAAGATATTGATGACAATGTTACTTGTTTCCGGAGGCATCACCATTTGCAGCAGTTATCTGGATGCAGAAGAGGAAATTCAGGAATTGTTCGATGCGGAACTGGCGCGTTCTGCAAGATTGTTACTGTCACTGTCACAAGCCGGTTTTGATAAGGTCAATTTGTCAGAGTTACAGCTCTATTTACAGGAAAATAAATTACAGGAGAATTTAATCACAGAGGGTGATGAATTATCCCCGGGGCATTTATATGAAAAGAAAATCTTATTTCAGATTTTTGATGCGGAACAAAAACTGATCTTGCGTTCGGACAATGCACCTCTGGTTGCCATAATGGACAAATTGAACGGCTATTTTGATGTCGAGTTAAATGGCTCTCGGTGGCGGACCTTTTCGGTCTGGAACCGTTTAATGGAATATAAAGTGGTGGTGGCCGAAAGTTATGAGGTGCGCTCAGAGTTACTCGATAATATTATGCTGAGGTTAGTAGTGCCTTACCTGGTGTTGTTGCCGGTCCTGTTGTTGCTGTTGCGCTGGGCTATTTCGCAGGGATTAAAACCCTTAAAAGTGGTGACAGATGAAGTTTCAAAACTGGATGAGCGGCACCTTACTGATTTAGATATAGAATTTGTGCCAGAAGAAATCCAGCCTTTAATTACTGCGCTTGATCGTTTGTTCGAGCGTCTCCGCTCAAGCTTTGATAAAGAGCGGCGCTTCAGTGCTGATGCCGCTCATGAACTGCGTACGCCACTGGCGGCACTGAGAACGCATGTGCAATTAATGCGAGCTGATGAGGAGGCGAAAAAATTTATCCTTTCATTAGATAAAATCATGCTGGCCGTGGATCGTGCGACGCATGTTGTCGACCAGCTAACGAACCTGGTGAAATACGATGAAGGCAGCAAGGTGCCCAAACTGAGCCTGCTGGATTTAAGAGAGTTGTCAGTGCAGATATCAGCCGACCTGGTACCGTTTGCTTTAGAAAAGGCGATTGATTTATCGGTTGCCGATACTGGCAGTATGCGCGTCTATGGTGATGAGTCGGCCTTAGGCATGCTGGTAAGAAACCTGATAGACAATGCGATCCGTTATACCCAGTTTGGTGGAAAAGTTGAGGTCTGTTTCAGTCAGAGCGTGTCTACCGTGAGCTTACATGTGACAGATAATGGCCCGGGTATTGATGATGCCGATTATGGGAAAGTATTTGAACGCTTTCATCGTGGCGAAGGCCATGTTTTAAGCGGTTGTGGAATAGGGCTGGCGATTGTTGATGAAATTGCACGCCTGCATATGGCAGAAATAAATTTAACCCGGCCTGAACATCATTCCGGTTTGCATGTTGAAGTGGTGTTTAATGTATAAATTACTATTTAGAAAAAGAAACGACTTTGTTGCGGCCAGTGTGTTTAGCATCGTATAAGGCGCTGTCGGCATTGTTAATCATCTGATCCAGTGAGTCGACTAAATCAGAGGTATAACCGATGCTGATAGTGATTGCTATGTCTAGATCTTCAAGTGCCAGCGGGTTCTCTTCAATGGCTTTTCGTGCCCGCTCAAAAACGATGGCTGCACTTGCTGTCTCTAAATTAATGCAAAGAATGCAGAACTCTTCGCCTCCCATTCTTGCCAGAATATCGCCGTCACGCAATTCTTCTGTCAGTATACTTGATACATGCTTCAGAGCCAGGTCGCCGACATGGTGGCCGTGAGTATCGTTCACCCTTTTAAAATGATCAATATCGATCATCGCCGCGGTCAGTTTTATGTTGTCCCTTTTTGCGTTATGGAAGAGTTTTGTACCGGTTTCAAACATGTATTTACGGTTATAAAGATCAGTCAGATAATCTTTTATGCTGGCGTCGCGAACTTTTTTATAATTTGTGATGGCATCAATGTTCTGGTTGATACGGCAGTTAAATTCTTCGTGCGCGAATGGGCGTGAGATGAAATCATTGGCGCCTGATTTTAATAACTTGACCGATACGATATTGTCATCGGTTGATGAGATGCCAATAACAGCCAGCTCGTCACGCGAGTGATCCTTGCGGATGTTATAGATCAGCTCCATGCCATCCATTTTGGGCATATTGTAGTCTGTAATGACCAGGCTGATGTCTTTGTGTATTTTGAGTAGTTTTAATGCCTGTACACCGTTGATGGCTTCCAGTACTTTCAGGTTTTGTTTTTCCAGTAATGTGGCAAGTAACATGCGAGACACATCCGAGTCATCAACCACCAAGGCTTTTCTGTCAAAGTTTTCGTAAAGTCTGCGCGCGGTATCAACGACATACTGAATTTCATTGAGATTGCTTTTGTTGACATAATCGATGACGCCTTTGTTGACGAAAGTGCTTTGAATGCAGTCATCGGTATTGGCGGTTAAGACAATGCTCGGAATACTGTTTTCGAGCATGTAGTCGACAACTTCGCCTTTAGGAGCATCGGGCAGGTTCAGGTCGAGAATGGCTAAAAAAAGCGATTTAGGATTCTTTTCTACGATGACTTTGCTTTCGGCCAGGGTTGTGGCCGTGGCTATTTCGATACCCAGTTCATTTTTTAGGCTGTCAACGAGCATCGCATTGATGGCACGGTTATCTTCAACAACAATAATTTTTTTAGATTTTTTTGACATATATTTTGGATAAAGCCTGTACGTTGAGGAGATCAAAAGTACCGCTATGACAAAATGCAATACTAATGGTATATAGTCAACAAGCTCGGTTTAGTCAAAAAATCACGCAAAATAAGTTAGTGCTGATTTTCTTCTTTTTCTTCTAGTGCATACCAGTCATTCGTCAACAGCAGTGCTTTGGAAATAAAACCCTCAAAATAAGGCAGTAATTCGCCGGTATCTTTGGTTTCAGTGCCAAAACGGAATTCAAAAATCAGCGTTTTTTCATCTTTGCCCTGAAAGGCAATGGAGTAGGTTATCGGCAGGCCTGATTTATCCGGGTGGTCATAGACAGTGGCAAAATTAAAGATGTCGTTGTCCATGCCTTCGATTAATTGCAGGAATATATTGGGGTCTATGTCGCTGCAGGCAACAAATTCATTAGCCGGGAAATTGCCATTGCCCTGGCGCATCATGTCGCCAATTCGTGAGATCATTAAAGACAGCGCGCTATTACCCTCGCTTTGAATGTCGATTCTTATTTTTTCTATATCAGAGACTTGCATGATGATTAAACCATTATTATCAGGTGGTTGGTGTTAAATACCGGGCATATATGCTGGCGCCAGTATTTGCCAGAGAAATGCATTGAGAACTTCTTGCCTTATTGGCCTATTTCAAGAAAAGGCATAATCGAAATATAAAGCATAAAAAGAATAAAAGCACTGTAGACAAGAAACTGCACGGGCCTGTGCAATATGCGTTGCAACAGGGTTTCAAATTCACCATCAGCTTTTTGTTGCTGTACTTCTTTTTGAATGCGCCGGCTTCTTTCGAGCTGGTATTCATCAATCAACTGTTTGGCATCTGAATACTGCGTTTCATCATTAAGCCACAGGGCATGCATGGAGATTCCCCAGTTGCCGGCCGGTGATTCGTAAAAATCAATCTGTTCATCAGTCAGCAGCTGACGGATATCGTCAGCCTCATCATCGAACACATTTTTCAATTTAAAAAGAAGTTTAGCCATGATGCTGAGTACCCTGTTTTCGTAGCAGATGGATAGCCAGCATGATAGCCGGCGTGCCTAATATTGCCGCGTATACAAAGAAGCTGAAATAACCCTGGGTATCAACGACGATGCCCGAAAAACCGCCGAGGAATTTAGCCGGCAAGGTCATTAATGAGCTGAACAGGGCGTATTGAGTGGCAGTGTAAGCCGTATTGGTCAGGCTTGACAGATAGGCGATGAACACAGAGGTGGCGAGACCGCCACTGAGGTTGTCAGCACTGATGACAAAAGCCAGAAAGTTGATATTCGGTTCCGACAGTGCCAGCATCGCAAACAGTAGATTGGTCGATGCAATCATCATCGCACCCAGTACCAGTGGTTTCATGATGCCGTAGCGAATGACCATAACCCCGCCTAAAGCGGCACCGGCTATGGTCATGAAGAAACCAAAGATTTTTGTAATGTTGGCTATTTCTATTTTGCTAAAACCCAGGTCCAGATAAAAAGGATTGGCCATAACGCCCATTGTGATGTCGCTGATTTTATAGACGGCAATCAAAGCCAGGATGCTCATAGCGGTTTTGCCATTACGTTGAATAAAGTCAACAAAAGGAGCGATTACTGCATCCGTAAACCAGGCGGTGATTTTATGCAATCGACCGCTTGTATTATCAATGCCCAGGGCGTGTTCAAGCCTGGCTTCGCGATCGATAGTGGCCTGGTCTTTAATGACGTCGGGCTCAGCAATAATCAGTGTGGTTAAAATACCGGTGAGCATTAAAGCGGCCATCGTCAGATAAGCGAATGACCAGTTTTGGTATTCGGCCACATAAAAAGCACCGGCACCTGCGGCCAATAACGCCAGCCGGTATCCCAATACATAGGTAGTGGCCATGGCGCCCTGGTAGATTTTATCGAGAGCTTCAATGCGGTAGGCATCAATACTAATGTCCTGAGTGGCAGAGGAAAAAGCCACCAGCAAAGCAAATAATGCGATTATATGGATATGGCTGGCCGGGTCTGTTAAAGCCATACCAAGCAGGCCTGTGGCAATACCTGTTTGTGCCAGCAGCATCCAGCTACGGCGTTTGCCGAGACGAGCGGTTAAATAAGGGATGGGCAGCCGGTCGATGACCGGTGCCCAGAATACTTTAATGGAATAGGTGATGCCGACCCAGCTAAAAAAGCCGATAACAGTCCGTTCAATACCGACATCATGCAGCCAAGCCGACAGTGTCGAAAAGACCAGCAAAAAAGGCAGGCCGGCAGAAAAGCCGAGAAATAACATGCCCAGCACACGCGGGTTAGTGTATACACGCAGGGCTTCTGACCAGCTTTTAACGGCCTGTGTACTCATCAGGCTTTAATCTCGTAATCATAGTCAATGGTCAGCGGCGCATGGTCGGAAAACCATTCATCTTTGAAGACACTGGCTGATTTAACGGTATTCTGTAGATTAGGTGTGATGATCTGGTAGTCAATGCGCCATCCCACATTATTGGCGCGGGCATTGCCACGGTTGGACCACCAGGTGTATTGGTGTGCTTCTTTGTTGACTTCACGAAAGGCATCGACATAACCCAGGCCTTCAGGTGTAAGCAATTCATCCAGCCACTGGCGTTCTTCTGGCAGGCAGCCCGAGTTTTTCTGATTGCCTTTCCAGTTTTTAATATCGATTTCTTTGTGCACGATATTCCAGTCACCACAAATAATGAATTCACGGCGTTTGCGGCGCAATGACTTCATGTAATCGCCAAAACGCTGCATAAAATCAAATTTTACGGCTTGCCGTTCGTCGCTGGCTGAGCCGGAATGCATATACAGGGATATGACGCTGAGGCCATCAAACTGGGCTTCAATATAACGGCCTTCGTTATCAATGTCTGACCAGCCAATACCCTTAATCACTTTTTTGGGTTTAACGCGGCTGTAAATGGCTACCCCGCTGTAGCCTTTTTTAACGGCGTCATGGTAATAACAGTGGTAGCCTTCCGGGCAGAAGACAGGGTCGCCGAGCTGGTGCTCCTGAGCTTTGGTTTCCTGGATGCATAAAACATCGATATCCTGGTGTTCAAACCAGTCAAAAAAACCTTTGCGTGCGGCGGCACGGATACCGTTTAAATTTGCGCTGACAATTCTCATAACCTGGCCTGTGATCTCGTTGGCCATATGATACCTGAGAATTAGTTTTTTTGATGGCTAATTGTGAACGGCTAATGCTGATATAATCAAGCAGCTGATTCGTAAGATAACGTCTATATAGTGTCCTCAGGATCGTTTTTCATACCCGTAATTAAGTCAAAACGCATGAATTTTAAAGAAATACTCACCAGTTCACATGAATTTAGCGCAGAAGAGATACAGCTGATCTTTAAGTTTCGTGTGCTCAATTACTTTATGTCGATTGCGGTCATCTTTGCCTTGCTGATTGCTTTTTTAGGTTTTCAGGGCATCATGCAAACGGGCACAGATCAGTCGATTGCCAACTTCATTTATGCGGCTGTTAATCTGCTGTTGATTGTCTACCTGCGGCAGAACAAAACACATTTTCATCAGGTTGCCTGGCTCGCGGTGATCGCCTCTATGCTGATTTATATTGCGGCACTGATCAATGTCGAAACCGATACCGCTCGCGTGGTCTGGTTTTATATTGCGGTTTATATTGCCTATATGGTTCTGAGTGTGCGCGCCGGCATGATCGTTACTCTGATATCAATCCTTATAATCGCGGGTGCGCATGCGCGACTGGATTTATATATTTCGGATATCGCTATTGCAACATTTATCTTCGCTTTAATAGTGCTCAGTCTTCTGGCGCGCGCTCATGCACTGCATATTGATGATGTTGAAACAATCATTAAAGAAAAAAACCTTAAACTTGAAAGCAATGTCAGGGCAATGGACTTTGCCTTGGCCGCTGCGCAGGAAGCCAGCCAGGTAAAGAGTTTATTTCTTGCCAATATGAGCCATGAAATCAGAACGCCTATGAATGGCGTGCTGAGTATGGTGCAGGTGCTGGAAAATACAAGCCTTGATGAGCAGCAGCACAGTTACCTGAGCGCGATAAAACGATCGGGCGATTTTTTATTGGTATTAATCGATGATTTACTGGATATTTCTAAAATTGAATCGGGAACCTTCAGCTTAAAACCGGAGAAGTTCAACACCTGGGACATTATTGAGGATATATTAAACCAGGTGGATCCTTTGTTTGATGAGTCCAGTGCGCATTTTAGTACGAGCATAAAGCAGGACTTACCGGCCAATATTTATACCGATGCCATCAGGCTGAAACAGGTCGTCATTAACCTGATAGGTAATGCGGCTAAATTTACCCCCAATGGCGAGGTGCAGTTACGCATTAATGGTGAACATGTCAACGACTCATATCGTTTCCTGATCGAGGTAGAAGATAACGGTATTGGTGTGCCAGAAGAAAAACAAAAAACGATTTTTGAAGAGTTCCAGCAGTTATCCGCTGAACGCATTTCAAACAAAGGCGTGGGTTTAGGTCTTGCCATCTGTCATAAAATCATAGAAAAAATGCAGGGCACAATAAAGCTGACTTCGACAGAAGGAAAAGGCAGTTGTTTTAGGGTGGAAGTTGTTATTCCGGTGATTGAAAGCCACGATGAAATAGCAGCAAAGCTTGTGACAAGCGTGCCGGAAAAACTCAAAGTATTGGTTGTTGAGGATGATAATATCAGTCGCGTGGCCGTGCGGGCATTATTAAGCGGTCATGGGCACGCTGTGGTGGTGGCAGAAAACGGCCAGCAGGCAATTGAATGCCTGCAAAAAGAAAATTTTGATGTCGTGCTCATGGATATCCATATGCCGGTTGTAAACGGTGTCGAAGCGACGCAAGTCATCAAACAGCAAGGCTTAACCTCCGCGCCCATCATCGGCATGACCGCCAGCGTCATGAATGATGAAAAAGAAAGTTATTTTGAAGCCGGAATGGACGCGCTGGTGGAAAAACCCATTTTGTTTGATCACCTGATGCAGGTCATTGGCGCGCAGTTGTCGAAATAATGCGTTTATCACAGTTTTAAAACATTATTATTTTAACTAGCCGATTACACAGCTTTTAAAAAGTTAATCGCGGCTGGCTCTGGCCAGCACCCAGACGTCGACTTTCTTGATACCGTTTTTTTTCAGCAATCGTGCGACCTCGTTGACAGTGCTACCGGTTGACATAACATCGTCAACGATAGCGACATGTTGATAGCGCTTTTGCTGAGCCCGGCTCAAGCTAAAAATGCCTTTGACATTTTTTTTTCGCAGCTTGGCGTCAAGCCCGCTTTGTTGTGCACTATTGACGGGGCGCTGAACAAACCGGGTATCCAGAGGGCAATTTAAGTGTTTAGCGATGTGTTTTGATAATTCCTCGGCCTGATTAAAACCGCGATGAAAGCGACGTTGATAATGCAAGGGCACAGGAATAATGACATCAGGCAGGGGCAGCTGGTGTTTTCGTTGGCGCTCAATTAAATGTTTTGTCATCAATTGAGCCAGCAGATGAGCGTAGAGTATTTTATTATGGAACTTCATTTGCTGAATCAGCCAGATCATCGGGTTCTGGTAATGGTAGATGCTGATAACCTGATCATAAAAAGGTTTTGTTTGTAAGCACTGCCCGCATAATTGTTTTTCGTGAGTGCCGGTCAATGCGATGCCGCACTGAAAACAGGCCTGTTGAACCAGCGAGAGGTCTTTTTCGCAAGCATGACACAGATCCCGTTCAGCTGTTTGGGCTGGGGTCACGGCTGACCGGCAGAGCACACAGCGCCGGGGATAGATGATAGTTAAAATCCTTTTAAGCATATCGCTGATTTTCCATGAAAGAAGAATGCTTGCATGGCATAATAACGGGCCTTAACGCCTGAGACCAGATGTTGGGGTTTTGTTCGTTTTCAATTAACCGGCTTTTATAAGCGCCAGCGGATACTTTCGTGGAAAAAATCACCTATAACAAAACAATAACCGCTGCACAGTCGCGACGTACAGCTGCTCAGTTTAACTGGGGAAATATTGTGGCGATATTGATTCCTTTTCCGCTGATGATTTTCTGGTTTGGGGCATCAATGGTGATTTATGCCATGAATCGTCACCACCCTGTGGAAAAAGTGGGGGATTACACCCAATGGGCGGCGTACCGCTTTTATTTTATTACCGGTTTTCTGGTGATTGTGGGCTCTTTAATTCCCGGTGGTCGAGAAAGCCTCTGGTATTATGCTTATTTATGGCTGGCGGGCATTGTTATAATGTTACCCTGGTCTGTTTATGATTTATACCGTATCCGCCGGGATGACTGGCAGGATGTGGATATTACTGTTGAAGAATACGTAGGAAATGAAGATGACTGATTCATCGATTCGTCATAACTGGCAGTTGAGTGAAATTTCGGCTTTGCTGGAAATGCCGTTTAATGATTTATTATTTAAGGCGCAGAGCATTCACCGCCAAATGTTTAACCCAAATGAAGTTCAGATCAGTACCTTGCTGAGCATCAAAACCGGTGCCTGTCCCGAGGACTGTGGTTATTGCTCTCAAAGCGCTAAACACGATACCAGTCTGGAAAAAGAACGCTTATTGCCTTTGCAGCAAGTGATCGAGCAGGCTGCCGAAGCCCGGGCTAATGGATCATCGCGGTTTTGCATGGGGGCGGCGTGGCGTAATCCAACCGATAAAAACCTCGACAAAGTCATCGATATGGTGAAAGCAGTTAAAGCGCTGGGCATGGAAACCTGTGTCACATTGGGCATGTTAACCGCAGAGCAAACGCGTCGAATGAAAGAAGCGGGGCTGGATTATTACAACCACAATCTCGATACGTCACCTGAGTTTTATGACAAAGTCATCACCACCCGAACCTATGATGACCGTTTAGATACACTGGAGCATGTTCGCGATGCCGGTATCAATGTCTGCAGTGGCGGCATTATCGGCATGGGTGAAACAGAAAAAGACCGCGCCAGTTTGCTGCAGCAGCTGGCAAATTTACCGGCTCACCCGCAAAGCGTACCGATCAACATGCTGGTTCAGGTTGAAGGTACACCGTTATTTAATGCTGATAAACTCGATCACCTTGAATTTATTCGCACCATAGCGGTGGCAAGAATTATCATGCCAGCATCTTACGTGCGCCTCTCGGCTGGACGCAGTGACATGAGTGATGAAACACAGGCATTGTGTTTCTTTGCCGGTGCTAACTCCATCTTCTATGGCGATAAACTGCTGACGACTGAGAATCCGGATGAGAACCATGATCTGCATTTAATGAAGAAACTGGGTATTACACCCAGTGGCTTTAAGTCGGCAGAGCCAGCTGATCAACTGGCTAGCTGAAAAACAAGCCTTTTGTGAAATCGTTTAAAGCGCAGTTAGAGCAGAAAAAAGCCGCCGGCCTTTACCGGCAGCGGCGCATTACTCAGGGCCCGCAGTCAACGCAACTGATGGTTGATGGTAAAAAAGTCATCAACTTCTGCAGCAACAATTATCTGGGGCTGGCCAACCACCCGGCAATCAATGAGGCGTTTAAAAAAGGCATAGATCGTTACGGCAGTGGCAGTGGTGCAGCGCATTTAATCAACGGCCATAGCGCTGCGCATCATGCACTGGAAGAAGAGCTGGCTGAATTCACCGGCTATGCCCGCTGTTTGTTATTTTCAACCGGTTATATGGCTAACCTGGGTGTGGTTCAGGCAATGCTGGGCCGCGGCGACGTGGTACTGCAAGACCGCTTAAACCATGCCTCATTATTGGATGCAGCATTATTGTCAGGTGCCCGTTTTAGCCGCTATGCTCATGCTAGCGTAGAAGCGGCCAGAATACTGCTGCTTAAAAATGCCCAGCAGCACAGCATGCTGTTAACCGATGGTGTGTTTAGCATGGACGGTGATATCGCGCCGCTACCTGAGCTGGCGCATGCCTGCCAGCAATATGACAGTTATTTAATGCTCGATGACGCACATGGAATGGGCGTGCTGGGTGAGAATGGCCGCGGCTGTATGGAACATTTTGATTTAGACGCGTCGGCGGTACCGGTTTTAATGGGTACGCTGGGTAAAGCCTTTGGCACAGCCGGCGCCTTTGTCGCTGCTGATGAGGAGATAATCGAATACTTAATTCAACATGCGCGAACATATATTTACACCACGGCAATGCCTGCCGCCTTGGCTGAAGCGACCAGGGCCAGTTTAAAGTTAGTGCAAACAGAAAGCTGGCGACGAGACAAGTTAAAACAGTTGATAAAAACGTTCCGCCAGGCTGTTTCTGAAATGGGTTATGAGTTAATGGACTCAGAGACACCGATACAGCCGCTCGTGATTGGCGACAGCCATCAAGCGATGAAAATAAGTCAGCAGCTGTTAGATCAGGGTATTCATGTCGGTGCGATCAGGCCGCCCACTGTCGAGGAAGGAAGCGCCAGATTGCGAATCACCTTTAATGCTGAGCATAGTTTTGAGCAGTTACAGCAGCTGGTCAATGCGCTGCAGGAAATCAGAACATAAGCTGATTTTTGTGAAACGCATCATGACGTGATGAGGTGTTAATCGCTATATTATTAATATAAACCGTTTTTTGTGACCAGAGAGCGTTAAGCGCAGACGAAATCAACATAAAAACTTTCAGCAACTTGGCAAAATGCCAGATTATCATCTAAACTAAACTTTAGATTTTGTTTTTAACCTCCCGAAAATACAAAGAATTTGGGAATGAGGAGTTCAGTATGAAAAAACTAGTATTATCAATTAGCCTGTTAGCAACGCTAGCTATTGCTTCATTTTCGGCTAATGCAGCCATGATTTTAGGCATCGATGCCGGTTACTATGTCTGGCAGCCAAGCGTCAGTGGTTCACTTGATAATGGTGCAACTGAAGTGGATGCCGCAGGGTATACCGATGGCACAAATGGCGTTACCTATCTGGCTTTTGAGCACCCTGTTCCTTTTATCCCTAATGTTAAACTGCAGATGACTGAAATGGCAGCCGATGGTTCAACTGGCAATGCCATCGATTTATCGCATACGGACAGTGTGTTTTATTATGAAATTCTGGATAATTTCGTTTCGGTTGATATTGGTCTGATCGCCCGTGCTTTTGATGGCAGTTTTAATATTGGCGGAACGCCAAGCATAATGGACGATACCGTTTATATGGTTTACACCGCGGCTGAAGTGATCATTCCTTTTGCGGGTCTGTCTGTCGGTATGGAAATCAATAACGATATGGGTTTTGATGATAATGCAATCGTCGATACAAAAATGCGCCTGAGATATGAAATTCTCAGCGGCCTGGGTGTTGAGCTTGGCCAGCGTACAGTCACTATGTCACTGAAAGAAAGTGCACCGCTGACTAAAGACCTTAAGTTTGACGGCACCTATATTGCACTTACCTATACATTCTAATACTGATGCTTAGTAAAAAAAGCCCTGCCATGCAGGGCTTTTTTTTGGCTTATCACTTTTGCAAAATAAGCGCTATACTGAAAGAACGCTGTCATGATTCAATAACGAATATAAATCACATGATAAGAACGGCACTTGGCTAAAGTATTCATAAAAAACTGGTTTCTTCCCTTTTATCACAGTTTACGCGGTAAGTTTATACTCGCATCAGTATTGGTCAGCGCGGTGTTAATTGTCAGTAACATTGCAACTCAATTTTATATCAATCAGTCTTCATCCGAAGCCACCTTTTTGCTGGAGCGGCGTCTTGAAAAACTCAACCAGACACGTTTTATCATGGACAATGTCTGGGATGTCAGTTTCTTTCTTGAGGAGCACTCGATAGCCCCTTCAAACTCAACGTACTCGCGCGTTTTTAATAAAATGATAATGTCAGTTGAGCGGCTGTTAAAATTAATCGAATCAGAATCAGCTGATGAAAAAATAGTAGAGAAGCTGGTGGTGATCCTGAGTGATTTTAACCAGCTAGGTATTTATATTAATCAGCTGATGGATGTAAGAGCGAACCCTGCAAAGTTATACCCGGCAATTGAGATATCCCGTTCCAGCATGTTTGAAAGTCAAAAGCTGTTCTCTCATCTTGTCAGTGAGAGTATCGATGAAACCATTGCGGCACTGGAGCCTTCGGAAACTGTAGTTTTAGAACAGCTGCTTGATTTGAGGTATAAATGGGTGCAGGTTACATCGTTATACCGTATGTATCTTGTGAATCGCCTGGCGTTACTCGATAGTGATGCGTTAACCAGCCAGGTGGGGACGGTTAATATATATTTAAAAAATATCAATGATGGTCTGGTGTTATTAAACCGTTTTAAAGCAAGCGGTGTGCTGGGGTTTCAGACGGAGGAATCTTTACCGGATATGATGAAAGCGGTAAATGACTGGACTGAAAGTTTCAAAAAAATTGTTTCAACAGATACGCCTGAAGAGTGGCGCTCAGATTATTCCATAATAAAAACAAAAGTCGCGCCTTTAATGAAAGTAATCTGGGAGAACGTACGCGATTATGATGAAAATATTGAGCACGATGTAAAAAACAGCATCATAGATTTGTCTGGGGTTGCAAGCAATACCAGCCTTATTTTATGGGGGCTGACCATAACGGGAATGCTTGTTTTGGTCGCGTTGTTTTATTTTGTGCACAATACGGTTCTGAACCCGATTAAACAGATATCAGTAGCAATGAGGCAGGAAGCTCAGGATGGAAGTTTTTTAAAGCCGCTGTTGATTAAAGGAAAGTCGTTAGAAACGAAAAGTTTAATTGAGGCATTTTCATACATGCAGTTACAGGTACATAGCCGCAAGAGTGACCTTGAGTATCAGGCGTTACATGATGATCTCACCAAACTGCCCAACCGTTTATTATTGTTTGATCGCCTTGAACAGAATATCAGTAAAGCTAAACGTGATCAGGGTTCGCTAACGTTGATTATGATGGACCTGGACCGGTTCAAAGAAATCAATGATACCCTGGGTCATCATGCCGGCGATGAGTTATTGCAGCTGGTGAGTAATCGTCTTATCCATAGTCTGCGGGAAGTGGATACGGTTGCGCGTCTGGGGGGTGACGAGTTTGCGATACTGATTCCTGACTGTGACCGGGAAAGATCAAAAATAATCGCTCAAAAAATTCAGCAGAGTATGCAGGCTGCTTTAGAGATTAATGAGCAATCATTATATATCCATGGAAGTTTGGGTATTGCTATTTACCCGCAGCATGGAACGGATGTTGAAACCTTGTTAAAAAACGCTGATATTGCCATGTATGCATCTAAAAGAAATAATAGCGATTACGAAATTTATGTCTATGAGCAAGAACTACACAGCATTAACAAACTGGAGCTAAAATTCAAATTGCAAAAAGCGATTCAAAATGGTGAGCTGCAATTATATTATCAACCGCAGTTAAGCTGCGATGATCTGCGTCTGGTGGGGGCCGAGGCTTTGTTAAGATGGGTTAGCAATGAGGACGGAAATATCTCACCGGATGTGTTTATCCCCCTGGCGGAAGAGTCGGGGCTGATAAAGAGCCTGACCGAATGGGTTATTGTTGAGGCCATGAAACAGAAACAAATCTGGCTGCAGAACCTGCTTGAGGTTCCTGTCAGTATCAATTTATCCGCTTGGAATTTATCAGATCCTGAATTGCATGATTATGTTTTACGTTGTTTTGAGAAATATGATTTGACAGCCGAGGATGTGTCTTTTGAAATCACAGAAAGTGCAATGATGAACGATACCGAACGGGCCCTGAAGATAATGCAAAGTTTTAATAAAAGCGGTTTTGATCTGATTGTAGATGATTATGGTACGGGCTTTTCCTCGCTGGCCTATCTTAAGAAATTCCCGGTTAAAGAACTCAAGATAGACAAATCATTTGTGATCAATATGATTGAAAACGAAAATGATGCCGTTATTGTAAAGTCGACCATAGACTTGGCGCACAATCTTGGTTTAGGTGTGATTGCCGAGGGCGTTGAAACAAAAGAAATATTTGATCTGCTGAAGGCGCTGGATTGTGACAAGGCGCAGGGTTATTTTATAGCCAGGCCGATGCCGGCTGATAAGTTTAATGTCTGGTTCTCAAGCTACCGGCTAAATCAATTATCTGAAGTTATAAGCTAGCAGCCACGGAATTCAGAGACCCTGATTCTGCCGTCTACCATTCGCGATTGCCGCTTCATTAATGTATCCATCTTTTTCCAGAAGACATCATTCAAATCAAAATCTTTTGCAATGGCTGTGCCCATGATCAATATCAGCAGGTCGGCGCATTCTTCGGCCAGTTCAGCGAGTGGTTTGCCTTTAGTCACGCAGGCCGAAATCTCGCCCAGTTCTTCGGCCATTAACGCCAGACGGTACGTCATTTCTTCGCCGCCATTTTCTTTGAAGCGGTGTTTGTCGTGGAAAGCCTGAACGGCATCCAGCATGGCCTGATAAGAGTCGTTGTTCATAATGGGCTCACTATTTTTATTGATATCACTGCATGCCGATGATAAATCATCTACAATCGTTTTAACATGTCTAAGATTTACTGCTGATGAGAACCGTACTGCTTATAATTGTCGTCACTTTTAGCTTCAGCCTGCAGGCAGAAAGTAAAAGAGTCATTGTATATGAAAACACGCAACAATCCTGGCAGGTGAGAAGCGGGCAGTCACTCAGCCTGATCTGTCAGCAGTTGAGGCCGGGCAATACTCACTCACAACATACCTGTCAGCAGCAGATACTGAAAAAGAATCCGGCGGCTTTTGTTAATAAAAACCCGAACCGACTGCTTGCCGGAAAAAGATTATGGCTGCCGGGTAGTTATCAGTCTGGCAGTCAGCGTGAGAGTACGCAGTTTCAGGTTCAGCACTTTAGCTGGGGCTCGATTAAAACCGCCCGCTAATCCCGGCGTTTTATTTTAAATTGTGATTAAGGCTTTATAAATAACCTCTTTCTGCAAATGAAATTAAATCATCTCCAACGACAATGTGATCGAGTACCCTGACATCGACCAGCAAGAGAGCGTCTCGCAGGCGCTGAGTGATGTTTCTGTCGGCCTGGCTGGGTTCTGCCACCCCGGAGGGGTGGTTATGGGCAAAGATGACAGCGGCGGCGTTATAACTCATGGCCTTTTTGACAACCTCCCTGGGGTAGACACTGGCACCATCGATGGTGCCGGTAAACAGTTCTTCAAATTTAATCACACGGTGGCGGTTATCGAGAAACAGGCCTGCGAATACCTCGTGTTTGTAGGTTCTCAGCTGGGTGGCCAGATAATGTTTGGTCGATTCCGGGTTTTCAAGCACATCACCGCGTTGCAGCTGTTCATAGAGATGACGTTTGGCCATCTCCAGTACTGCCTGTAACTGAGCAAACTTGGCTGGCCCTAAACCGAGGTGCAGACAAAAGTCTGCCTGTTCGGCGCATAACAGGCTGCGAAGACTGCCAAAGTTGCTGAGCAATTCTCTGGCCAGATCAACAGCCGACTTGCCTTTGACGCCGGTGCGCAGAAATATGGCCAGTAATTCGGCATCACTGAGGGCTGCGCTGCCTTTTTGCAGCAGTTTTTCGCGCGGCCGTTCGCTGGCCGGCCAGTTTGATATAGACATGATTCCTCCCTGAATCAGTTAAGGTCTTGGTGCAGGCATCTTATCGTTGATTGACGGTGATTGAAGTCGGATAAATCTGAAACTCACCCGCCGGTCTTGAATCTGTTAA
The DNA here is from genome assembly GCA_029882395.1 of Gammaproteobacteria bacterium. Taxonomy (GTDB): domain Bacteria; phylum Pseudomonadota; class Gammaproteobacteria; order SZUA-229; family SZUA-229; genus JAUVDT01. The sequence goes on from JAOUKT010000004.1 coordinate 20,391, forward strand.
ACTCTCTGTCTATGAGTTTTTTACATAATAAAAATATTGTACTGGGTATTACGGGGGGCATTGCCGCCTATAAAAGCCTGAGTCTGGTACGGCGGTTAAAAGATCAGGGCGCGAATGTTCGCGTGGTGATGACTGACGCCGCCCAGGAATTTATCCGGCCCCTTAGTTTTCAGGCCCTGTCGGGTAATGCTGTGCATCTGAGCCTGCTCGATGCCGAAGCAGAAGCGGCAATGGGGCATATCGAGCTGGCGCGCTGGGCTGATCTTATTGTGATAGCGCCGGCCACGGCCAATAGCATGGCCCGGCTGGCAAATGGGCAAGCGGATGACCTGTTAACAACGCTCTGTCTGGCGAGCAAAGCCCCGTTGGCGATAGCACCGGCGATGAATCAGGCCATGTGGTCAAATAGCGTGACTCAACAGAATCGTCAGACCTTAGTTGATAGAGGCGCCGTTATACTGGGGCCAGCATCTGGTGAGCAGGCCTGTGGCGATGTCGGCGAAGGCCGAATGCTCGAAGCAGACGAGATTGTTGAGCAAATTGAGCCATTATTTAATCTTCAGGCTTTAAGCGGTGTGCGGGTTTTGGTAACGGCGGGACCAACCCGTGAGGCAATTGATCCGGTCAGGTATATCAGTAACCACAGTTCCGGGAAAATGGGCTATGCCATAGCCCAGGCAGCACTCGAGGCCGGTGCCAGTGTTGAGCTGGTGAGCGGCCCCTGTGCGCTGGTAGCCAATGATCGCATCAGCCGAACCGATGTTGAGTCAGCCAAAGAAATGCAACAGGTTGTGCTGCAACATATTGAGCAGGTGGATATTTTCATTGCAGTGGCGGCAGTGGCCGATTACCGGCCAAAACAGGTCAGCGGGCAGAAAATAAAAAAACAAGCGGATAAGATGAATATCGAACTGATTAAAAACCCTGATATTCTGGCATCTGTTGCTGGGCTGCAGCATAGACCCTTTTGTGTCGGTTTTGCTGCCGAAACAGAGAAGCTTGAGCAGCATGCAAGGCTGAAATTAGAGGCCAAACAGCTGGATATGATCGTGGCAAACCGCGTTGATCAATCAGACGGCGGATTCAATAGTGATTATAATAGCGCAACCGTGATATGGGCCGGTGGCCAGCACGTTTTTGAAAAAACAAGCAAATCCCGATTAGCAACAGACCTGGTGAGACTGATTGCTGAGCATTATACGATTTAATTTAAGTGGAACATTATGAGCAAGATACAATTAAAAATATTAGATTCACGCATAGGCAAAGATATTCCGTTACCGGCTTACACAACACAAGGCTCAGCCGGCATGGATCTGCGTGCCTGTATAGATGAAAAAATTACTTTAAAGCCTGGCCAGACAGAATTAATTCCAACCGGTATCGCCATACATATTTCAGACAATAGCCTGGCCGCTACTATTTTACCGCGTTCGGGTCTGGGTCATAAGCATGGCATCGTCCTCGGCAACCTGGTGGGGCTGATTGATTCTGATTATCAGGGCCAGCTGTTTGTGTCGATGTGGAATCGCGGCGATAAAGTTTTTGAAATCGAACAGGGTGACCGTATTGCGCAGCTTGTTTTTGTTCCGGTGGTGCAGGTTGAGTTTGAGCAAGTAGAAGAATTTGATGACAGTGACCGCGGGGAAGGTGGTTTTGGCAGCACGGGTCATAAATAGACGATAAAAAACGGGTCGCTTTGTCGGCGTTTAATCACTAGTTTTCTCTTACGGTTTCAGCATTAAAAATTTGAGTTCAGAAATATGATTGCAGCATCTATTTTCAAGGCCTACGACATCCGCGGCATCGTCGATGAGACCTTAACCGACGAAGCAGTAGAGCTAATTGGCAGAGCCTATGGCAGTGAAGCGCTGGCGCAGTCACAAAAAACCGTCGTCATTGCACGTGATGGCAGGCTATCCAGCCCGAAAATTTCAGCGGCTTTAAGTAAAGGTTTGCGCTCGACCGGCTGCGATGTCATTGATATCGGCATGGTGCCAACACCGGTATTATATTTTGCAACACATGTGCTGAAAACCGGTACGGGCATCATGATTACCGGTAGCCATAATCCGCCGCAATATAATGGTCTGAAAATGGTCTTGGCGGGCCATACTTTATACAGTGAAAGCATTCAGCAGTTACTCAAGCGCATCCTCAATAATGAATTGGTACGTGGAGACGGCAGTTACAAAGAGCAGGATGTGAGGCAGCACTACCTGGACGAGATATGTGCGGATGTAAAACTGGCAAAACCCTTAAAAATTGCGGTCGATAGTGGCAATGGTGTGGCCGGTGAGCTGGCCCCTGCTTTATTCAAGCGCATGGGCTGCGAAGTGATCGAATTATATTCTGAAATTGACGGCAGCTTTCCCAACCATCATCCCGACCCGAGCAAGCTTGAAAACCTGATTGACCTTGGAAAAGCCATAGAAGAGTTCGGGGTTGACCTTGGCCTGGCGTTTGATGGTGACGGTGACCGGGTTGGCATTATTGATAACCGAAATAATATTATCTGGCCAGACCGCCAGATGATGTTATATGCAGAAGATGTGCTTTCAAGAAATCCCGGCGCGCAAATCATCTACGATATAAAATCCAGCAATCACCTGGATAAAGAAATTAAGCGGCTGGGTGGTGATGCGTTAATGTGGAAAACCGGCCATTCATTTATCAAAGCAAAAATGAAAGAGACAGGGGCTTTGCTGGCGGGTGAAATGAGTGGTCATATTTTCTTTAAAGAGCGCTGGTATGGTTTTGATGATGGCCTTTATAGTGCTGCGCGCATGCTCGAAATTTTAAGTAAAAAAGAGCAGCCGGCTGATGTGGTTTTTAATGCCTTACCGGATTCATTCAACACGCCTGAAATCCAGATTCAGTTTGCAGAAGGTGAGCATTACCGGTTTATGGATAAACTAAAGTTGGTTGCGGATTTCGGTAGTTCCGAGATTTCTACAATTGACGGTATGCGTGTTAACTATGATGATGGCTGGGGTTTGATCAGGCCGTCCAATACCACGCCTTGTCTGGTATTGCGCTTTGAAGCCGATAGCGAAGAGGCTCTGGAGAAAGTTCAGGAAAAATTTCGTCAGCAGATTTTAAATGTCGATTCAACGATACAGTTAGAATTTTAAAATAATATATTAAGTGGAGTTACTCTGTTGGAGCAATCAGTAGCCAGTAATATCGCCAATGTTTTGTCCGAGGCGCTGCCTTATATTCAGCGTTTAAGTGGCAAAACAATTGTCATTAAATATGGCGGCAATGCCATGGTCGATGATCAGTTAAAAAGTGCTTTCGCCCGTGATATTGTTTTACTAAAACAGGTCGGCGTAAACCCGGTTGTGGTCCACGGCGGTGGACCACAGATTGGGAAGATGCTACAGAGCCTTGGCAAACAGTCTGAGTTTATAGATGGAATGCGGGTCACGGATCGTGAAACCATGGATATTGTTGAAATGGTACTCGGTGGTCTGGTGAACAAGGATATTGTCAGCCTGATTAACCAGCACGGTGGTCATGCGGTTGGTTTGACTGGCAAAGACGGCGGTTTAATCAGGGCAAAAAAATTACAGCTTAAACCCGGTTCGCCCGAGCTGCAAGCCTCAGAAATCATCGACCTTGGCCATGTTGGTGAGGTTTCACAAATTGATCCTCAGGTTATCAATACGCTGGATGGTGGCTGTTTCATACCCGTGGTTGCGCCAATAGGCGTGGGTGATGATGGCACCTCTTATAATATCAATGCCGACCTGGTTGCCGGCAAACTGGCTGCCGTATTAGGTTCAGAAAAACTGTTGCTGCTGACCAATACCGCGGGCATTCTGGATAAGTCAGGCAACTTGCTGACCGGTTTGAATCATACCGATGTCGAAGCCTTGATAGCGGACGGCACAATTTCTGGCGGCATGCTGCCAAAAGTTGAGTGTGCGCTGAATGCAGTCAATTCAGGGGTTAAAGCCTCGCATATTATTGATGGCCGGGTAGATCATGCTGTCTTGCTGGAGCTGTTAACAGATGCTGGAGTCGGCACCTTAATCAAAGGTTAAGCTATTCACTGGCAAGCGGTACAAGCTTGGCTGAAATTTGTTTTTTAGGCTGGCAGCATTTGAACGTCAGCTGATACAGATAATGCGCTTCTTTTAAAAAAGACAAAGCTCATAAGCTTGTTTTTAATGTTGAAAATAAGCGTATTGTTTTTTCAAATGCGCCAGGTTTTCATGCGCCATTATTTTAAATTTTTTTCAGGTCTGTCAGGTCTGTCAGAGCTGTCAGGGCTGTCAGGGCTAATGAATCTGGCGGTTTTTTAATTCTGAATTAGTCGCTCTAACTATGAAAATAACATTGTCATGGCTCAAATCACTATGTGTTGTTGATGCGGATTCATATGATCGTCGCTCAAATGTGATTGATGAGCATCAGTAAAGGATGGCTGTATAGCATCAGGTTCATTGAAATGAATAACTATTATGTCTGAACTCGCCACCCAAATATTATTGTTTGTGGTTTCTGTTATTGCGAATTTTTTTTCTGCTATGGCAGGTGGCGGGGCCGGTCTGTTACAGCTACCGGCTATTATTTTTTTCGGATTAAGTTTCAGCACTGCACTTGCAACGCATAAGGTGGCGAGTGTGGCCTTGGGTGTCGGCGCAACGATCCGGCATCTGAGTGAAAACTCCCTGGAAAGGCGGTTTGCCCTGTTTATTCTGATCAGTGGTTTGCCGGGAGTGGTTGTCGGTGCGTTCTTAATCATTGATGTGCCCGATCGTGCTGCCGAGCTGGCACTGGGCATGTTAACGATAAGTCTGGCTGTCTATTCGTTTTTACAAAAAAAACTGGGGCAGAGCTACTGTAGTATACACAGGGATACCAGGGGCTATCTTACAGGCGCTCTGGTGTTGTTTCTTATCGGTGTTTTAAATGGCTCGCTGACCTCCGGTACAGGGCTTTTTGTAACGATCTGGTTAGTCAAATGGTTTGGGCTCGATTACAAGAGAGCCGTGGCTTATACCCTGATCCTGGTAGGCCTGTTCTGGAATGGCACCGGAGCCATCACATTAGGTGTACTCAGTTCAATTCAGTGGCACTGGCTACCGGCGCTTTTGCTGGGCTCTTTGATAGGTGGATTCCTGGGCGCGCATATCAGCCTTAAAAAAAGCAACCGGCTGATTAAGCGTGTGTTTGAAATAATGACACTACTGGCAGGTCTGAAGTTAATCATCGGCTAGTCTTGCGCCTGATCAGATACCGTATTGCGCCCTGTATTTTGTCATCAGATCAAGCATATTTGACTGGCCTGGATCATCGGATAAATAACTGATGAGGTTTTGCATGGTGATGATATTGGCGACTTTGATACCGAAGTCACGCTCAACTTCCTGCACGGCGGAGATCTCTCCCTGGCCTTTTTCCTGACGATCGAGCGCAATCAGCACACCGACAGTTTCTGCATTTTCGGCTTTAATAATATCCACCGCTTCGCGGATAGCCGTGCCGGCAGTGATCACATCATCAATAATCAAAACCCGTTTACCGCTTAAATCAGCGCCGACAATATTGCCACCTTCGCCATGCGCTTTGGTTTCTTTGCGGTTAAAAGCATAGGGCACATCGATGCCGTGCTCGATGTCCAGTGCCATCACGGTAACCGCTGCCACCGGGATGCCTTTGTAAGCGGGACCAAACAGCACGTCGTATTCAATGCCGCTATCGATGATCGCCTGGGCATAGCAGCGGCCGAGCTGGGCTAATGCATGGCCACTATTAAATAAGCCGGCGTTGAAAAAGTAGGGGCTAACGCGAGAAGATTTAAGCGTGAACTCACCAAAACGAAGCACATTGCTTTGCATTGCAAGTTCGATAAACTGGCGTTGATAATCCTGCATCAGATGTACTCTTTGTGGCTTTAGTGAATAGGCTATTGTAACGAAGTTAAAGCGATCTCTAAATAGTTATTTATTAAAGAAATAGTCCAGAACGATGCCGAAAAAGACGGCCATACCGAACCAGTTATTATTTAAAAATGCCTCGATACAGAGTTTGGCATCGCGATTTCTGATCAGAAATTGCTGGTAAAGCGCAAATAAAGCGGCAATGAAGATGCCAGTATAATAAAACATGCCGAGCTCGGCCCGGTTACCAATCATCAGCAAGGTGAATATCAGCATCAGTTGAATAATAGCGATCATAATGCGGTCGGCTTCGCCAAATAAGATGGCCGTGGACTTGACTCCAATTTTAATATCATCATCGCGGTCAGCCATCGCGTACATGGTGTCATAAGCGGTTGCCCATAAAACCGTCGCCAGAAATAACAACCATGCCAGCGGCGTGATTTCATTGCTTTGCGCCGCATAGGCCATAGGTACTGCCCAGCCAAAGGCCGCGCCAAGATGAACCTGAGGCAGAAAATGGTAACGTTTCATGAACGGGTAACTGGCGGCCAATGCGGCGCCAACAAACGACAAATAGATGGTCAGCGCGTTCATGAATAAAACCAGCATAAAAGCGCATGAGGCGAGCACAATAAAGACCAGCAAGGCTTCTTTAGGGCTGACTTTGCCGCTGACAATCGGCCTGTTTTGTGTGCGACTGACATGACCGTCAACTTTACGGTCAGCGTAATCGTTAATCGCACAGCCCGCTGAGCGCATAAAAAAGACGCCGAAGACAAATACCAGCAAAACACCGACATCAGGCAGGCCTTTGGCAGCTATCCATAGGGCCCATAAGGTGGGCCAGAGTAACAGCAAGATGCCGATCGGCCGGTCAAGCCGGATCAGATAGGCATAGTTTTCAAGTTGTTGAATAACCGGGTGATTTGAGTGAGTAGCGAGTTTGTGCAAATAACGGAAAATGACCATGACCCAGTGGAATCCCATGTAATATAATGATTTAATAAAATAGCAGTAATAATGCTGCTGCTATATTACCTGACTGCCATCTATTACATAAGAGCTTCTATGACTAATCAAACCAGCAAAAATAAAAAGCACGCTTTCGATTATGACCTGATTGCCATTGGCGGGGGCAGCGGTGGCTTGTCGGTAGCCGAAAGAGCGGCCCTGTATGGTGCAAAGTGTGCGGTGATTGAAGCCGGCAAAATTGGCGGTACCTGCGTCAATGTCGGCTGCGTGCCGAAAAAAGTCATGTGGTTTGGTGGCAGCCTGGCGCATTCGCTGGAGCATGCTAAGGATTACGGTTTTGATGTCAGCAATAACGGTTTTGACTGGTCGGCGCTGGTGAAAAAACGCGAAGACTATATTTCGGGCATTAATAACTGGTATCACAGCTATTTGAAAGACTCGAATATTGATGAAATTCAAGGTTATGCAAAATTTGTCGATGCTCACACACTGGATGTCGATGGAAAACAGATCACGGCAGAAAAAATTGTGATTGCACCGGGGACCAAACCCTCAGTGCCTGATATTCCCGGCGCTGAGCACGGCATAACCTCAGATGGCTTTTTTGCCCTGACCTCGCAGCCGAAAAAAGTCGCCGTGGTCGGCGCCGGTTATATTGCGGTTGAGATAGCCGGTGTCTTAAATAGCCTGGGTACGGATGTCGCGCTGTTTATCCGTAAAGGCCAGTTTCTGCGCAGCTTTGATGCAATGCTTCGTGAGTCGCTGATGGAAGCCATGATCAACGATGGAGTCGATTTAATGGCGCATACGCAAGTGGCTGAATTAATCAGAGAAGACAATGGCACATTAACCCTGGTTTGCGATCAGGGTAAACGCACGGAAGGTTTCGACCAGGTGATATGGGCGATTGGACGTGAGCCTAATACCCAAGGCATGAATATTGAAAAGGCAGGGGTAGCAAGCGACGCCGACGGCTACGTTCCCTGCAATGATTACCAGGAAACCAATATCAAGAATATCTATTCGCTGGGGGATGTCACCCGCCGCGCGCAATTAACACCGGTAGCGATTGCAGCGGGCAGACGCATGGCTGATAGACTCTACGGTGGCATGAAAGGCCGTCATCTCAATTATGCTTTGATCCCTACTGTGGTCTTTAGTCACCCGCCTATCGGAACCGTGGGTTTGACCGAAGAAGAGGCAAAAACCGAACACGGTGCCGCGGTCAAGATATACAGCTCACGGTTTACCGCCATGTATAACGCCATGACCGAACACAAGGTTGAAACGGCGATGAAACTGGTGGTGGTCGGTGCAGAAGAAAAAGTCGTGGGCTGTCATATTATCGGCCCGGGCGCTGATGAAATGCTTCAGGGTTTTGCTGTGGCCATTCGCATGGGAGCGAACAAAGCCGATCTCGATGATACGATTGCGATCCACCCAACCAGCTCAGAGGAGCTGGTGACTATGCGCTAGAGTGAAGGGGCGAATAATGACGATACGAGAATTTGATGGCATCAGGCCGGAAATAGCAGACGGTGTTTTTGTAGATGATATGGCACTGGTTGTCGGAGATGTAACGCTAGGCAGGGACAGCTCAATCTGGCCTATGGCGGTTTTACGCGGTGATGTGAATCAGATCAGGATCGGTGAGCGCAGCAATATTCAGGATGGCAGCGTCTTGCATGTGACGCATGCCGGCCCGCTTGGCAAAGGCCGGGCAATGATTGTCGGTGATGATGTCACGGTAGGACATAATGCTGTGTTACATGCCTGTACCATTGAAGACAGCTGTTTGATTGGCATGTCAGCAACGGTATTAGACGGTGCCGTGATCCGCAAACATGTCATCGTCGGCGCCGGCAGCCTGGTGCCACCAAACAAAGAACTGCAAAGTGGTTATCTGTATCTGGGCAACCCGGTGAGCCAGATCCGTAAACTCACAGACAAAGAGATAGAGTATTTTAAATATTCGGCTGAACATTATGTTCGCCTGCAGCAACGCCATCAGCAACATAACGATGAGTAGTCCTAAGCGCGTGCTAACTAAAACGCATATTGTTCGATATACGGCGCATTGCCAGTTTGCGAACAGGCATTATGCGGTGCGAGTTCCGGTGCTTTCACTAAAGTCTGCAATGGCAAGAGGATCATAATGAAAAGATTGGTATTTCTGGCTATTGGTTTATTTTTTTTATCGTCCGCTGATGCGGCCACTGACAATATTGCAAGATCGATATTTACCAGCCGTGTTGAAAACAGAGAGCCAACTGATAAAGTGGGTCAGTTAAGCAATGATAATAAGAAAATCTATTTTTTTACCGAAGTGATCGGCATGTCTGGGCGCACTGTTACCCATCGTTGGCAACACCGCGGGCATGTAAAAGCACAAGTGAGCTTTAAAGTAGGCTCTAACCGCTGGCGTATCTGGTCCAGTAAAAGCTTGCAGCCACAATGGCTTGGCGAATGGATAGTCAGCGTAATGGACGACGAGGGAAACACACTGAAAGAAGAAAGCATGGCGTATATACCCTCCCGTTCAGTTGCCGCGACTATAACAACAGGGGCAACGCCGGATACCGCTGTGCAGCCACCATCGGCAAGCCATTAATCAGCGAATGAATGCAATATGGCAGGCATAACTTTCGGCATGACAGCACAGGCATAAATCGAGAATTTATACTATTATTAAAAGATATTGAAAAATATAAAGCGAGACATTAGTTAAAAATATATCCATAACAGGGGAAGAAGATGTTGAAAAAGCTGTCGAGTTTATTGTTTTTAAGTGCCATCGCCGTGATGGCTGTTAGCCAGTCGGCTTACGCCATGCGCCAGGCTGCAATGGAATCTGCTATGCAGGCACTAGAGGACGCAGAAAGTGTGCTCAAAGACGCCACTGCAAATAAAGGCGGTCACCGGGTCAAAGCGCTGCAGCTGATTAAAAAAGCAAAAAGTGAAATCAGGCAGGGCATTCGTTTTGCCAATGCCCGGGCGAATGAGATGCAGCTGAAACAAAAGCGTGAGCGTGAGGCAAGTGAAGCGCTAAGGCTAAAAAATGAAGCCCGTGAAAGAACAAGAAGAGATCGCGAAGCCAGGGAACGAAGAAATGATCGCCCGGCTGAGCGCGGAGACAGAAGACGTGGTGAAGCGCAGTCAGCACAGGATAGAAAGTATAATACCTGTATCAGACAAGCGAGAAACAGTGAAAGACAAATACAGGCCTGTAATAAAAAGTTCGGTAAAAAACGCCTGGAAAGAAGGTAACCAGGCGTTGACCATCTTGCCGCTTACATGCTTTGCCGAATTAAAGAAATCACCGGTTTGGTTTCTGGTCTGATCTGTCGCCAGCAATAAAAAGATTCGGCGGCCTGTTCAACTAACATGCCCAGTCCGTCGAAAACTTTTTCAGCGTGGTTCTTTTTCGACCAAAGCATGAAAGGGGTATCGTCTTTAGCATACATCATGTCGTAGGCAGTGCTGTTTTTGTTAAACAGATTATCGGCTAGCGGTGGCAACTCTCCGCTCAAACTGGCCGACGTGCCGTTAATAATAATATCAAATCGCTGACCTTCGAGCTCAGTATAGGCAACCGTTTCTATTTCAAAGATATCTGAAAAATCTTTTGCCAGATCAAACGCGCGCGAAACAGTGCGGTTGGCAATAACCAGCCGGGCAGGCTGTTGATCAATAAAGGGTTCGAGTATACCGCGCACAGCCCCGCCGGCACCGAGGATTAAAATATCTTTATTAAGGAGTTGTGTAGCGTGGTTTTGCATCAGGTCACGGACTAAACCGACGCCGTCAGTATTGTCGCCTGTGTAACGGTTGTCAGCATTCAGAATGAGCGTGTTGACTGCGCCAGCACGGCGAGCGCGGTCCGTGAGTTCAGTTGCGATTTTAAAAGCTTCTTCTTTTAAGGGCACGGTAATATTTAAACCCTTGCCGTTATTTTTCTGAAAGCGGGCGACATCGCGGGCAAAGTTTTCGGTTTCAACTTGTATTTTTTCGTAAGTTAAATTTTGTTTTGTCTGGATTGCAAACTGCTGGTGAATTAACGGTGATTTGCTATGCTCGACGGGATTTCCCATAACGGCATATCGGTCAATAATGTTCTTGGTCATAGTTAGCAACTTAAAAGAAAATGAAAATGCTTCGCCGGGAGTATGTTCCTGTCAGCATTACTGAGAAGAACGCATAGCATAATGGCAGGGCAACCGATGCGCTTGTTTTATTAATCCTGGCCTTTTTGCTGCAGCCACTGGGCGGCAGTTTTGGCATAATAAGTTAAAATACCGTCAGCGCCAGCGCGTTTCATTGAAAGCAAAGACTCTAATACCACTTCTTTTTCATTAAGCCAGCCATTTTGACTGGCGGCTTTTAACATCGCGTATTCACCGCTGACCTGATAGACATAAGTGGGCATCGCAAATTGCTGTTTGATTCGGTAGACAATATCCAGATAAGGCATGCCGGGTTTGATCATGACCATATCAGCGCCTTCATTGATATCCAGCTGCACTTCTCGAATCGCCTCATCTGAATTGGCAGGGTCCATCTGGTAGCTGTATTTATTGCCGCCAGCGAGGTTGTCTGCAGAACCGACGGCATCGCGAAACGGGCCGTAAAAGCTGGAGGCGTACTTGGCAGCATACGACAGAATGCGGGTATAGATATAACCATTGGTTTCAAGCGCTTCGCGAATGGCGATGATGCGCCCGTCCATCATATCGGATGGCGCAACGATATCCGCCCCTGCCTGTGCATGTGACAGCGCCTGTTTAACCAGTACCTCAACCGTCTCATCGTTTAGTACGTAGCCGCTGTCATCAATCAGGCCGTCCTGACCATGTGATGTGAACGGGTCGAGAGCAACGTCCGTGATAATGCCAAGTTCGGGTACGGCCGATTTTAAAGCGCGCACGGCGCGTTGTGCCAGGCCATCCGGGTTGTAGGCCTCGGCAGCATCATCTGACTTGAAGTCCTGGCCTACAACTGGAAACAGTGCGATAGCCGGAATACCCAGAGCATGACATTGTCTGGCCTCTTCTACCAGCAAATCAATTGACATGCGCTCAACACCCGGCATGGATGAGACCGCTTCTCGCTGATTGTCGCCGTCGATGACAAACACCGGGTAGATGAAGTCGTGTGAAGACAGTGCGTTTTCACGCATCAGGTTGCGGGAAAAAGTATCGCGGCGCATTCGTCGCATGCGTGTTGCCGGGAAAAAAGAATGTGATGACACGTTAAACGCTCCGCTAAAAGTTGTGGCCTAAATGTGAAGGATTTGGCAATTATACAGCCATTTTTTTATCTTGTCTGAAACAGCATCAGGGCCCTGTGAGAATGGCCCGCTTAGCTTATTTTCTGAAGAAACTGCTGGCGGTTAAGAATATAACTGTTATCGCATAATGCAAGATTAAAATCCCGGTACTGCTGTAATGTAATGGCCGTCGAGGCCTTCTCAGGCATGATGACAGGGTAGGTGGGAAACGCATGCGCTTCAATGAGGTGTTGCATATGTGAGCGATCTGAGCTGAATCGTAACAGATATTCCGGCGCAGCGATGAAGCGGAACAGCGGGCGGTATTCAGCGGCTTCGGAGCGCAGCTGCGGGAAACTCAGGTCCAGGTAGGTTTTGGCGGCGCAGGGGAAATCAGCAAGCGAATCAAAGTCATAGATGACATAACCGGACGGCTGACGATGCAACAAAACCACGTGGTAGTCCCAGATCAGCGGCTGCTTTAGTGAGCCACCGTTCTGGCTGAAGACAGCCACCTGTTTGCTGTGATTGCTGATGAAAAGAACCTCAAGCGCTGACGCGGGAACAGCTTGTTTGATGAATAAAGCCGCCAGCTGCCAGATGTTTTCTTCACAAAATAATTTTGTGTAAACACAGTCGGTTCTGGCCAGAGGCCGCATTATTTAATGCTTAATGCGGCGCGTTCAAAATTGATGCCAGCCCAGCCTTGTTGCATAAAGTTACGAATATTGGCGTGGTCAGAACCCAGCGCATTTTGTAAAACGTCATGCCGGTAGTAATCACCAAAGCAATGCAGTGTCAGTTCTGCCGGTAAATTATTTAACTGGGCAAAAGCAAAAATTTTGCAGGAGCCTTCATTGCTGCCCGCCTCATTAATGACCATGCTGTTGCCCAGCCCGTTCGTAAAACGGGTTGGTGTGTAATCATAATCGGATTTAATGGTTTCTATCACCTGATCGAAGCTAACCGAGTCAGGGGATGTATTAAGTTGTTTCAGTAATTGGGCAGTATTCATGGTTGATTATTTATTTAGCCAGTCAGTGGGTTTTAAAAAAACATCATAAAGTTCAGCTTCTGCACTGCCTTTTTCAGGCTGCCAGTTATAGCGCCATTTTACCAGTGGCGGTAGCGACATTAAGATGGATTCTGTGCGGCCCCCGGTTTGTAAACCAAACAAGGTGCCACGATCATAAACCAGATTAAATTCAACATAACGGCCGCGTCGATAGAGCTGGAAGTCACGTTCACGTTCACCGTACTCAGTATGCTTGCGTTTGGCAACAATGGGCTGGTAGGCCGGTAGATAGTGATTGGCTACACTTTGCATGAACTGAAAACTTTTTTCAAATCCCCATTGGTTGAGATCATCAAAAAACAGGCCGCCTACACCACGAGGTTCGTTGCGGTGTTTGAGGTAAAAATACTCATCACACCATTTTTTATATTGCTCATAAACATCATCGCCAAAGTCTTTACAGGCATCAAAAGAAGTCTGGTGCCAGTGTTTTACATCGTCTTCATTGCCATAGTATGGCGTTAAATCAAAACCGCCGCCAAACCACCAGATGGGTTCGGCGCCTGCTTTTTCGGCAATAAAAAAGCGTACGTTTGCATGTGAGGTTGGCACGTAGGGATTATGCGGGTGAATCACCAGCGACACACCCATTGCCTGAAAATTGCGGCCAGCCAGTTCAGGTCTGTGTGCTGTTGCCGAGGCTGGCAGGTTGTCGCCGAATACATGTGAAAAGTTGATGCCTGCCTGTTCAAAAGCATCACCATTAACCAGTACCCGGCTGCGACCGCCGCCGCCAGCGTCGCGCTGCCATTCATCGGTGACAAAAACTTCTTTGCCGTCTTCTTTTTCAAGCGCATTGCAAATCCTGTCCTGCAAATCAAGCAGAAACGATTTCACACGTTCTATATCTGGGTTGTCGTTGTTCATATCGGTCACACTGGTTAGTTTGTTCTGATAACTTGCTGGGTTAACAGGTTACGAATTTCAGTCGGTTTAGCTAAAGAGCCTGTCTCGGAGTTGATGATGATTTCAAGCTCGCGATGAAAATAATGGTGACATTGCAGGCTGGTCTTTGCCGGTGTCTGTTTGCTGGGGTTGGCACTGGTTGAAACGATTGGCTGATCCAGAGAATCACAAAGCGCTACAATTAGCGGGTGAGTGCTTAAACGGATAGCCAGCGAGCAGTGAGCGCCGCGTAACCAGAAAGGCGCATGTTTTGCCGGTACAACCCAGCTGGTGTGAGGACTGGCCTGTATGGTTTGTTTTTGTTTGTCAGTCAGCGGTTCGATAAAATCATCAAACTGCTGTAGCTGGCTTGCCACCAGAATCAGGCCTTTTTCGATCGGGCGATGTTTGAGTAACAGCAGTCGGTTAACAGCCGCCTGCTGGTACGGATCACAGCCTAGGCCAAAAACAGCTTCGGTAGGGTAAGCAATCACCGCGCCTTGTTTGATGGCAAGAGCGGCCTTTCGAATGATAAACGCGCTAACCACTATTCGCTGTCAGTTTTTTTCTTGGTTGTCTTTTTTTTAGGCGTAGCTTTCTTTTTTACTGCCGTCTTCGTTTTAGCCGTGGTCTTTTTCTTTGTGGTTTTCTTTTTAGGAGCGGCTTTTTTCTTGCTGACTTTCTTTTTCGCCGCCGCTTTTTTCTTCAGTTTCTTTTTGCCTTTACGTTCAGGCGCGGCGGCCAGTAGTTCTTCACATTCTTTCAGTGTTAAGGACTTTGGTTCGCGGTCTTTTGGGATTTTGGCATTTTTTTCACCATTGGTAATGTAAGGCCCAAATCTGCCGTTAAGCACTTCAATATCGGTGCCTTCAAAAGAATTGATATATTTGTTGGCTTCAAATTCTTTTTTCTCTTTGATTAATACCAGCGCATCTTCGAGTCCGATGTTGTAGGCATCGATGCCTCGGTCCTGGTATTCCTTGCGAATCGAAACAAAGGTATTGTCAAATTTTACATAAGGCCCGAAGCGTCCGACATTAGAAGACACTTCTTCGCCTTCTTCTGTTTGCCCCAGTATGCGCGGGAAAACAAACAGCTCTTCATAGTTGCTCATGTCAATCTGGTTCATTTTCTGACCAGGTTTGAGGCTGGCAAATGCCGGCTTCTCTTCGTCGTCTTTATCGCCGATCTGTACAAAAGGCCCGTAAGGTCCCATGCGTACGGTGATCGGTTTGCCTGTCTTGGGATCTGTACCTATCAGGCGTGACTGTGCGACATCGGCACGGCTGACGTTTTCTTCTATATAGTCAACCTGCTGTTTAAAGGGGGCCCAGAAATTCTGCATTAATGGGATCCAGTCTTCTTCACCACGTGAGACCGCATCCAGTTCGTCTTCTAGCTCGGCAGTAAAACTATAATCGACATATTTCGTGAAATGCTCAGTCAGGAAACCATTAACAATGCGGCCGATATCGGTTGGTGTGAACCGACGGTTTTCTAGTTCTGCATAATTTCTGTTTTGCAATGTTGAAATGATCGAAGCATACGTGGAAGGCCGGCCGATACCATATTCTTCAAGTGTTTTAACCAGGCTGGCTTCTGAAAAGCGCGGCGGTGGCTCGGTAAAGTGCTGCTCGGCAATGATGTCGAGCAGTTTAATTGTCTCGCCTTGCTCTAAAGGTGGTAACAGTTTTTCTTTGTCATCTTTGTTGCTGTCATCGGTATCTTCAAGATACAGCGCCATGAAACCGGCGTGTTTGATAGTGGAACCGTTGGCACGAAAACGGTATTGATCTGAGCCGCAGTCTAAGTCGACAGCTACGGTATCCATAGTCGCATGGATCATCTGGCAGGCCATGGTGCGTTTCCAGATTAACTCATACAGTTTATATTGATCCGGTTTTAAATAAGACTTGATCTCTTCAGGTAAATGGTTGACCGAGGTCGGGCGAATCGCTTCGTGGGCTTCCTGAGCGTTTTTAGATTTAGTCTTAAAAGTACGCACTTCATCGGGCAAATTGTCTTTGCCATATTTGCTGGCAATCAATGCACGCAATTCTTCAATCGCTTCCTGTGCCAGGTGCACGGAATCGGTACGCATGTAGGTAATAAGACCGACTGTTTCACCACCGATATCGATGCCTTCATATAACTGCTGAGCCGTGCGCATGGTGCGCTGTGCTGAAAAACGCAGTTTTCTGGCGGCTTCTTGCTGCATGGTTGATGTGGTAAACGGTGGAGCCGGGTTGCGCTTGCGCTGCTTCTTTTCAACTTTGGCGACAGTCAGGTTGCCAGCGGCGGCATCGAGCATGGTTTGTTTAGCAGCAAGACTGTCTTTTTCGTTGTTAAACGTAAACTGTTTGACTTTTTCATTGTTGAAAACAGTCAGCTTGGCTGAAATGGCTTTTGCATCTTTTTCGGTTTGAGCATCGATGCTCCAGTATTCCTGTGGCTCAAAGGCTTCGATTTCTTCTTCACGTTCGACCAATAAACGCAGTGCCGGGCTTTGCACGCGACCGGCCGATAATCCACGTTGTACCTTTTTCCACAGCAGCGGCGATATATTAAAGCCCACCAGGTAGTCAAGTCCGCGGCGCGCCTGTTGAGCGTTGACCATGCCCATGTCGAGCTCACGCGGATTGGCGATGGCATGTTGTAGTGCACGTTTTGTGACTTCGTTGAAAACAACACGGTGTACGGTTTTATCTTCCAGTAATCCCTGTTCGTTTAAGAGCTCGAACAGGTGCCATGAAATGGCTTCTCCCTCGCGATCTTGGTCGGTCGCGAGATAGAGGGTGTCAGCTTTTTTAAGTGCTTTCTTGATGGCATCGACGTGTTTTTCGTTTTTCTCGATAACCTGATATTTCATTTTGAAATTGTTATCGGTTTCGATAGCACCTTCTTTTGGAATTAAATCGCGCAGGTGTCCGTATGAAGCAAGGATCTGGAAGTCTTTGCCCAGGTATTTTTTAATGGTTTTTGATTTTGCAGGTGACTCTACAATAACCAGATTGGTGCTCATATGTTTATTTTTTTTCGTTTATTTTAATGTGATTGTTAATGGATATAATCCAGGCCCTCGTCAAAAACAAGGCTCTCCATCCAGGCATAGGCATTTTCTTCACCGGGGTGATTAAACAGTACGATCATGACAATCCATTTTAATTGTTCCATGTCGACCTGCGTATCCAGAGCTAAGACCCGGTCCAGTACCAGCTCCCGGGTTAAAGGCGTTAAGATACCGGTTTGTTCCAGGTGCAGCAAAAAGCCGCTGCCTTCCTGGTCAAGCAGTGTCAGTTCTTCCTGACTGAGTACCCGCATCGCTGTCGATGTTATTGGCGTGAGTTCGGCAATATCTTGTAACTCGGCCAGATCTTCAAGCCAGTCAAAGGCTTTATTGATCGCCATTTGAGGGAAACCGAGTTCTTCAAGACGAATTTCAGCCAGATCACGGGCCGATTCATGGGTTTCTTCTTCGATGTCATCTCCAATGTAATGTTCAAACAGGAACATAAGTACATCAACAACATTTTGTTTCATTGGTTTAATCTCTCTTGCCAAGCCGGGTATAAAGGCCATTGCCAGCAACAATATCACCCTGCAGTTCCAGTATTAACAGCATGGATGCAATATTAGCTGCACTAAAGCCCGTGCATTCTGAAATACTATCAATATTCATGGGATCGTATCCCATGCAGCTTAACAATTTCTGATACTCCGGATCGGGTTGTTTACTCAGGTTTGCCCGATTTTCGCCTGTAGTATCACCCGAAGTGTTATTTTTTACCAGTATTTGCAATTCTTCCAGTATGTCTTCGGCGGTTTCTACCAGTTTTGCGCCTTGTTTTATCAGCTGGTGACAGCCCTTTGTGGCGGGGTTATGAATAGAGCCCGGGATGGCAAACACTTCCCTGTTTTGTTCTATCGCATGCCGCGCAGTGATCAAGGTGCCGCTTTTTATCGCGGCTTCTACTACCAGTACACCCTGGCTCAGGCCGCTGATGATGCGGTTTCTGAGCGGGAACAGACCGGCATGTGGTGCCGTGCCCAGTGGCTGTTCGGAGATCAAAGCGCCTTGTTCGCAGATTTGATGGGCAAGCTGTCGGTGTTCCGCCGGGTAAACGCGATCCAGTCCGGTGGCCACTACGGCTACCGTTCCGGCGATGCCTGTTAAGGCTCCGCGATGACTGGCACCATCAATTCCACGGGCGAGGCCGCTGGTAATAGTCAGGCCGTTAGCCGACAGGTGAGAGGCAAAGTCTTCGGCTATTTTTTCGCCGACAGCGCTGGGAGAACGACTGCCCACCATGGCCAGTTGTGGCTGGTACAGGTAATCTAAATCACCGTTAACAAACAAGACTTTGGGCGGATTGCTGATCAGCCTGAGCTGGTCCGGGTAACGTTTATCCGTGATGGGGATAATAAAGTGACGGGCTTCACTGCCCCAGCTGAGCATGGCGTCGATTTTTTCAGTGTCCGCTGATTTCAGTTGGGCGATTTGGTGAGAGCTAAAACTGATGTCTTTTAAAGCTGATTCCCCGGCGTTAACGAGCTGGTTTAACGAGGAATAGTGCTCGAGCCCGGATAACAGCTTTTCTGAGCTTAAACCGCTCATTAGTGAAATGCGCAGCCAGTTTTCCAAATCATCCATGATGGAGGTTATGGCCGGGCTGCTAAAAGAGCGGACAGACTCGAGTGATTCGCTGAGTTCAGGCTATTTATAAGGAGTGCGAACGACATCGTTGCGTTTAATAACCCGGGATGCTTCGAGAATAAGTCCATAGCTGACACGGTCAAAGGTTTTAAAGAGCATGATCATGCCGCTGCGCTCGTTGGGTAGTTTGACTTTTATTTTACCTTCTCTGCGTTCAAAACGGTCACGCACTGATTCGCCCTGAGTGTAGGTGGATAATATATTGCCGACAGTCACGCCATCCCGTTTACCGAGGTTAACCACGGCCACCTGGTATTGAGCGATGCTTGAAATGGCATCGAACAGTGAAATGATCTGGCCTTCAACCTGTTCTTCTGGAGGTTTTGGGAAAAACAGGTTATTTAATTCTGAATGATCGGTCGCTAATAAACGATCACCGATAATCACCTCTCGTGTGGATTTTACAATTCGACCACTGGCGGGGCTGTCGTATTTTGTGATACTGGCTTCACCGGCATAAATGATTTCATAGCCGAGTAAATCGCCAGAGGCCGGGTCGATCAGTTCGGCACCTTTGCGGTAGATATTGTAACGCAGGTTTTCTCTGTCCAGCTCGCCCCGGATATAGATGCGATTGCCCTGGCTGAGTATCAGGTGTTTATCATCACTGCCGATAATATAAGGTGCCTCTTGCCATTGATCGATAGTCACCACTTGCGGCTTTGTGGTGAACTGTTCGATGGCATCATTCGGAATGGTTTTAATGCTCTCTTTGAGGTCGGTGCTGCGGATACGTGGCGAGAGTTTAACTTGTTTCAGCGGGCCTTTTTTATAAACACGCTCAAAAGCGCTGGTTTCAACCTGTTTTTCTTTCTGCTTGTCGATGCCAGCTGAGCTATTGACGAGCTCGCCATTGCGAGAAACCTGGAAAACAGGCTGGCCATTAACGTAAATTAAACTGATAATATCACCTGGAAATATCAGGTGAGGGTTGTTGATCTGCGGGTTTTTTGCCCAGAGCTCAGGCCAGTACCAGGGGTCGTTTAAAAAATGTCCAGCGATGCCCCATAGTGTATCGCCCGATTTTACACGGTATTCGCGGGGAGTGGTCTCGCGGATATTGGCGACAGCGACAGGGTTTAATTCGGCGGGTGATGCGACGCTGCTGCTTTCAGTGACTGCGCTTTGCTGCATGGCCGGATGGGATTCGGTTTTGGATTCGGGCTCGGCCAGACTAACGATAATGGGTTGCTGGGCGGTTTCCTGAGGACTCGTGTCTGACGCTATACTATTATTATCAAGCTTGTTTGAAGTGCTTGAGCAGGCAGAAAGGCTGGTCAGCGAATAAATCGCCAGGATGAGTAGTGGATTTTTTAGCATTTTTTGTTGAATCCGCAAGCTGATATCCTCATCATATTTCCGTGGTTTTCCAGAGTTTAGCTGATAAACTTAAGGTATTAAAGTAGGTTTCGGCTTTTAGTTGATAATTTTAAGGTGTAGACAGAGATGGCGTTACTTCCCATTCTAGAGTTTCCTGACGAGCGACTGAGAACGATCGCGCGCCCGGTAGAAACGGTAGATGACCAAATCCGCGCGGTTTTGGATGATATGTTGCAGACTATGTATGAAGCGCCGGGTATTGGTTTGGCGGCGACTCAGGTTAATGTTCACCAGCGACTGATCGTGATTGATGTCTCAGAAGAGAAAAACAAACCTTTGTACTTGATCAATCCAGAAATTGTTTCACTCGATGGTGTCGAGGAAATGGATGAGGGCTGCTTGTCAGTACCGGGTATCTATGAAAAGGTCAGCCGTGCAGACAGGATCACGATAAAAGCCTTAGGTTATGATGGACAGGCTTTTAAGCTCGATGCAGATGAGCTGCTGGCGGTCTGTATTCAGCACGAAATTGATCACCTTGACGGCAAATTGTTTGTCGATTATTTATCACCGCTTAAACGCAACCGGATAAAGAAAAAACTCGAAAAGCAGCGCAAGCAGGCGGCTGGTTAACCCTCAACTGACACATCGAATCCCTATGTTAAAAATAATTTATGCCGGTACACCGGATTTCTCGGTTGCCGCCCTCCAGGCGCTGATTGATTCCGAGCACCAGGTGGTCGCAGTTTATACACAACCTGATCGCCCGGCCGGCCGTGGCCGTAAGCTAACGCCCAGCCCGGTAAAAAAACGGGCGCTGGAAAACGGCATCGCGGTTTTCCAGCCACTCAACTTTAAAGCCGAAGCTGAACGCCAGTCATTAATTGATTTAAAGGCAGACTTAATGGTGGTGGTCGCTTATGGCTTAATCTTGCCAAAAGAGATTTTAGAGGCGCCGCGCCTCGGTTGCATTAATATCCATGCCTCGCTTTTGCCGCGATGGCGAGGAGCAGCTCCGATACAGCGCGCGATACTGGCAGGCGATAAAGAAACCGGTATCACCATTATGCAAATGGATAGCGGCCTCGATACCGGTGACATGTTGTCGAAAGCGGTCTGTGAAATAGGTGATGAGATGACGGCTTCGCAATTGCATGACCAGCTGATGGCAATGGGCAGCAAGGCGCTGATGCATATCCTGCCGGCGATAGAAAATCAAAAGCTGCAAGCCGAGAAACAAGACGAAAGCCTGGTGACTTACGCAGAAAAGCTGCAAAAGGCAGAGGCCCAGATAGACTGGCAGCAAAGTGCGCAACAGATAGCGCTTCAAGTGAGAGCGTTTAATGCCTGGCCTGTTGCGCAAACACTTTATGATAATAAGGTGATGAGAATCTGGCAGGCTCATGTGCTAGCTGCTGAACATCAGTCGCCGGCAAGGGATGCCATTCCCGGCCAGATCATCGCGGTACAGAAAAAAGAGTTTCATGTGGCGACCGGCGACGGTGTGCTTGCCGTGACGGAGATCCAGATGCCGGGGAAAAAACCAATGGCGGTTGCCGCTTTTTTAAATGCACATGATCCCGCCGCTGTCATTTTAGGTGTAAAGGCTGAATAATGTCAGTGGCTAACCAACAAAAAGCTGATGCCCGTTTTATCGCCATAAAAATTCTCGCCAGAGTGCTGCAAAATGGCGAGTCGCTGAGTACGGCTATTCCAAAGGAAATTCAAAACCTGGACGAACGTGAGCGGCCGCTGATGCAGGCGCTGGTTTATGGTGTTTTGCGCTGGCGCTGGCAACTTGAATCGATACTCAGCAAATACATAAAAAAACCACTGAAAGCCAAAGACCTTGATATAAAGATCATATTAATGCTTGGCGCATTTCAGTTGTTATGGATGCGCACACCGGACTATGCGGCAGTAGATGCGGCGGTAAACAGCAGTTTGAAAATCAAAAAGAAATGGGCTAAGGCACTGATCAACGCTATTTTGCGGCAGCTTATTCGTGATCGTGAAGAGATAAATTATAAAGAAAATTTAGAGGCCGAGTATTCTCATCCGTTATGGATGATTGAGAGCATAAAAAAAGACTGGCCTGATCACTGGCAGCAAATTCTAACTCAGGCTAATGAAGCGGCACCGATGACATTACGTATCGATACCCGGCAAACAAGCCTCGCAGACTATATGCAGCTGCTCAATGAAGTTGAGCTGGACGCCAGTACAGTGGCTGAGGTACCGGCGGCACTGGTTTTAAGTCAGGCGGCAGATGTGTTTCGTTTGCCGGGCTTTGAAGAGGGCAAGGTGTCTGTTCAGGATGCGGCTGCGCAGTGTGCAGCGCTGTTGCTGAAGCTTGAGCCCGGGCAAAAAGTGCTGGATGCCTGTGCCGCTCCCGGCGGTAAAACAGCGCATATATTACAAACTGAGCCGTCGCTGCAGGTTGATGCTGTGGATATATCTGAGTCACGACTGGAGCGAGTTGAAGAGAACCTGCAGCGTCTAAACCTGCAGG
Source organism: Gammaproteobacteria bacterium (assembly GCA_029882395.1). Classification (GTDB taxonomy): domain Bacteria; phylum Pseudomonadota; class Gammaproteobacteria; order SZUA-229; family SZUA-229; genus JAUVDT01. The sequence continues at coordinate 43,029 of JAOUKT010000004.1, forward strand.
CTAATTTGATTGCAGCAGATATTTCACAGGCGGATGACTGGTGGCAGGGTGAGTTATATGACCGCATTTTGCTGGATGCGCCTTGCTCGGCCAGCGGTGTAATTCGTCGTCACCCGGATATTAAATCATTGCGGCGGGAAAGCGATATTTCAGAGCTGGTGGCAACACAAAAAGAAATCCTCGATTCAGTCTGGCAAATGTTGAAACCGGGCGGCTTGATGTTGTATGCAACCTGTTCTGTTTTCCGGGCTGAAAATGAGCAGCAAATGCAGCAGTTTTTAGCGCGAACAAATGATGCTGAAGAAATTAAAATAGAAGCCGGCTGGGGCTGCGAGCAGAAAGTGGGCCGGCAGATTCTTACCGGTGAACAGCAGATGGATGGTTTTTATTACGCTTTAATAAAGAAAGCAGGCTAGTTTTCTGATGGCTGGGTTTTTTTAACTAAAAGGCCCGGCCGGCTTGCTGAAAAAAACGATATTCTGCTGAGCTGCTATCATTTATAGTGAAGATAGATTTTAAAATACTTAAGGGGGTTTAATGCAAGGCGATGAACTGTTGATTCTTAGCCGCCTGTTACTGGCTCTGTTAGCGGGCGGTATTATTGGGATTGAACGTGCTTATCATGGACGTGAAGCCGGCTTTCGCACGCATACATTGGTGTGTGTGTCTTCATCCTTGTTAATGCTGTTGATGGCTTTTCAGTGGCAGCTGATGCCGATCGAGTTTATAGAAACCATCCGGACGGATCCAACACGTATGGCACAGGGCATTATGACAGGCATTGGTTTTTTAGGTGCAGGTGTCATTATCAAAGAAGGTTTGTCTGTTCGCGGCTTAACAACCGCCGCTTCAATCTGGATGACGGCATCAATAGGCATTGTTATCGGACTGGGTTTTTATTTTCCAGCGGCAATGGCTACCATTATAACGGTGTCGATTCTTTCATTTTTCAGAATGTTTGAAAAATGGCTGCCATCACAAAAGTATGCAAAATTCTCGATTAATTTCTACAGGAAAGAGGGCTCAATGGATCAAGAGTCTTTGCTGCACTTGCTGGGGCAGTTTAATCTTAAGGCCTTTGATTTGAGTTATACACTGCGTGATAAAGGCAGCTATATACGATATGAAATGTTTATTATGTCGAAAGATAAAAACAATTTTAATGAGCTTGCTCAGCGTCTGTTGCAGATTGAAACGGTGCATGGTTTCAAGATTATACCCAGTTAGCTTTTAGCGAATCAGGCTGTTAATGGCCTGATCCCGGTTCAAGCGACACAGCCTGTGTTTTTGTTTAGAGCGCCAATCAACGGCAAACACCAATTTAAGGCTTATCACACCGTTATATTTAGCGTAAAATTCGCGCTTTAATATCTCGTTGAAAAGCGTCATGTTAGTTAAGTCTGTTTGGGGACTTCTTAAATGAAAATTCTTATTCTTGGTGCGGGACAGGTTGGCTCATCTGTTGCGGCAAACCTGGCGCGCGAAGCCAATGATATCACGCTGGTTGATAAGAACCCTGACTGGTTGCATGATTTGCGTGATCGCATGGATATTCAAACAGTTGTCGGTGATGCTTCGCATCCGCATGTGCTGGAAAAAGCGGGTATTGAAGATACGGATATGCTGATAGCTGTTACCAACAGCGACGAAACCAATATGGTCGCCTGCCAGATTGCTTACTCTTTATATAATACGCCAACAAAAATTGCCCGTATCCGCGCTCTAGATTACATCACGCATCCGGAGCTGTTTCAGCGTGATGCCTTTCCCATCGATGTCATTATCAGTCCCGAGCAGATCATGACCGATTATATACATCACCTGATAGAGTATCCCGGTGCATTGCAGGTTTTGGACTTTGCTAAAGGCAAAGTGCAGCTGGTGGGCATCAAGGCTTATAGTGATGGTCTGCTGGTGGGGCATGAGTTACAGGCGTTACGCGAGCATATGCCGGGTATTGATACTCGGGTAGCGGCAATTTACCGTCGCGGCCACGCGATAGAGCCGAAACGCGATACTATTATTGAAGTCGATGATGAAGTGTTCTTTATTGCGGCAAGAGAAAATATCCGTGCTGTAATGAGCGAGCTAAGGCGCGTTGAAAAACCGTTTAAGCGCATTATGATTATCGGCGGCGGTCATATCGGTAAACGCCTGGCACAGACACTTGAAAAAAGTCATCAGATTAAAATTATTGAACACCATCAGCAGCGCGCAAAATATTTATCACATACTTTAGATAAAGCCGTGGTATTACTGGGCAGTGCTACCGATGAAGAGTTGTTGCTGGAAGAAAATATCGACAGAATGGATGTGGTGATCTCATGTACTAATAGCGATGAGATAAATATATTATCAACCATGCTGGCCAAGCATATGGGGGCTGGCAAAGTTATGGCGCTGATTAACAAGCCCGGCTATAACGAACTGATAGAAAAGCAGGGGCTTATTGATGTCGCTATTTCACCACAGCAAGTGACGATAGGCGAATTATTAACACATGTTCGTCGTGGTGACGTGGTGGCGGTGCATTCATTGCGTAAAGGTGCGGCTGAGGCGATTGAAGCGGTCGCTCACGGTGACGAGACAACTTCACAGGTGGTGGGTAAACGGGTTGATGAAATCATCTTGCCGCAGGGTGCAAACATTGGCGCTATTGTGAGGGGTCACGAGGTGTTGATCTCTCATCATGATACCGTGATCCAGTCAGAGGATCACGTGGTGCTGTTCGTGACAGAAAAGTCCAGAATTCATGACGTCGAACGCCTGTTTCAGGTCAGTGCGTTCTTTATTTAAAACACTACGGCTGACTCACATTGCATTTAAAAATGATTCAACAAATTATCGGCCTGCTATTGGTGCTTTTCAGTACCAGTATGCTGCCTCCTATGGTGCTGGATTTGTTTTATGCAGAAGGCGCATTGAAGTCCTTTTTTACCAGCTATGTGATCTTGTTAGGAACCGGGCTGTTATTCTGGTTGCCGGTTAGAAAAGTAAAAAATGAACTGAGAATAAGAGACGGTTTTATTGTTGTTGTCATGTTCTGGCTCGTACTGGGTCTATCGGGCTCCTTGCCATTTTTACTGTTTGAATCTTTTCACATTAGCGTTACTGATGCGATATTTGAATCGGTATCGGCACTGACAACGACAGGTGCCACTGTCATTACCCAGCTTGAAACACTGCCGCATGCACTGCTGTTTTATCGTCAGCAATTACAGTGGATGGGGGGTATGGGTATCATCGTACTGGCGGTGGCTATTTTGCCGATGCTGGGTATCGGTGGCATGCAGCTATACCGCGCAGAAACCCCGGGGCCAGTTAAAGACAACAAGCTGACTCCGCGCATTACAGAAACAGCTAAAGCGCTCTGGTACATCTATCTCTGGTTAACCATCAGCTGTGCCTTTGCCTACTGGGCAGCAGGAATGGACTGGTTTGATGCGATAGGGCACAGTTTCAGTACCGTTGCTATTGGTGGTTTTTCTACTCACGATGCCAGTCTTGGTTATTTTGATAGTCAGCTGATTGAAAGTGTGGCGATCGTTTTTATGTTTCTTGGCGGTGTTAATTTTGCGCTGCATTTCCTGGCGTTTCAGCGCAAAGATTTGTGTCCGTATTTTTCAGATGCGGAATTCAAAACCTATTCCCTGGTGTTAGCATTGGCTGTTGTTATTTCAGTTTTGTTTTTATTTTATAGTGAGACGGTTGATAATTTTTCTGATGCTTTTCGGCAGGGATTATTCCAGGCGGTATCAATAGGAACAACAACAGGTTATGCCACCACTGACTTTTTTTTATGGCCGGTATTTCTTCCTGTCTTTTTAATGTTTATTAGCTTTATTGGCGGCTGTTCAGGGTCGACCGGCGGAGGCATGAAGGTCATCCGTATATTGCTGCTTTTCAAGCAGGGCATGCGTGAGCTGGTTAAGCTGGTACACCCAAATGCGCAGGTAGTGGTTAAGATTGGCAAGCAGCCAATGTCCGACCGGGTGATTGATGCCGTCTGGGGGTTCTTTGCCGCTTATGTTGCGCTGTTTGTTGTGATGATGTTATTGCTGATGATGGCGGGTAATGATCAGGTGACATCGTTCTCGGCAGTGGCTGCAACAATGAATAATCTGGGTCCCGGGCTGGGCGAGGTCAGTCAAAATTATTCAACCATCAATGACTTTTCGAAATGGGTTTTGTGTTTTGCAATGTTGTTAGGCCGGCTTGAAGTGTTTACCCTGCTGGTTTTGTTTACTCCGGTATTCTGGCGTCGTTAATGTCGGCTGACGTTAATAAACAACAAAGCTGGAACCTGCGGTATCAGCATAAAGCAATAACAGATCCTGAGCCTGTCCATGTCCTTAAATGTAATCAGCACCTTTTAAGCGGTTGCGGTTCTGCTTTAGACCTCGCCTCTGGTCTGGGCGGCAATGCGGTTTTTTTGGCAAAAGCTGGCTATGATGTCACCGCTGTTGATTATTCGCAGGTTGCTCTGGAAAAACTGACCCGGTTTGCTGAAGTCAATAAACTGGCCATTACAACGCGTTTAATTGATCTGGAAAGTGAGCCCTGTTCGTTGGGTTGTTATGACCTGATTGTAGTGAGTTATTATTTACAGCGTAAGCTGTTCCCAGCTATTTTTTCAGCTATAAAGACAGGGGGCTTGTTGTTTTACCAGACCTTTAGTGGTGATGCTGAAAATGCTCCGGGGCCACAGAATGCGGCATTCAGACTGGCACAGGCCGAGTTGTTAACGTTATGTAGTGGCCATGAATTACTTTATTACAGGGAAGATCCAAGTCATTGCATGGCTGAAAATTGTTTAAAAGGTGAAGCCATGATTGTTGTAAAAAGAGACTGAAATGAAAAAATATGACAAAAAAGAACCTGCCGCTCACCCGGGGTATTTGCCTGCGCTTAAAATGAGTTTCTTTTTGCCGAAGTATTGGCCGACATGGCTGGGTATTTTTATTCTGTGGTTACTGATGTATTTGCCTTGCCGTGTAAAAGGCAAAATAGCAGCAGCGCTTAGTTACCTTTCATGCAGGTCAAATAAAAAACGCTATCACATTGCAAAAAAAAACCTGTCTATGTGTTTTCCGGAAAAAACTGAGGCTGAGCTTGAGCTGATGGTGTCCCGGTTTTTTTATTACAAAGCCAGAATATTTCTCGACTATGCTTATGTCTGGTTTGGCAGTGAAAAAAAACTGGCAGAAGTTTATCAACTGAAAAATGATGATGAATTACAAAAGTTAAAACAAGCGAACAAAAAAGTGATTCTGCTTACCTGTCATATGCTGGGGCTGGATCAGGGTTCACAGGCCCTTTCATTTGATAATGAAATTGTATCAATGGTAAAGGCAATGAAAAATCCGGTATTAGACTGGGTGATTGGTCGTGGCCGCACCCGTTTTAATACACATGTTTATGAGCGTTCTTACGGACTGACAGGGATAATTGCCAGTGTCAAGGCGGGCGACCAGTTTATTTATCTGCCTGATGAAGATCTGTCGGGTGGACATTCAGAATTCGTGCCCTTTTTTGGCGTACAGAAATCAACAATCACGGCGCTCGGCAGGCTGGCGAAAATATGTGATGCTAAAGTCGTGCCCTTTGTTTCTGTTTTTAATGATATGACAGGAAAATATGAGGCTCATTTTTTACCTTCGATGAGTCATTTTCCAACAGGCGATAAAATCGCCGATACCCTGGCAATGAATCAGGTGTTTGAAAAGATGATTTTAAAAGCGCCTGAACAGTACCTGTGGACATTTCGTTATTTTCAGACCCGGCCAGAAGGCGAGCCATCTGTTTACTAAAACGCGGAGAGAAAAGTGTTAAAAATTATTGATAGTGTGCCCTATATTGGTATTGTGATTATAGTAATTGGCATGCTGGCCGGATTTACTTATCTTTTTATGGGGGCCGATGATACCGCTAAATATTTTCTGGGCATGATACCGGTGGGTTTCTTGATCTTGTTTGTCGGCGTGGTCACTAATATGCTACGCCGTTAGGGTATTGCCAGAAAAGTATTCAGTTTACCGTGAAATGTTGGCTGGCAATGGTTTTGCCCTGTCGTTTCACATCAAAGACCCACTTTCCTTTTTCTAGTTCGTTTTCATTTTCCAGCAGATAACCTTTGATGGCTGTCACTTTTTTATCAATCACCAGAAACGTGCTGGACTCTTTGTAATGCGAGCTGATGGTACCATCTTTTTGTTTTATTTCAGGGTGTGTAACATCGAAATCGAGTTTGATGGTTTTTTCATTGAGGCCGGATATCTGGTATTCAAAGCCAAAAAAAAGAGGTGCCCTGGCAGGTATTGCTCTGGTGCTTTGTAGGTGCACCGGTGAAGCTGAAGTACTATTGATTGCTTTGTCCGAAACAGGGTTGATCCAGGTTGTTCCGTTGTCAGGCGTGTGCGCATAGATTCCGTAATGAAGAATTTTAAGCCCGGCGTTCTGTTCGGCTAGCGCGTTATAAGAAAGGCAGCTAAGTAAAAGGATACTGGCGGCTTTTAATACAGTGTTATCTTGTGGCATTGTAATCTCCTTATTTTGATCCTGTTTTCTTTGTCACAACTTGCTCGTTGTCAAATACAGGCATGCCCTCTGACATGACGGGTTTTAATGTGGTGAGCAATGTTTTAAATAGCGTTTTGTTTACTGATTCTTCCTGATGCAATAATTGCTTCATGTGTTCGCGTTGTGTTGGCATGCTAAAGCAGGCCGGGCAGCTATCCGCAATCACTGGAAGCTGATGCTCAATGACAAAGTCTCTGCTTTGGCGTTCTCGCATATAGACCAGTGGCCTGATAATGCGTAAGTCGCCATCATCATTGGTGTAGTGAGCTTTCATGGTTTTGATCTTGCCTAAATGAAAAGCCGCCATTAAAAAACTCTCGGCGAGGTCATCCAGATGTTGCGCCAGTGCTATGACATTGTATCGGTGCTTTCTGGCTGTGCTGTACATTATGCCGCGTTTAATGCGGGAACAAAAAGCACAGTAAGAGGGCTTGCCCATATGCTCTTTGGCCATGTCCATAATGGCTTCTTGCATATAGTGGTATTCAAGTCCCAGTGATTCTATATACGGAATCATTGGCGAAGGGTCAAAATCGCCGGCTTGTGGGTCGACTGTCATCACACCCAGTTCGAAGTTGATGGGCGCGTGTCGTTGAAAGTGATGCAATACATGCAATAACGTTAAGGAGTCCTTGCCGCCGGATAAACCGAGCAATATTCTGTCGCCTTCGCGAATCATTTGAAAGTGGCTGATAGCCTGACCGGCCTGGCGTAAAATTGATTTTGGTGGTGGGATAAATTGAGTCATGCCGCATAAGATACGGGTAATGTATGTATTTGCAAGTTTATTTAAAATAATCAGTCACTGGCCATTGTGCTGGCCAGTGACTGATTTAACAATAACGCAAAAGCAGATAAAAAAGAAATTCCAGCCTATCCTTGGCTGGAATTTTTGGCTTCCCTGACAGGAGGTTTGTCAGTCTAATTGAAGAGTTGGGGTATCTCCACAACATCCTTGTAATAAGACAGTAAAGAATTATACAGAGTGCTATTAGTAAATCTGTCAGTTATTTCGTAAAGTTTTGGAGTCTGGGTTCTGCGGTGTGTGTAAGAAAATTCTGAAAAATGGACACGTAGAGGACACATAATTTGCCTCAGGCCGTATCGTTGCAGGTAAATGCATATCTCGCAGGCAATAAAAAACCCGGTCATTCCATGACCGGGTTTTGCCATCCTAGCAGACTTGGTGATTTAGCCTCGCGCAATATTTACATCCTGTTATTTCCTGCTCGTTCCTTTGAGAGTCTCTGACTGTCCTTAGATTCCTTTTCCCTGAGACTCCGCTACTTCCTGGTAAAAATGAGCTTCCTTGCAGACCTCGTTCTCCCTAGGTCTGAGCATATTATGCCCAATGCCTATGTCTGCTTCTATACGGAGATTCGGAACATGTTGTAGGTAGAATGCGCTACGTGATGTAGGAATTATCTTACAAAAGGCGGCGGATTAAATTCGTCTGTGGTGACAGGCACTTTATTGGATAGTATGTCATATAATGATAGAAAATTACAAAGGCTGCGATATGTTTCATTATTTATATCCAGAGCTGCATGCTTATAAGCAGCAGTTTTTGCAAGTAGACGAAGTGCATCGGCTGTATCTTGAGGAGTCGGGTAACCCTGATGGCATACCGGTTGTTTTTTTGCATGGCGGCCCGGGTGCAAACAGCGAACCGCTACACCGGCGTTTTTTTGATCCTCGAAAATACCGAATCATTTTATTTGATCAAAGAGGCTGCGGGCAGTCACTGCCTCATGCCAGCCTGCTGCATAATACCAGTCAGGATCTGGTACAGGACATGGAGCGGATAAGAGCGGTATTAGAGATTGATAAGTGGGTTGTATTTGGTGGTTCCTGGGGCTCAACCCTGGCACTGCTTTACGCTCAGTCGCATGCTTCACATGTTTTGGGGCTTGTATTGAGAGGGATATTTCTGTGTCGTGATAAAGATGTGCGCTGGTTTTATCAGCAGGGTACAAGTGCTTTATTTCCAGAATACTGGCAGGACTTTGTTGCGCCAATTCCCGAGTCTGAGCGTGGCGATATGATCAAGGCTTATTATCAGCGATTAACCGGCAGCGATGAAGTGGCAAAAATGCGCGCAGCTGAGGCCTGGTCAGTGTGGGAAGGGCGCACGGCTTGTTTGCAAACGAATGACGCGTTAGTCGATTATTTTTCTGATCCTTATGTGGCGTTGAGTGTGGCGCGTATTGAATCGCATTATTTTGTGAATCATAGTTTTTTAGAGCCCGATCAGATATTGAGTGCAGCGCATAAGTTAAAACACATTCCAGGTTATATCGTGCATGGGCGTTATGATGTGATCTGTCCAGCCGAGCAAGCCTGGGCGTTGCATCAGGCCTGGCCAGAAGCAGAATTGCATATGATTGCGGATGCCGGACACGCGGTCAGCGAACCGGGTATTGCTCAAAAGCTGGTGGAAATAACAGATAAGCTCGCGGAGCGCCTGTCTTGATAGCGTTACTTCAGCGGGTTACCGAGGCGTCTGTTGTGGTGCAGGGCCGGCAGATAGCCGCTATTAATACGGGCTTGCTGGTTCTTTTCGGCATAGAAAAGGGTGATAGTGAAAAGGAGGTTGAGCGCCTGGTCGATAAATTGCTAAAGTATCGCGTTTTTGCTGATAAAGACGACAAAATGAACTTAAGTTTGCAAGATATTGCTGGCGAGCTATTGATGGTGCCACAATTTACGCTGGCAGCGGACACGGGAAAAGGGCTGCGGCCGAGTTTTTCATCGGCAGCCAGCCCTGAAGAGGGGCAGCGATTATTCGAGGTGGCGTTAAAAATAGCCAAAAAATCACTAAATACTGTGCAAAGCGGACAATTTGGGGCGGATATGAAAGTCTCATTGACCAATGACGGACCGGTTACCTTCTGGCTTCAGGTAACGGCTGCGTGACGGTGGCTTTGAAATAAAACCAGATTTGGGATAAAAATAAAGCTAAGTTACGGAAAAACAGTGTTTTTTACCGTAAAGTAATACACCCGTTAGTCTATCCGTTGTATCCTATAGCTTTTACAAGATCGGAGCTTACCGCATGGCGGAACGCAAGGCTGAAATAAGCCGCGACACACTGGAAACTCAAATCAGTGTCAGTATTAATCTTGATGGAACCGGGCAATCAAACTTTGAAACGGGCGTGGCATTTCTAGATCATATGATGGATCAAATTGCTCGTCACGGCATGATTGATATGGATGTGCGGGCAATGGGCGATTTGCACATCGATGCGCACCATACGGTAGAAGATATTGGCATCACATTGGGGCAGGCGTTTAGTCAGGCAATGGCTGATAAAAAGGGCATTACACGTTATGGACATTCATATGTGCCTCTGGATGAAGCGTTGTCTCGTGTGGTGATTGATTTTTCAGGTCGTCCCGGTCTTGAGTTTAATGTGGATTTTAAACGCGCCAGTATTGGTGACTTCGATGTTGATTTATTTCATGAATTTTTTCAGGGCTTCGTTAATCATGCCCATGCAAGTCTGCATATCGACACTATCCGCGGACGTAACGCCCATCATATTGCGGAAACAATATTCAAGGCATTTGGCCGCGCTCTGCGAATGGCGATTGAGCCTGATGCGCGCATGCAAGGTATCTTGCCATCAACGAAAGGGGCACTGTAGGTTCCAATGTCTCTGATTGCTGTTGTTGATTATGGTATGGGAAACCTGCGCTCGGTTTCCAAGGCGATAGAACACGTCGCTAAAAACTCCGACCAGGTCATTGTGACCTCAAACCCAGAAGATATTAATAATGCCGATCATGTCGTGTTTCCTGGTCAGGGAGCTGCGCGTGATTGCATGCAAGAGTTAAAAGCTCGGCATCTGGCAGACGTGGTGTTAAAAGCTGCGGCTGAAAAACCCTTTCTGGGTATATGCATGGGCATGCAGGTTTTGCTGGCACATAGTGAAGAAAACCAGGGCGTCGACTGTCTTAATCTTTTTCAGGGCGATGTGCATCGCTTTAGCAATGAGATGCTGGATGACGAGGGGTTGAAGTTAAAGGTGCCGCACATGGGCTGGAATCAGGTGCATTGGGCGATAGAGCATCCGCTGCTACAAAATATCGAACAAGATAGCCGCTTTTATTTTGTGCATAGTTATTATGCCGATCCATCAGATGCCGGCATTATTGCGGCACGCACTCAATACGGTATTGATTTTGTGTGCGCGCTGGCAAAAAACAATGTCATGGCTGTACAATTCCATCCGGAAAAAAGTGCGGCCGATGGTTTGCAATTATTAAAAAATTTCTGTCATTGGAATGGGCAGCCATAAACGAATGGAAAGTGAACGAGGCAAATTATGTTATTAATTCCTGCAATTGATCTTAAAGACGGTAAATGTGTGCGTTTGCGTCAGGGTGATATGGATGATGAAACCATATTTTCTGAAGATCCGGTTGAAGTCGCTGCAAAATGGGTAGAGGCTGGCGCACGCCGATTGCATTTGGTTGATTTAAACGGGGCCTTTGCCGGCGAACCTAAAAATGCCGGCATTGTGCATGAAATATGTAAAGCATTTCCGGATCTGCCGGTTCAGATTGGCGGTGGTATTCGAAGTGAAGAAACCATTGAGACCTATCTTGATGCCGGTGTCAGGTATGTCATCGTGGGCACAAAGGCGGTTCAGGAATCTCATTTTGTGCCTGAAATTTGTGCCGAATTTCCAACGCATATTATCGTCGGTCTGGATGCCAAAGACGGCAAAGTAGCCACCGATGGTTGGTCAAAATTATCAAAACATGATGTGATAGATATGGCAAAACGTTTTGAAGAAGATGGTGTCGAATCGATTATCTATACTGATATATCGCGCGATGGCATGATGCAGGGCGTTAATATTGAGGCAACAGTCAAACTGGCGCAGGCAATTCATATTCCTGTGATTGCTTCTGGCGGCATTACCAATATGGATGATATCAAAGCGCTCGTAGCCGTTGAAGACGAGGGCATTATGGGTGCCATTACAGGCCGTGCTATTTATGAAGGCACACTGGACCTTAAAGCAGCACAGGCCTGGGCCGATTCTGTGGGTAGTCAGGTTTAATGTCCCTCGCCAAGCGTATTATCCCCTGTCTTGATGTGGCCGATGGTCGCGTTGTCAAGGGTGTTCAATTTGTTGATATCCGTGATGCCGGAGACCCGGTTGAAGTGGCGCGTCGATATGATGCTGAAGGCGCGGATGAAATTACCTTTCTTGATATCACTGCGACATCAGATAACCGCGATACCATCATTCATGTGGTCGAACAGGTAGCCGAGCAGGTATTTATACCACTGACCGTTGGCGGTGGTGTGCGCTCGATTGATGATGTGCGCCGTTTGCTAAATGCCGGTGCGGATAAGGTAGCGATAAACTCAGCCGCTATCTTCAATCCCGAATTTGTAAAAGAAGCGTCGGATAAAGTCGGTTCACAGTGCATAGTGGTGGCAATTGATGCAAAACGAGTTAATGCCGAAGGTGAGGCCGACAAATGGGAAATTTTTACCCATGGCGGGCGCAAAGAAACCGGTATTGATGCGCTGGAGTGGGCTATCAAGATGGTCGACTATGGCGCCGGTGAAATCCTCTTAACCAGTATGGATCGTGACGGCACAAAAATCGGCTTTGATCTGGATTTGACGCGCGCGATTACCGATGCCGTGAATGTGCCGGTAATTGCATCGGGCGGTGTCGGCAACCTCGATCATCTGGCTGAAGGCGTGACGAAAGGCCATGCCGATGCGGTTTTAGCCGCCAGCATTTTTCATTTTGCAGAATACACGGTGAACGAAGCCAAACAACATATGGCTGGCTACGGTATCGAGGTGCGTCTGTGATGAATAATGAACATACAGGCTGGCTTAATCAGGTAAAATGGACAGATGAGGGTCTGGTGCCTGCCATCGCCCAGGATGCCGCATCTGGACGCATCTTGATGATGGCCTGGATGAGCCGTGAATCACTGGCAATCACGGCCAAAAAAAATGAAGCGGTTTATTTTTCGCGTTCACGCCAGAAACTATGGCACAAAGGCGAAAGCTCGGGCCATATTCAAAAAGTGAAATCCATTCGCCTTGATTGCGACTCAGACGTGATTGTTTTACAGGTGGAACAAGTGGGTGGCATTGCCTGTCATACAGGGCGGGAAAGCTGTTTTTATAGTGAACTTAAAGATAATCAATGGCAGGTTGTTGAAGCTGTCTTAAAAGATCCAAAGGAAATCTATCAATGAGTAATGATGTCCTGACGCGTCTTGAAGAAGTTCTGCAGGCACGTAAAAGTGCAGAGCCGGATAGCTCGTATGTTGCCAGACTCTATCAGCAGGGGCTGGACTCGATTTTAAAAAAAATCGGCGAAGAAGCAACAGAAACAGTGATGGCTGCAAAAGATGGAGAGAAGGAAAAAATTGTCTATGAAATTGCGGATTTATGGTTTCATTGCATGGTGTTGTTAAGCCAACAAAATATTAAAGCTGAGGATGTATTGAACGAGCTGGACCGCCGATTTGGATTATCTGGTCTGGCAGAAAAAGCATCCCGAACAACTGATTAAAAATTTATTTCTGGAGAGTAAAATGGGTATTAGTATCTGGCAACTGGTTATTATTTTAGGCATTGTTATCTTGCTGTTTGGCACAAAAAAATTGCGTAATGTGGGCGGTGATTTGGGTAACGCGATAAAGAGTTTCAAAAAAGCGGTTAAGAGCAGTGAAGAAGCTGAGCCGGACGAACAAATTGCAAAGAAAGAAGATGGCCGGATTATCGATGCAGAAGTTCGCAAAGAAAAAGACGAAACAAAGTCTTAAAGTAAAAGTAATTCCTGAATGACTTTACTTAACGGGTAGTTGATAGATGTTTGATATCGGTTTCTGGGAAATCATGCTGATTTCCATTCTGGCGATGGTGGTGATTGGTCCTGAACGCTTGCCCGGCGTTGCGCGCACTGCCGGGCACTGGTTTGGTAAGGCCCGTCGTTTTGTTGAAGGTGTAAAGAGCGATGTCGCAAGCGAGTTTGATACTACCGAACTTAAACGGCTTTTGCATAATCAGGAAGTCCAGCTCAAGGAACTGCAAAGCAAGGTAAACAGAGAGGCCGGTGATATCCGCAGTGGCTTCTCTTATAATATGGATGATGATGCGGCCACAGACAAAAATGCGGCTGAAGATGATTATCTGGAATTTATGGACGAGGATGAAGAAAAGGACCACGAGCAAATAGCGGCAGAAAAAAAGCAACAGCAGCAGCTAAAAGAAGAAGAGCACCGGAAAGCCACCGCGCAGGTTCAAAAAGAAAGACGTGAAGCACGTGCTTTTGAAAATCCGGCAGTCGCTAATAACAAGAAACTAACTAATGATGACAACGTAGTTGTCACTGATACAGATAAGCAATCCAGACATGACGGATAACAGTACGTCTCCCGAGGAAAACCTGCAACAAGAAAAAGGCTTTATGTCGCATTTGCTGGAATTACGCGACAGAATGATGCGCATGGTTTTAGTCGTGCTGATATTGTTTCTGGCGCTGTTCAGCTTTTCCGAAGAAATTTTCACCTTTGTGGCGCAACCGCTGATTTCATTAATGCCAGAAGGCACATCAATGATCGCAACCGGGGTGGCGGCACCTTTCCTGGTGCCTTTCAAGCTGGTATTAATGGTCTCTGTATTTCTGGCAGTGCCTTATTTGTTATATGAAATGTGGGCATTTATTGCGCCGGGTTTGTATAAAAATGAAAAAACAATGGCGGCACCAATACTGATATCCAGCATCATTTTATTTTACTGCGGCGTCTCATTTGCCTATTTTGTATTGTTCCCTTTATTGTTTGGTTTTTTAATTGCGATTTCGCCACAAGGCGTTGTCATGATGACCGATATTGGGCAGTATCTGGATTTTATTCTGGCCATATTTTTTGCTTTCGGTATCGCCTTTGAAGTACCGATTGCGGTATTTTTACTGATTATGATCGGTGCGACCACGCCAGATGCTCTGGCAGCAAAACGGCCTTATATCGTGGTTGGTGCCTTTGTTATAGGCATGTTGTTAACGCCACCTGATATTATTTCGCAGACAATCCTGGCATTGCCAATGTTATTTTTGTTTGAGGCGGGCTTGTTGATTTCACGTATCGTGCTGAAACGTCGAGCCGAGCAGCAAGATGATGAAGACGAATACAATGAAATGTCAGACGATGAAATGGAATCCGAGTTAGATCGCCTCGAGGCCGAAGAAGACGACAACGGCTTTGAGAGTGACGAGCCGGATAAAAAACTATAATAAACAGTTGATAGACATGGTATTGTGGCGGTCATTAATAAAAGTTTTTGTGACCTCATATACCCAAAATAGACCAATGGTATCCATGTGATCTGATGAAGACAGAAATTGATCAACTAAGGGCTGAAAATAAAAATCTCCAGCGTCAGATGAATAATCTGATGCGCAATGCACGCCATAATGAAGAAAAACTGCAACGCTTTTCCGAAATGGAATTGCTCTTGATCAGTACGCACTCCCTGCGTGATTTATTACAAATTATTATTAACAACTATCGTAATGTTTTTGATCTGAATTCAGTGACGCTGATTTTGATAGATCCCGAATATGAACTATTGCGTTTTCTCGATGAAACCGGTCTGCAAACCGATCAGTTGCCCGAACTGAAGCTGGTGACTGAGTCAGCTGAAGTGGAAAAGTGGTTTGATAAGCAGCTGTCGCCCCGGTTAATGGCATTCCAGCAGCAACATGAAGAATTGTTTGCAGGCGGAGAGAAAATCTTACAGTCGGTAGCATTAATCCCGTTGATCCGACAAGGCAGGCTGATCGGCAGCCTTAACCTTGGCAGCAAAAGACATGACCGTTTTCAGCAGTCCACCAGTACCGATTTCTTACAGCGTTTAGCGGCTATTGTCTCGATCTGTATCGAAAACGCATTGAATGTCACTAAACTTGAACGAATTGGCATGACGGATCCATTAACGTGTGTTTATAACAGGCGTTTCTTTGAGCGCCGCCTGACCGAAGTGGTGTCTAGCTCGGTGCGTTACAGCTATGAACTGAGCTGCATGTTTCTCGATGTTGATCGCTTTAAGCAGGTGAACGACAGTCTGGGGCATCAGGTGGGCGATCTGGTGCTGCGAGAAGTGGCCGGAATCATTGATCAGCACTTGCGTGGCAGCGATATGGTTGCCCGTTATGGCGGCGAAGAATTTGTTGTATTGTTGCCACAAACCCCGGTCAACGATGCCCGCCTTGTGGCTGAAAGAATACGCGAAAGTCTGGCACTGCATAACTTTAACCTGGCAGAAGGAAAGTCGCTGAGCGTTAATATCTCAATCGGTGTGGCCGGCATGGCGCTGGGTAAAATGGGCGGTGAGGTGATAGATTTAGGTCTGGATCTGGTTAGACGTGCTGATTTGGCACTGCTTGAGGCAAAATCGACAGGCCGGAATAAAGTGGTGCTGGCAGAGTCGTACGCTGAGAAAGCTGAGCTGGTAACAGGATGATGCCGGGAATGATAAAAAAGCAAAAAAAAGGCCATTAGTAAACTAATGGCCTTACAAGAGGATATTTACATATAACAATGACTTCAATTAACACGTTAATGTCGTTCGAAGACATATAAGCAATCAGTGTTTGATCAATGTTGCTTGGTTACTATTAGAGTCTTTATAAGCAAATAATAAAACTAGGTTGACGGCGTAGACTACCTAGGGTTTACCCTAGTGTTTCGCCTAGGTTGTTGTATTGTATGCAGATTTTTTATAAAAATAATCGTCAGTTTTGCCGCTTTCTGAAACTCGTGTCAAAACTACAGACACAGTCTGGAGTGAAAGGACTTGGGCTGCTTTTATTAAAATAGCCATTTAAGAACAAAAAATCAGCTGTGGTCGAGAAATATGCACTAAATGAGACCTGGTTGGAATCTAAGTGAAAGAATTTATGCTATGTTTATAAACTGAAAGTTATTTATTCTTGGTGCTGATTCCTGGTTTTTAGCTGTTGTAAGGTCTTCGATATTGAATCGATATGAGCGTAGGAAAGGAAATAATGCGTAAAAATGCTATTAAGAAGCTGATAATGGTTGCAACTGTTATCTTAAGCACCCTGGCGGGTGCCCAGACCGCGCACGCAGAAAGCGTTTTTCAACCCCGAATTGTCGGTGGCAACCCGTCATCCGAAGCACAATGGCCCTGGATGGTTTTATTGTCTTCTTCAAATCAGTCAAATGGCTCAAATCCACCACCTCCTGTTAACTCAGGTGATCCTATTTTATATCCTGGCATCCCGCATTTCTTTTGTGGCGCCTCCTTAATTTCAGAGCAGTGGGTATTGACGGCCGCCCATTGCGTGGTTGGAAAAGAGATAGGTGGTGTTTTTGCTTTTGTGGGTGAACATGATCTATTAACAGCCGATATTCCAGCCACGGCGATCAGCCAAATCATCGTGCACCCCGAGTATGACGAGGCGACATCAGATAATGATATCGCGTTGCTGAAGCTGGCTACTCCTGCGTCAGGTGTGCCGACTTTATCATTTATTGATGTCCATTCCGCACCGGCATTAATCGTTGATAATAATGTCACTGCTATCGGCTGGGGCGGGGTAATAGCACAAGACCCTTATGCTCCTTCTACTCAGAGTTACCCCAATATCTTGCGTGATGTGGCGATGCCATATGTTTCAAATGCGACCTGCAATGCCGCTGGCAATCTGACATCTGGGCAGATAACCGATAACATGATGTGTGCGGGTCTGCCTGTGGGTGGTGTGGATTCCTGTCAGGGTGACAGTGGCGGTCCTTTAATTTTTGAAAACGGTACCGGCAACTGGGTGCAGGCCGGCATCGTCAGCTGGGGTTACGGTTGTGCCGATGCCAATGCGTACGGGGTTTATACACGCGTTGAGAGCTATAGTGACTGGGTGACCTTAACTACCAGTGACATTACCATAGAGCCTGTTGCAAAAGTGGGTACCTGGCTAACAGGTTTAAACGGCCATTATGATTATGTGATCGAGAGTAGTGTTTCAAGCGCGGCCTTTGGTATTTCCAGTATTAGCCTCAGTGGCACTGACTTTACGATTGCGGCTGACAGCTGTAGCGGTACCACCATAGCCCCTGGTGCCACATGTACTGTGAGCCTTGGTTTTCTGGCTGGGCCGTTAGGCAGTTCATCAGAGACGCTATCTATCGATATGACCGGTACCGCATTGGCCACAGGTTCGATTTCCATACCTGTGACCTCAAGTGTGGTGAATGCCTCTGTTTTTTCAAATGTTGAAGCCGATAACACAATACAATGGGCTTTAGCGGGTACTCAAAGCTGGTCAGAGGTGCAGGCAACCAATGATGGGTTTTATACATTCCAGTCTGGTGTCATAAACGATAGCCAGCAAAGCAGTTTATTTGCTTATGTGAATGTGGCACCAGGCAATGCAGCAAGAAATGTGTATTTTGACTGGAAGGTCTGCTCGGAGCAAACCTATGATTTTCTGGAATTATGGGTGAATAATAAAAAGATTGATGCCCGTTCAGGCGATGCTGGCTGGGCTCATAAAACAGTCACATTATCCGGTGAAGGTGATCACGTTATTGAGTGGCGATATAACAAAGATTATATTGCAAGTTATGGCGCCGATGCTGGCTGGGTCGCTAACATTGCACTGGATACAGCGTCTGTAAATCCGTTACCTGTTCACAATACAGCGTGTGTGCCGCCGCCGGTTACTGAGCCATCGCCATCAACTCCATCAAGCAGTGGCAGCGCGGCGATTTCGCCATGGACATATCTGATAGTCGGCATGCCGCTTTTGATGCGTCGTCGTCTTAACAGGGCATCATAAGCCATGATGAAACGGCCAGATCTGTGTATCTCGAGATCTGGCTGCTTATTACCTGATCAGTTGTCCGTTAATAATCGTATGCGCTAGCTGGTGCTGAAAATGCCAGCCTAAAAACGGCGTGTTTTTACCCTGACTTTTCATTGTTTCTGCTTCCAGAGTCCAGTCTTTGTCCGGGTTGATGATCGCCAGGTCGGCGACGGCACCAATCGACAAATGACCTTTATCAATGCCCAGTATTTTTCCGGGTGCAATAGTCAGTGAGGTCACAGCTTGCTGCCAGCTTAAAATGTTTTCCGAGACCAGTTTTAATGTCAGCGGTAACAAGGTTTCAAGACCCGATATGCCCGGTTCAGTCGCCGGGAACGGGTGAAGCTTGGCGTCTTCTTCATGGGGCTGATGATCGGAACATATCGCCTGCACTATACCGTTTGCGACGGCGTATCGGAGTGCATCACGATCGCGCAATTCACGAAAGGGCGGCAAGACATGGCAGTGACTGTTATAAGTGCTAAGGTCCATTTCGGTTAAAAACAGCTGATGGATAGCAACATCAGCGGTGACTTTCAATCCCTGTTTTTGTGCCTGCTCAATCAAGCCGATACTGCGGGCGGAAGAAATGCGGCCAAAGTGAACGCGTGCGCCTATCTCTGCAATTAATTCAAGGTCACGGGCTATAACGGTGCTTTCGGCCGCATCGGGAATGCCGGGCAAGCCAAGCCGGGTAGCGACGGCACCTTCATGGGCGCAACCGTGGTTGCTCAAATAAGGGTCGTTGGGTTCAATGAATACCGTCAAGTCATGTGAGCTGGCGTATTCCAGCGCACGGCGGAGTACCAGCGTGTTAGTGATTGGGCGGCTGGCATTGGAAATGCCAACACAGCCAGCGGCTTTAAGAGCTGCCATTTCACTCAGGTGTTCGCCCTTTAGTTTAGAGGTCATCGCGCCAAGACAAACAATGTGGCTATGGGCGGCATTTTTTACGCCGTGATTGATCAGGTCAACAACGGCTTTTTCATCTATCACCGGGTCGGTATCAGGCGGGCAGCATAATGTTGTGATGCCGGCCTTTGATGCTGCAATCGTTTCTGTTTTGATGGTGGCTTTGTGTTCCAGACCGGGTTCACGCACCCGCGCACAGAGATCGATGATGCCGGGCATGACGATCAGTCCGCGGGCATCGATCTCTTCAGCGGCGGCAGTTTTTGACTGTTCGATATGATCATCGATAGCGATAACCCGCCCGTTCTCCAGATAAATATCCTTAACCGCGTCCAGTTGATTGGCAGGGTCTATCAGCCGGCCTTGTTTAATCAGGATGCCTGATGGCTGATTCATTTGTCGTCTCCCGTCTGCTGGGCGCTGGTGCCTAATGTCATCGACATTACGGCCATGCGAACGGCGATGCCATTGCTGACCTGATCTAAAATAACGGATTGCATGCCATCAGCAACGCAGGATTCAATTTCAACACCACGGTTGATCGGGCCGGGGTGCATGACAATGGCATCGGGTTTGGCATATTTTAAGGTTTCACTGGTCAGGCCGTACTGCTGATAATATTCCAGCTCGCTCGGTAACATCGCTCCCTGCATGCGTTCTTTTTGCAGTCGCAGCATAATCACCACATCTGCATCGGCTATGCCTTGCTGTAAATTGTAGTGAACGTTTACGCCCAGTTTTTCGATGTCGGCAGGTAGCAAGGTGCGCGGAGCGACGACTCTGATGTCACCTATATTGAGTGTGTTCAATGCATGGATCTGTGAGCGTGCAACCCGAGAATGTAAAATATCACCAACAATCGCGACTCGCAGAGCGCTGAAGTCATGGCCTTTATTTTGACGGATAGTGAGCATGTCGAGCATGGCCTGGGTTGGGTGAGCATGGCGGCCATCTCCGGCATTGAGTACGCTGATATAGGGCGCAACATGGCGAGCTGCAAAATGCGCCGCACCGGAGTCCTGATGGCGAATCACGAACATGTCGGTTTGCATGGCCTGAAGGTTGTAGAGTGTGTCGAGAAGAGACTCGCCTTTGCTGGTTGCCGAGGTGCTGATATTGATATTTAAAACATCGGCAGACAGGCGTTTAGCAGCGAGCTCAAAAGTGGTGCGGGTTCGCGTGCTGGCTTCAAAAAACAGGTTGGTAATGGTTTTGCCGCGCAACAGCGGCACCTTTTTTACAGTGCGCTTATTAACGCTGGTGAAGTTTTCGGCGGTATCCAGAATTTCGGTCAGGATTTCGCTGCCCAGACCCTCAATCGTCAGGAAATGTTTTAAACGTCCATTTTCATCCAGCTGGATATTCCAGTGGTCCTGACCCAGTAGAGGATTGGTTGCGCGGGCGTTTTTATTAACCATGTTTGAATTGTGTCTCGCTTAGTCCAGGGTAACGTGTTTGATATCAAATGCCAGTGGTTCGGGGCCGGTTAATTTGACTTGTTCATCATCTCTTAATGTTAATTGTTGACCGACAATATCCGCTCGAATGGGCAGCTCGCGCCCGTCTCGTTCCAGCAGGCAAACCAGAGTGATTGAAGCCGGACGACCGTAGTCAAATAACTCATTCATCGCCGCCCGTATGGTTCGGCCGGTTTGCAGCACGTCGTCGACGAGAATGATGTGACGGTTTTCAATTTCATTGGGCAAAGTTGATGGAGTGACTTGTGGGTGCACACCAATGCGTGAAAAGTCGTCACGGTAAAAGCTGATATTGAGCGTGGCTAACGGCTCTTTGAGTTTGAGTTTTTTATGTAATTGTTCTGCAACCCAGGCACCGCCGGTGTGAATGCCGACCATAACCGGATCTGTAATCTGTTTTTGAGCTAAAGATTCACTGAGCTGGCTGCTTAAACTCTGGATTAAAGTATCGGGGCTATGTATTTTTGTCATATTCTTCTTTTAGCCAGGTTTCGGTGATAAGTGCTGCGGCTAGTTTATCAATTTCATGTTTGTTTTGCTTGTCTATTTTCTGGTTTTGTTTGAGCTGATCTTCGGCTTCAAATGAAGACAATGTTTCGGAGATGGTGAACACAGGCAGGCCAAAACGACCATGCAGACGACGAGAAAATTTATCGGCTCGTACTGTCATTTCAGTTGCCTGGCCGTCGAGCAAATAAGGCAGGCCGACTATCAGTGCTTCAGGTTTCCATTCCTTGAGCAGCGACTCAATACGCTGCCAGTCGGGTTTGTTGTTAACGTTTGTTAAGGTTGCTAGCGGGCTGGCATTACCGGTCAGGGTTTGGCCGACGGCCACGCCGATGCGTTTGGCACCGAAATCGAAACCCAGCACGGTATGAATCGCTTTTTTAGTTGTCATCTGTCTGTTGTCGAGGGAGCGTGTTCAGGCATGTCCTGCATCGTTACTTAATAATTGCAAATCGATACCCAGCAATAATGCCGCAGATTCCCAGCGTTTTTCAATCGGTGTATGGAAAATAATATCATCATTTGCCGGGCAGCTTAGCCAGAGATTGCCGGCCATTTCCTGTTCTAACTGGCCGCTGCCCCATCCGGCATACCCTAAAGTGATTAAATGGTTTTCAGGGCCATCGTCATTGGCGATGGCTTTGAGGATATCTTTGGAGCTGGTAAGCTGAATTTTATCGGTGATTTCAAGGCTGGCGTCCCATTTGGACTCGGTTTTGTTATGTAAAATAAAGCCGCGGTCTGTTTGCACCGGCCCACCATGATAAATTGTTTCATGACCAATCGTTTTGCTGGCAGGTTTTACCTGAATCTGTTCGAGTATGTCCTGTAAAAGCACGTCAGACGGGCGGTTGATGGTAACGCCCATGGCGCCTTCCTGGTTATGCTCGCAGATATAGGTAACAGACTGGCTGAAGTTGATATCATCGAGTGATGGCATCGCAATCAAAAAATGATTGCTCAGGTATTGCGGTGCTGAGTTTTTGATTTCCATTGTATAAGCATATACGGAAATTGAGATTTTACAGCCAGAACAGCAAAATAAATTCGTCGAGACAGGGCATTATTTAATGGCTGCTCAGAGAGTTGTCGCTTTCAAAAACCCAGCTACGGGTAATATGGATCACTTCGGCTTCTTTTTTAAGGGCTTCAGGGAAGCGGGCAAAAGGCGATGCCAGACTAATGATGCGCCTGGCGGCATCATCCAGTAACTTATGGCCTGACGAGCGCTTTAAGTTATATTCAATCAGCTCGCCTTTGTGATTGATGACCACATCCATAATCAGGGTACCACTGAGCTGGCTGCGAATGGCTTCGTCCGGGTAATTCAGGTTGCCTATGCGCTCGACTTTATCAATCCACTGGCGCATATAGTTAGCCGCTACGTGTTCACGGGTACGCGAGTTAATAAATTTCTTACGTGGTTTTTTAGTCAGTTGTTCGGTGGTTTTATCCAGCTCGGCGGCCATTCTTGCGATTTCTGCCTGATAATCGGGGGTCTGCTGTGTATCTGGCGTGGCCTGTTCTTCTTTGCTGATGTGTTTGTCGGTTTTGATGGCGTAATCGGACTTTTTTTGCGTGATGATTTTTTGCTGATTAATGTGTTGAATCTTGCTGATTGAGGCCACGCTCTGTTCGGGAGCAATGCCCGGAGTTTGTGATAATGTGGGCGCTGAAAACATATCAGTGGGCCGCAGCTTTTGATCGGCGTTGCCTCCACCATCTTGTGAAACTTGTGCCAGGTAGTCTGCTTTCAGCGGGCTTTTGCTGTTTTGCGACTGAACCAAAATCACATCAAGGGTCGGTGCTGTTTCGCTGTCATTGTCATTGTCTGAAAAAGTGATGCCCAGAATGACGATGCCATGGAAAATTGCCATTAACAAAATCGTCATGCTGAGTCTGTCGGCCGCACCTGCTTTTGTCGGGGAAATTATGGTCGCCATTGTTATACGGGTGCTTTTATCATGGGTTTATAAAGTGTCACTGATTTTAACAGATGCTGCATCGGGCAGGTTTAATTGAATGCGTTTAGCCATGGCCGGGTTCATGTGAACCTCACCATTGGCTGCCACCAGTAACACAAATTTAATGCCCATTTTCTTAGCTATGCGGTGCCAGTGTTCTGGGCCGGCAACAAACAGGGCAGTGGCGGCCGCATCTGCTCGGCCGGCGTCAGCATGGATCACGGTGACCGATTGTGAGAGGTCAGCCGGGTAGCCAGTTCTGGGGTCGAGAATATGGTTATAACGTTTATCATTAAAGATGAAATAGCGTTCATAATCACCCGAGGTAAAAACGCTTTCATGATCACTGGCCTGTACTGAGGCAAGCATGGCACTTTTATCTCTGGGGTGGCGAATACCAATGCGCCAGGCTCTGTCGTGATGCTGGCCGAGGACTTTCAGGTCGCCGCCGGCATTAATAACCGCGTTCTCGATGCCAAGGTTTTGCAGGGTTTTAATGCTGCGTTCGATAGCGTAGCCTTTTGCAAAGGCACCAAAATTCAACAGTACGTTTTCGTTCTCGCTTTGTAATTGTATGTTTTGCAAATGCAGCTGCTGCATAGTGGGTCGTGCTGAAATCAAGGCCTGGATCTGCTGCTCATCAGGGGGTTGTTTGTGGGCTTGCTTGTGCTCATGAAAACGCCATAGATTGATCAGTTGGCCTATAGCAGGATTAAAAAGCCCTTCAGATTGTTGATAATAGCCCTGGCTTTGTTCGATCAAGGGGATCAGGTGCAGCGGCAGATTGAAAGCCGCTTTTGTCGGGATCAGGCTGTTAACTCTGGAAAGCGGTCCTTTTAACCACGGGTTCCAGACCCGGTGCCAGTACTTGAAGTCCTCTTCTAAAATCGTAAAGGCCTGTTGCGCCTGGCTGGCATCAACACCAATCACCGTAACATCAATGATGGTGCCAAAACTGAGAATCGAATGCTGGAATTTGTTACTGTCTGATACAGCGGCCGGGTTGGTGTTGTTATTGTTTTGTGAGTCGCAGGCGAGCAGAACAAAAAGGCTAAATAGAAGCGGCGATAAAAGTTTCATGCGGTTAACCTGGTCTCAATCACGTTCAATAAATCGGTGGCAATATCTAGCCCGAATTCAGCATCGAGTTCACGAATGCAGGTCGGGCTGGTGACGTTAATTTCTGTAAGGTAGTCGCCGATGACATCAATGCCAACGAATATGAGTCCCTTTGCTTTCAAGCTGGGGCCAACCTGCTCACAGATCCAGCGGTCGCGGTCGGTGAGTGGCTGACCTTTGGCGCTGCCGCCAGCCGCTAAATTGCCACGGGTTTCGCCTTTGCCGGGTATACGAGCCAGGGCAAAAGGAACGGCTTCGCCATCAATTAATAAAATGCGTTTATCGCCCTGTTTAATCTCGGGAATGAATTGCTGAGCCATGGTCATTTTATGGCCGTTGTCAGTTAGCGTTTCAATGATGACATTGAGGTTAGGGTCATCTGAACGCACCCTGAAGATAGAGGCTCCGCCCATGCCATCGAGCGGCTTTAAAATAACGTCATTGTGTTTTTGTATGAAAGCCTTTAAGCGCTCTTTTTGGCTGCTGACCAGGTTAGGTACGCAGCATTGTGGAAACAGGGTTGTAGAGAGCTTTTCATTGGCATCACGGATGCTTGCGGCTTTATTCGCTACCAGAACCCCGTCTTTTTCAGCCAGTTCCAGCAGATAGGTGACGTAGATATAATCCATATTAAATGGCGGGTCGAGACGCATTAAAATGACATCAAAAAAATCGATCGCCGAGTCCTGTTCGCCGTGCGTCTGGTACCATTTTACCGGGTTATCTTCGAGGCTTATTTTTGTCGAGCAGGAATGGACCTTGGAGTTATAGATGTACAGGTCCTGTGGTCTGATATAGTGAACCTCCCAGTTTTTTTTCTGGGCGGCCAGCATCATTGCAAAACTGCTGTCTTTTTTTGTGTTAATGTTTTCGATGGGATCCATGACGACCCCAATTTTTATAACATTCATGATCAGTGTTCTAATGTTAAATGACTGTTAAGTAATGATTTTTACATAAGGTAAAAAATTTTGTTTCGACCTTTAAGGTAGGAAAATACACTATAGTTTAACATTAAGTAAGCCCTGTAAACGGGGCAAAAAATGCGGTCTAAACTGTTGCAAAAGTGTTAATTTCTTTTGATTTCAATAGCTTATAGTGATTAAGGTGAGATTTTACTTAACATTTGTTGGCTAAGTTTCTTAATAAATGGCATTTTTTATTTGCGAAAGCCCATCACATAGGCTAAATTACAGGCAAATAATAGCCGGTGCAAAGACCTGTAATATTTTAAATAAGTATGTAAACGCACATTTACATAAGTAATTGGGAATACTATGGCAGACGATTCTGTTGAAATTTCAGGGTTAAAAGTGATGGTGATTGATGATAGTAAAACCATTCGCCGGACTGCAGAAAACTTATTAAAAAAAGAAGGCTGTGATGTTGTGACAGCTGTAGACGGTTTTGAGGCGCTATCTAAAATCGCCGAGCACAAACCGGATATCATTTTTGTAGACATTATGATGCCCAGACTCGATGGCTATCAAACCTGCGCATTAATTAAACATAATAATGTCTTCAAAAGCACGCCGGTCATCATGTTATCCAGCAAAGACAGTATTTTCGACCGTGCTCGAGGTCGAATTGTCGGCTCAGAACAATATTTAACCAAACCGTTTACTAAAGATGATTTGCTGGGTGCCATTAAACAATATGCTTTTTAATGACACAGCTGTTTGAGATAAAACCTGAAACTAATCAGGTGGCAACTGAATTTTAAATTTTTAATTGGGTGGTATAAAAAATGGCGCATATATTAATTGTTGATGATTCGCCTACAGAGGTGCATGTTTACCAGGGTTATCTGGAGAAGAATGGGCACCAGGTTTCTGTGGCTACTTCAGGCGAAGAAGGTGTAGAAAAAGCCAAACAAGGGCTGCCTGATCTGATACTGATGGATGTGGTTATGCCGGGCATGAACGGCTTTCAGGCAACGCGTTCGTTGAGTAAAGACGATACAACAAAAGATATTCCGATCATAATAATCACCACCAAAGACCAGGAAACCGATAAGGTCTGGGGAATGCGCCAGGGCGCTAAAGATTATATCGTCAAGCCGGCCAAAGAATCAGAATTAATAGAACGCGTTAATTCGGTTTTAGGCAGTTAGACGTCTCGAAAAAACGATGACTGAAGTATAAGAGCCTAACGATGGCGAGCCCTTTTGAAGTATTGCTGACAGTAGAATCCGAATCAATAGAGAAGGCGGCTGGTTTGCCTATTCTTGATGATGTTAAGCAATCGTGGACGGGTATTGGCTTTAGAATTGGTGATTCGATGCTGATAGCATCGATGGACGAGGTGGCAGAAATATTACACATGCCGGTTTATACACAGATACCCGGTGTGCGCTCATGGATGGTCGGATTAGCGAATGTGCGCGGTAATTTGTTGCCTTTACTTGACTTAAAGGGCTTCGTAACAGGTCAGGATGTGTCTTCGAGAAAAGACAGCCGTGTGCTGGTGGCGAAACACGAAAATGGGCTAACTGGATTAATTGTTGATGAAATTTTAGGCCTGAAGCATTTTTATCTTGAAGAGCAGACATTTGAAATACCGTCTCTGTCAGATAATCTTCGGCCCTATATAAAAATGGCATTTAAAAATGCAGATCAATATTGGCCAGTATTCAGTTTTGCAAAATTAATACAACAAGAAAGATTTTTACAAATTGCCATCTAGAAAATAGTTGCAGTGTAAAAACGGATGTGAGGAATAGTTATTATGGCGGCAGGAACAGGAACAGCTTCAGGGCTAAGTAAATTAGAATTAGGATTGCTAGGGGTTGTTATAGGTACTCTGGTTACTGCATTTGCTTTGTTTTTCTGGGCAAGTAGTGAGCGTGCTACTATTCAAAAGCATCTGGAAATTGCGGCCAACGAATCACTGATCTCACAGCGGCTATCGACGCAGGCGCTGGAAGCGGCAGCAGGTAAGGCTGGTTCATTCAAGCGTCTTGAATCATTACGTAATGACTATATCAAAACCATCAACCAGTTTAAGCAAGGCGATTCGGTAAAAGGTGTAAGCCCCTTGCCTGATGCAGTTAGCGCTGAATACAAAGCGATGGAAAGGGTCTGGACCAGTTACCAGTCTGATATCAATATGATACTTGAGGGTCTTGAGCCGATTTCAAAAGTCTCTGAGTACGTTGTTGTAATCAATGAATTCATCCCCCAGCTGCTGGCTTTTTCAGATGAAGTTGTTGGTATTCTGGTGAGAAAAAAATCCGATCCCCAACAAATTTATATTGCCAGCCGGCAGTTAATGCTGACCCAGCGTATTGAAAATAATTTAAACCTGGTACTAGCTGGCGGTGAAGGTGCAACAACGGCTGCCGACCGCTTTGGACGTGATGCGACTCTTTTTGGCAGTGTGCTCGAAGGCATGCTCAAGGGTTTTCCCGGCTTAAATATTCGCCGGGTTAAAGACTCAGAAGTTCGCAGTAAATTACGTGAAGTGGCAATGTTGTTCACATCGGTGAGTGACCACGTTGACGCTATTCTGGAATTGTCGCCGGTGTTATTTGAAGTTAAAGACGCTGCCAGCCGCATGGAGGTCACCGCGGCGGCACTGTTAAACGCAACTCAGCATTTGGAGAAGAGCATCCAGACAGAAGCGGGCCAGCTTAAATACATCGACTATGCGGTAATCATATTTGGCATAGTGGCACTGATTGCCTTCCTCTATTTTGGCTGGATTAATGTATCAAACGCAAAAGAGCGTGAGGAACTGGCGTTAGAGCAGAATCGGCGTAATCAGCGCGCGATTTTACGGCTACTGGATGAAATGGCCAACCTGGCGGAAGGTGATTTGACCGTTCACGCAACGGTAACCGAAGAAATAACCGGTGCGATTGCCGACTCGGTCAATTACGCAATCGACGCGTTGCGTACACTGGTAACCACTATCAACTTAACGGCAGTACAGGTTTCGTCATCGGCAGAAAAAACGCAGGCAACAGCCGGCCGATTAGCCGATGCGTCATCACATCAGGCCAGAGAGATCGCATCAGCCTCGGCCGCTATTGCCGACATGAGCGAATCAATGAATGGCGTCTCTGAAAACGCCTCTCAGTCGGCAGAAGTGGCGCGAAAATCGGTGGACATCGCACAGCACGGTGCAACCCTGGTACGTAACAGTATTACAGGTATGGATAACATTCGTGAACAAATTCAGGAAACATCAAAACGAATTAAGCGACTGGGTGAATCTTCTCAGGAGATCGGTGATATTGTCGGGCTGATCACTGAAATCGCCGACCAAACCAATATTCTTGCATTAAATGCAGCCATACAGGCATCGACAGCGGGAGATGCGGGCAGAGGTTTCGCGGTGGTTGCTGATGAGGTACAGCGACTTGCTGAACGCTCATCCAATGCAACAAAACAGATCGAGGCACTGGTAAAAACAATCCAGGCGGATACCAACGAAGCGGTTCATTCTATGGAACAGAGTACGTCCGGGGTGGTAAGCGGAGGTAAAATGGCCGAGGATGCGGGTGAGGCACTGACGCGCATCGAGGATGTATCGACCGAGCTGGCATCACTGATTCAAGCTATTTCGGATTCAGCAAATCAACAAACAGTTGTCGCAGCCGACGTCTCTAATACCATGAACGTAATCCAGGAAATCACGGTACAGACATCTGAAGGCTCAGAAGAAACATCGGCCTCGATTGGAAACCTGAGTGATATGGCAAATGAGTTACGTAAGTCCGTTGCCGGATTTAAACTGCCCGATTCAGGTGATCAGGTAGAAACAGTGATACTGAACAACTAATAAATTGTTTGATTAACAAGCGTCGATAACGACTTGAAGAGTTAATAATGATATTGAATAGTAGTCATTGATGATGAATCCGAGTGATACGATTGAATATAACTCGTTAGGTTGGGTTAAAAAAGAACTCGACCTGGTATTGGAAGATGCTCAGAAAGCTTTCAATATCTATATTGATGATGCCTCAGAATCCGATAAGCTACAGGAATGTATCGATCATGTTCATCTGATACATGGCACACTGCTAATGGTTGAGCTGTATGGTGCCGCCATACTTGCGGAAGAAATCGAAGCGCTTTTACAGGCTTTATATAACGGTGATGTCTCAGCTAATGATGAGATTTACCAGCTGATAATGGGTGCAATGCTCAGGCTGCCGGACTACCTTGACGGCCTTATCAGCGGAAATAAAGACGTCCCTATTGTGCTTCTGCCGGTGTTAAATGATTTACGGGCGGCACGCAATGAAACCCTGCTTTCAGAAAACCTGTTATTTTTCCCGGATATAGATACACAAAGCTCAGCGCTAGAAGAGATTGATATCGGTGCAGAAACAACAGGCGATTTACAGTCGCTGGCAAGACGACTGCGGCCGCACTTTCAAATTGGTTTATTGACCTGGTTTAAAGATGAAAAGCCACTGTCTGGCCTGAAAAGAATTCAGGCCGTTATTAATGAACTTGAAAAAAATTCAACTGAGCGAAGCGTTAAACGTTTGTGGACAGTTGCTTCGGCATTACTGGAGTCTTTGATTCATAAAGGCATTGATTCAAGCATCACTATTAAATTGCTGATAGGAAAAATCGACCGCCTGAATAAAGAACTAATTGATAAGGGCGAGGCGGCACTGGCACAGTCAATGCCAACCGATGTGATTAAAAACCTTTTATATTATATTGCAAGATCTGACTCCTTAGGTGATCGGGTCTCGAATATTAAAGAGACCTATCAGTTAAATGAGTTACTGCCAGCCAACAATGCCGAGTACGAAGCCGCGCTTAACATGGGCGGGCCTAATATTGATTTGTTGCAGACTGTTTCACAAGCGATAAGAGAAGACTTTACTGAAGTTAAAGATGTGCTAGAGGTCTTTGTTCATGGTGATGATCAGGATAAATCCAAACTTGAACCGCTGCCAGTTTTACTGGCAAAAATAGCCGACACAATGGGCATGCTAAGTCTGGGTACGCCGCGGCAGATGATGCTTGATCAAAAAAAACAGGTAGAAAAATTTATATCTGGCGAGCTCAGTGCAACTGATGATGAAGTGATGGAAGTTGCCAGTGTGCTGTTAAATGCAGAAGCCAAACTTAATAATTTTATCTCACGAAAAAGCAACAGGGCAGATGAAAGCAGCGTCGATGAAGAGCACGATTCAGAATACCAGGAAGTTTTATCGTCGGTAGCGCGTGAAGCACTGCTGGATTTCGGTCAGGCCAAGCAGTTGATTCTTTTGTATACGGATTCACAGCAAGATGTCAGCAATCTTCAGCAGGTAATCAAACTCTTTGAGGCGGCAAGTGGTGCGTTATTTATGGCGCCTCTGGATGTGCTTGCGCCGTTAATTACAGGTATCAGTGAATATATTCAAACGGTTTTAATTCAGTCTCGCCAGCTCATACCGGAACAGCTGGATGTTGTTGCGGATGCTGTCACCAGTATTGAATATTATTTAGAAGCCGTTATTGAGGGACGCAAAGACCTTAAGGCAGACCTCAATTTTGGCCGCAGTGCGGTGGACAAGTTGCGCCAGTTCTCTGCCGAGATTGATCACAATGCTGTCGCCGATGCAGCGCTTGCTGATGCCGCTACAGCTGATCGGCCCCAGTCTGAAACGGCTACGGATGAGACCGATGAGGCCGGAGAAAAGAATAAAACCGCGGCAGCCACAGCAGCTCCGCAAAGGGAAGAGCTGGCGATTATCGGCGAAGATCTGGATGAAGAAATTTTTGAAATCTTTATTGAAGAAGCGCTGGAAGTATTTGCTGATATCAATGAGTCTTTACCTGTCTGGAAAGCCGACAATGCTAACGAAGACGCAAGGGCGATAATCAGGCGCTCATACCATACGTTAAAAGGCAGTGGGCGCCTGATCGGTGCAATGATGATCGGTGAGTTCTCCTGGAGCATAGAGAACATGCTCAACAGGGTCATTGATAACAGCATTGCACTGACAGCAGAAGTATTCAGTGTCCTCGATGAGGCAGTAGCCGTCTTGCCCCAGCTGATAGAACAGTTGCAGGGTAGCCGGCAACCGGTTGCTAACCTTTATGACTTGATGGACCACGCCGATGCCCTGAGCAAGGGAGAAAAATACTCCCCCCCCGTTGATGCCGGGGCTACTAAAGCAGTAGCCCCGGGGGATTTGCCTGCTGACAATATCAGCGCTGAAGACAATGCCAGCGAGCTGATGGATTTTTCTTTAGAGCCCGAGGCAGCAACCGGTGATGTTATTGCGCAAGCTGCTGAAGATGAAACCATTGATTTTGATAGCTCAGGTGATATTGAGTTTGATCCGTCGGAGATTGAATTACTCGATGACGACGGTGCAACTGAGTTTGAACTGACAGATCAGCTGGCGACGGAACTGGATCTGCCGGTGATAGATGAAACCAGCTTCGATCTGGCAGATGATGAGAGCTCATCAGAGCTTGCATTTGAGGAAACCGATTTAAACCTGAATTCCTCCGCAGCGGCAGCAAGCTCGTTCGATGATATCCCCGCGAAAGTTGAAATAGATGCCGAACTGTTTAATATTTTTCGCGCCGAGTCGGAAGGCCATCTGGATACCATCCGCCAGATTCTGATTAAACATAAAACAGATGGCTCAGCCGTGGAACCGGGCGATGAGCTGATCAGGGCTTTGCATACCTTGTTTGGAAGTGCGCGCACAGCTGAAGTCCCCCCCATTGGCGCAGTATCAGGAATAGCTGAAAAGTACATTAAACTAAAACAGCAAAATAATGTTTCTGAAATAGATCAGGACGGCATCTCTGCTCTTGATCAACTGGTCACCAGCATCACAGAAACACTGGACCGGCTTGAGCACGGCAAGCCGCTCAATAATAACCAGAATCTGGTCGATTATTTCAGCTTATTATATGAAAAAGAACTAGAGCTGGCACCGGATTCATCAGCCGCTACCACGATTGATGGTAATGCAATGGTCTCATATGGTGACATTGATGATGACCTGGTCGATATTTTTCTTGAAGAAGCCGAAGAGCTTGTCGAGGCGGCTGAAAAACACCTGCAAAACTGGAAAGATGAGCCGACAGATACAGAAAGTGTAGCGGAGTTAAAGCGTATTTTGCACACCTTAAAAGGTGGCGCAAGAATGGCAGAGTTAACACCGATTGGTGACCTGACCCATGTTCTGGAAACCACGGTGATCGCGGCAGAAGAGTCAGAGACTGAATCAGAACCCTTGATGGAGCCGATGCACGAAGCTCTTGATACGATTGTGAATATGCTCGCAAAGGTGACAAAGCGTGAACCGATACAATCCGCCGCGCCGGCAATAGAACGTCTAACTCAGGCAAGATCAGGTGATCTAATACAAGAATCAGCGTCAGTTTCTGCCCGCCAGGAAGAGGATGCTTTTGCAATAGAACTCGATGATCAGGATGAGGCAGAGTTTGAGTTGTCTTCATTCGAAGTTGAGGAGCTGGAGACAGAATTCGGTTCGCCTGACAGTTTTGAAGATGAAATAGAAATTGAAATATTATCAGGCGATGAGCAGATAGCCGAGCCGGAGCCAGAACATATAACGGTAGCATCAGACCAGCTTGAAGAGACAGGTCTTCAGGCTGACGAGCTGCCTAAATCAAAAGAGCTTAAGCCTTCATCGGGCTCAAATGTTTTCAGGCTTGACCCGCATGAAATGGCAAAGCCGGAAGAAACAGTTAAAAATAAAGCCGTGCAGGAACAGGTGCGTGTCAGGGCAGAGCTGCTCAATGACCTGGTTAATAATGCCGGCGAAGTGAATATTTATAATAGCCGTTTCAATCAGCAGCTGACAGATTTTGGTTATAACATTACAGAGTTTGACCAAACTGTGGATCGTTTGAGGGATCAGTTACGTAAGTTAGAAATAGAAACAGAAACCCAGATATTATCCCGGCACGAAAAAGAAACATCGCACTACGATGCGGATTTTGATCCGTTAGAAATGGACCGTTATTCAACGTTTCAGCAATTATCGCGCAGTCTGATGGAGTCAGTCAGTGACCTCGAGAGTATTAAAGAGTTCATGAATAATACGGTTCGGGAATCTGAAACGCTGTTGCAACAGCAATCGAGGATTTCGACTGACCTGCAGGAAAGTCTGATGCGAACCCGGATGATAGAGTTCAGCGGCTTAAGTAGCCGGCTGGCACGCATCGTTCGACAGACTGCAAGAGAGTTAAATAAAAATATAGAATTTGAAATTGTTGGCGATGAACTGGAAGTTGACCGCTCAATTTTAGATCGTATCGTCTCGCCGCTTGAACATCTATTGAGAAACGCAGTTGCACATGGCATAGAAAGCGATGAGACACGTACGGCCCTGAATAAAACAGAACCGGGCATGGTTAGTATCCATATCACTAAAGAAGGTCAGAATTTGGTGATTGATGTGGCCGACAATGGTTCGGGCATCAATGTTGACACGGTTCGTGAGAAAGCCATAGAAAGAGGAATGATGGCGGCAGAAAGCGAGCTCAGTGATCATGATATTGTGCAGTTCATACTTGAGCCCGGTTTTAGCACGGCGAAAGAAATAACACAGATATCAGGGCGTGGGGTCGGACTGGATGTAGTCGATAGTGAAATTAAGCAGTTAGGTGGTACGCTTGATATTCAGTCAAAATACAATAAAGGCTGCCATTTTGTTGCTCGCCTGCCGATGACCTTGTCAATTAATCAGGCGCTGCTGGTTCACATTCAGGAAGATGTGTTTGCGGTGCCTCTGAATACTGTGGAAGGTGTTGTTCGCCTCAGCGGTTATGAACTTGACAGAATTTATGAAAGTGGTGAAGGCTACTATGAGTTTGCTGACGACAAATACGATGTTAAATACCTCGGTTATCTGCTCAAAGGCCGTAAAGCAGAGCATCTGGAGCAGGCCGCTCCTTATCCAATTTTATTAGTTAAAACTGGCGATCTGCGAGTCGCTGTTCATGTTGACAGTCTTGTCGGCCGGCGTGAGATAGTCGTTAAACCCGTTGGCTCACAGATTAATAGTGTCAAAGGCATATCAGGCGCGACAATTCTGGGTGATGGCCATGTTGTCTTAATTCTGGATATGGCGGCACTGCTGCGCGCCAAAACTGTATTCCAGATCGAAAGCCATGCAGAGGAAATTCAGCGCGAAGCTGAAAAAGCCGCCTCGGATGTGCTCACGGTAATGGTGGTTGATGACTCGATCACCATTCGCAAAGTCACAGAGCGCATTCTGCTTAGACGGGGCATGGAGGTTATCCTGGCCAAAGACGGCCTTGATGCCACTGCAAAATTGCAGGAACGTATACCCGATATTATGTTGCTGGATATCGAGATGCCACGTATGGACGGTTACGAAGTGGCAACCATGGTCAGAAATAATGAGCATATGAAAGACCTGCCTATCATTATGATCACCTCACGGACGGGTGCAAAACATAAAGATAAAGCAATGGAAATTGGCGTCAACCGCTACCTTGGAAAACCCTATCAGGAAGATGAACTAATAGAAAATATTAGTGCTGTACTTGATGAGGCAAAAGTATCTTAAGTTATGGCTGAAAATAAAATCATAAAGTGTTTACTGCTGCCGATGAAAACCAGCAATGTCATTGTGCCTAATACTGCGATTGCAGAAATAGTATCGGTTGAGCATGTGTTGCCTGTTAATGATGCGCCGACGTGGATGCTAGGCTATCTGAGCTGGCGTCGCCGATCCGTACCGCTGCTTTCCTTCGATGCTGTGCAACAAGGAGAGCCTGATTTTCTGACAGCCAAAAGCAAAATCGCAGTGTTGTATTCAATCAGCGATGATGAGGCGTTTCCCTATATGGCATTGTTAATGCAGCGAGCTCCCAAGGTAATGAATATTACAGAAGAGGCAATCAAGCAGGCTGGCGCAGATCAAAATAGCGGTAACATAAAACTGGTGATACAGAACGTGGTGCTGAACGATGAAATAACGGCAGATATTCTGGATCTTAAAGCTGTTGAAGCGACCTTTAAAAAAGCGGGCTATTAACCCGCTTCTGCCTGTTAATGCCAAAAACCATGTTTGATGATATTGAGTCCGCTTTTGATAAAAGCTGGAATGAATCGCTGTTAGCCGAATTTGAAAAAGATTATATGCAGTCTTTAAAAATGTTTCTAAAAGCAGAACAGAAGCACGGCAAAGTCATGCTTCCTCAGCCATCGTTATGGTTCAGGGCTTTGAATGCAACACCACTGAATGATGTAAAAGTCGTCATCCTTGGTCAAGACCCGTACCCGACTCCCGGTCATGCACATGGACTTTGCTTTTCGGTGATGCCCGAAGTAAAACCGATTCCAAAATCCTTAAACAATATATACAAAGAACTGTACGAAGATCTGGGTACAAAAAACACCGATGGAAATTTACAGCGCTGGGCCGAGCAGGGAGTGCTGCTGCTCAATAGTGTGCTCAGCGTAGAAAGTGGTAACGCAAATTCACATCAGGGAAAAGGCTGGGAGCAGTTTACGGACAAAGTGATATCAGTGGTTAATGATCTGGATCGTGCGGTGGTGTTCGTGCTCTGGGGAGCATATGCGCAGAAAAAAGCCGCCGGGATTGATGAGTCTAAACATCTGCTGATCCGGTCACCGCATCCATCGCCATTGTCAGCCTATCGGGGATTTTTTGGAAGCAAGCCGTTTTCGCGGATAAATGCTTTTTTAAGGGAAAATGCAATTCAGGAAATTGACTGGCAGGTTTAAGCTGTTGCTATTATGTTAGATTTAGAAACCCTGCTTGCAGCACCGTGGCCGCAAGTCAGAGTCAATAGCTTCCGGTGCTTGTCCGCTGGTTTGTATGCATTGTACGAGTGAAGAAAATGAACCGGTGCGCCTGTGTGATAACCGCCGGCTTCCTCATTTTTCTGATAGCCTGTAATGTAATTTAGCATCAAAACCAAATTTAATTCAAACCCTGCTGGGGCGCTTTGCTAACAACACACCGATGCAATGGTTGGCGTTTTGGTGCACAAACGCCTCTGCCAAAATTTCACAGTAATGATTGCTGACAGCATTTGCTAAAATATTTATGTGGCGCAGCTTAACTGATAAATGATCTCAATCGCATCGTGAGGCAACGCTTTCAATGGTTGACCCTATCGTGCGTTAGCCTTTAAACTCAGTGGTTTAAAGCTTTTATTTGCTTGCGTCAAGCAAGCCGGACAGTAGTACAAGATAACTAAAAAACAACCAGTCTGATGATAAAAATCATGACAGAGAAGCAAAAAATGGCATTAGACAATATCAATTTACTTGTATTTAAAGTTGGATCTATACCTTGTTGTCTTGACTCTGCCGGCGTCAAAGTGGTTGTTGAACCACCTAAGCGCATCACCAGTATACCCGGTAGCAATACTCTGCACCCTGGGATATTCAGTTACATGGGCAAGATGGTTGCCCTCTATGACGTCAGAGCAAAATTCAGCTTACCAACTGAACAAACCGGCATCATCATCATTACAGAGATAAAGCAGCGCATGTTTGGTTTCTGGGTTGACGGGATTGAAGAAATTATAAATTCCAGTGACGGCGAGTGGCAGGAAATGCCGCTTGATGGTGCAGAAAATTTATTTGATGCTGTGTTGTTATACAAGAATCGCCTTATATTTAACACCAGTTTTGAAAACATTCTTAAAGCAAAGATCAATACGCAGGCTCAAGAATTTATCGATAATATCAGTACGGGTACTATCGATAATATAATACAGGAGGTGCAGGCAGCACCAGTAGCCGAGGCTGAAGAAACTATCGCGCCTGCAGCCACGGCAGACAATACGAGCACTGAAGAAGATGAAGTAATCCCTGTGGTCACTGCCACAACAGCTACAGAAGCAGAAACAGAAGCAGAAACAGAAGCAGAAACAGAAGCAGAAACAGAAGCAGAAACAGAAGCAGAAGCAGAAACAGAAGCAGAAACAGAAGCAGAAGCAGAAGCAGAAGCAGAAGCAGAAGCAGAAGCAGAAGCAGAAGCAGAAGCAGAAGCAGAAGCAGAAGCAGAAACAGAAACAGAAACACCAGCACCTCAAAGCAACGTGCCGCAGCTTATTAATCAAACACTGCTCGCGCACCTTCCGCTTATAAAATCAGAAGAAGCCACACCGATAGTGACTGAGGAGAAACAAGACAACAGCAAGCCTCTAGAATATCAAAGCGAATCCGCAGCAGATCAGAAAGTAACTGACAAGCCAGCTGCCGACAATAATGCGTTATTAGAGCCCGGAACTACCGTAGCGGCATCAACAACCGAAAATACAAATCAGTATACAAGTGAGAGTGCAACAGCAGCTGAAGACGCTGCTAAAACAGAAAGCGTTAAGACACCATCAAAACCGTTTGTGCCGCCAGCAGGCCTGAACATAACGATAAATAAAAGTCATCGTTCATACTCAGTAAACAAAAATATAAAAAAATCAAGAGCATCAGATTTTCTATTATTTATCGTAGCGGCAGCGGGGATAGGCTACTATCTATACTTAAATATCACGAAGCCACCTGTTAATACCAGTCTGACAGAGCAGGTTCGTGAATACGAAGCAGACAGCAGTTCATCTCTCAGTAAGTCGTTGCCCCCGGTAAATACGAGTCCTTCAGAAAACGTCGATAAGATTGAGCTGGCATCGAAAGCCGATAATGAAGTTGAGTCAGAACAAAAAAAACTCAGCAACAAGACCAATATTACAAAAGATAACAATACTGTCACTATTACGATTGAAGATTCAGATGCAAAATTCAATTCAGTTAACAATAAAAAGTACAAGCACACAGAAACAGAAGAAATATCTTATAAACAAGGTGCTGAAATTAAAAAAGATGCTGATAATGCACGGCCTGGCAAAACAAATACCCGGTCAGTTAAAGTCACAAAAAGAATTATTCATGTCGTTGCTAAAGGCGATACTCTGTGGCAGATTGCAAAGCAACATATTAGCGATCCTTACAAATACAAAGAGCTGGCTCGGCTAAGTAAGATAAAGAATCCCGATCTCATTTACCCCGGCAATCGTATAATTATCATACTGAAGAGATAAGCAAACTGATGGGCTGTCGCGGGCAGCTGTTTGATGAGAACAATAGCCTAAAAAAACTAAAAGCTAAAACAAAAAACTAACAGGCTCGGTGACAGTAGAAGGCTGTTGCATTTAAAATGCAACAGCTGGCGTTGCTTTGCTCTGTGTCTTTTGAACGGATGTAAAATTCGGCTAAAAATATTAATTCAAATCCCCCCATTGTGACTGAATAATACTCACCGCGGCAATCGCTGCCGTTTCGGTGCGCAAAACCCTGGGGCCAAATTTCACAGCATTAAAGCCTTTGTCTAGCGCCTGAGTAATCTCGTCATCACTAAAGCCACCTTCCGGGCCAATGAATAATGAAACGGCATCGGTCTGTTTTGAGTTTAAGATTGAAGCGGCAGACTCTGGCTGAAGAATAAAGGCCGTTTGCGACTGGTCAGGCTGAACAGCATTAAACTTAACAGGTTCATGAACAGTGAGTAACTGGTTGCGACCACTTTGTTCACAGGCGCTGATGACGATGCCTTGCCAGTGGCGCATCTTTTTTTCGAGCCGGTCTGCTTTAAGGTTAACGACTGTGCGTTCGCAGATCACAGGGATGATTTCAGTCACGCCGAGTTCGACGGCTTTCTGGATGATCGTATCCATGTGGTCGCCTTTGGATACGCCCTGTAACAGGGATATTTTTAAGGCCGAGTGGTTGTTGTTGACAATAAACTGTTCTGCCGTTATCTCCGCCTGTTTGCCGGCAGAGCTGATTCTGGCCTGATAGTAGCCGTAATTATTGTCAACACAAAGACCATTAAACAAATGAAGCTCTGCGCCTTCTGTCAGCCGTAAAACTTTAAGCAGGTAACTGCTGGCGGCCTTGTCTAATGTGATTGTGCAGCCTGCGGATAGGTTTTCATCAGTGTAGAGACGTGAGATGCGCATTTTTTTTACTCAGTCACGTGTCGCAAGATTAATGCCGTCAAAGGCGACCTGTGCCATCAGATTGATTTCTTCTTCAGTAATCACATAGGGCGGCATGAAGTAGACAACGTTGCCAAGAGGCCGTAACAGCACACCATTTTTTAAGCCGTACTGGTAAACGCGTAAACCTCGACGTTCCTTCCAGTCGTAAGCTGTTTTTGATTTTTTATCTTTCACCATTTCAATGGCAACTACCATGCCGTGCTGGCGAACATCACCGACATGTGCATGGTCTTTAAATTTTTCAGCTACCTTGCTCAGGTGTTTAATCAATAACTGGTTTGCCTGGATAACATTGTCCTGTTGAAAAATATCCAGTGTTGCCAGTGCTGCCCGACAGCCAATTGGATTGCCTGTGTAACTATGAGAATGCAAAAAAGCGGTTAGATTTTCATAATCATCATAAAAAGCATCGTAGACTTTGTCAGTAGTCAGCACGACTGAGAGTGGCAGATAACCACCGGTCAGGCCTTTTGATAAGCACATAAAGTCTGGTGTGATACCGGCCTGTTCAGATGCGAACAGCGTACCGGTTCGGCCAAAGCCGACAGCAATTTCATCTGCAATTAAATGCACATTAAATTCATCGCAGGCCTCGCGCAGCAGTTTTAAATAGACCGGGTGATACATGCGCATATTGCCGGCACATTGAATCAGGGGTTCTATAATTACAGCGCAGCAATGCTCTGCGTGTTGTTCTAAAATATCGCGCATGGGTTCAATCATGCGTGCTGAATAATCTTCATCGGTTTCGCCTTCTTCCTTATTAAAACAGTCAGGCGATGGAGCGGTAATGGTCTTCAGTAATAAGGGTTCGTAGGTTTCTTTGTATAAAGCCACATCACCAACTGATAACGCGGCGATAGTCTCACCATGATAAGAATTTGAAAGATTAATGAAAACGGTTTTCTTTTTATTGCCGCTATTCACCCAGTAATGAAAACTCATTTTAAGTGCCACTTCAATCGCAGAGGAACCATTATCTGCAAAGAAGGTTTTATTTAAACCTTCTGGTGTTAGCTTTACCAGACGTTCAGAGAGCTCAACAATAGTTTCATGAGTAAAGCCGGCAAGAATCACATGCTCAAGTGTTTCCATTTGCTGTGTTAAGGCTTTATTGATGCGAGGATTGCAGTGACCAAACATATTGACCCACCAGGAGCTGATAGCATCGATGTAACGATTGCCTTCAAAATCCTCTAGCCAGATGCCTTCGCCGCGCTTTATCGGGATAATAGGCAGTGACTCATGATCCTTCATCTGTGTGCAAGGGTGCCACAAAA
This sequence comes from Gammaproteobacteria bacterium, assembly GCA_029882395.1. GTDB lineage: Bacteria > Pseudomonadota > Gammaproteobacteria > SZUA-229 > SZUA-229 > JAUVDT01. The sequence goes on from JAOUKT010000004.1 coordinate 83,754, forward strand.
CGGCTAAATCCCGTTCGATAAGGGTATTGTTACCCATAAGTATCTATCCTCTGTCTGCTGTTAAAGCCGGTGATAAGTGAGAGTATTGTACTGTATAAGCCAGGTCGCGGCATCCTGGCCGTTGCTAGCTGTGCAGATAATTGAGTTAACGCAGTATGAAGCGTGCGCGCCCTGAGATTGAAAATGCAATGACAGGGCGCGTCAGCTGTGGTGTTAAGAGAGCCTAACGGTCAAGCTGGTTCCAGATTGCCAGGGTCGCGGCCGTCTGGTTCATGCTATAGAAATGCAAACCCGGTACACCGTTGTCTAAAAGCCGCTGACACATATCTGTCATCACATCGATACCAAAAGCCTTTAATGATTCGGTATCATCATGAAAGTCCTGCAGGCGCTTTCTAATCCAGCGGGGGATTTCTGCACCACAGGCATCTGAAAAACGTGCCAGATTTGTGTAGTTGGTAATCGGCATGATGCCCGGCACAATCGGCACGTCGATACCCATGAGTTCACAGTCATCAACAAACTGATAATAGGCATCAACATTATAAAAATACTGGGTGATGGCAGAGTCTGCACCGGCTTCTACTTTCTCTTTAAAAAATTGCAAATCCTTTTTCGGCGATTCAGCGAGCGGGTGAAACTCGGGATAAGCCGCAACTTCAATATGAAAATGATCACCGGTCTCTTCACGAATAAAACTTACCAGTTCATTGGCATGATGCAGTTCACCAGCAGTGAGCATGCCCGAAGGCATATCACCCCGCAGCGCGACCAGACGATTAATGCCCTGATCTTTATAGCGAATCAGAATCTCACGGATTTCTTCTTTGGTCGAGCCAATACAGGAAAGGTGAGGTGCAGTCGCGACACCAGTGTGTTCGGTAATCTTGTTAACGGCCTCGAAGGTACGGTCACGCGTCGAACCGCCCGCGCCGAAAGTGACTGAGAAAAACTCAGGTTGCATTTCGGCCTGTAATGCCAGGCTTGTGTTTAAGAGTTTTTCCATGCCTTGTTCGGTTTTTGGCGGGAAAAACTCACAGCTAAAAGTTTGAATCATTTGTATTACCTGTGAGCCCTGTGTTTAGTAGCGGTAGTGGTCTGCTTTATACGGACCATCAACTGGCACATCGATATAATCGGCCTGCTGCTGGGTAAGCGTGCTTAAGAAAGCGCCAACTTTACTAAGATGCAGCCGTGCTACCTTTTCATCAAGAATCTTTGGCAGAATATAAACTTCATTCTTATAGCTTTCAGAATTCTTATAGAACTCTATCTGTGCCATCACCTGGTTGGTAAAAGAAGCCGACATAACAAAGCTTGGGTGACCTGTTGCACAACCTAAATTTACCAGACGGCCTTTAGCTAATAATATTATGCGCTTGCCATCAGGGAAGATGACATGGTCAACCTGCGGTTTGATTTCTTCCCACTGGTATTTTTCTAATGAAGCAATATCAATTTCAGAATCAAAGTGACCGATGTTGCAGACGATGGATTCGTTTTTCATTTCAAGCATGTGCTCATGAGTGATGACATTCATGTTGCCTGTTGTGGTAACGAAGATATCGCCCTGCTTGCAGGCCTCGTTCATATCAACAACACGGTAGCCTTCCATTGCTGCCTGTAAAGCACAGATAGGATCGATTTCTGTCACCCATACGGTTGCGCCCATGCCTTTAAATGCCTGGGCACAGCCTTTACCGACATCACCATAACCGATAACGACGGCAATCTTGCCGGCAATCATGACATCGGTTGCGCGTTTAATGCTGTCGATAAGTGATTCACGGCAGCCATACAAATTATCAAACTTAGATTTCGTTGCCGAGTCATTGACGTTCATTGCAGGGAAAAGTAATTCGCCTTTTTTCTGCATTTCATATAAACGGTGAACGCCGGTTGTGGTTTCTTCAGTAACGCCTTTAACGCTGGCTGCAATATCCTGCCAGGTAGATGCACCGGGTTTAATGGTGCGACGCAATACATCAAGAACGGCTTTGTATTCTTCGTTGTCATCATCTTTGGTCGCCGGAATAGCGCCGGCTTTTTCAAACTCAACACCTTTATGAACCAATAATGTGGCATCGCCGCCGTCATCCAGAATCATGTTAGGTAGTTTGCCGTCGGGCCAGAGCAGAGCCTGCTCGGTACACCACCAGTACTCTTCTATGGTTTCACCTTTCCAGGCAAACACAGGAATGCCCTGTGCTGCAATCGCCGCAGCGGCATGATCCTGAGTAGAGAAAATATTGCACGATACCCAGCGAACATCGGCGCCTAACGCAACCAGTGTTTCAATCAGCACGGCGGTTTGAATCGTCATGTGAATACTGCCCATGATGCGGCAGCCCGCTAACGGTCTTTCAGCGCCGTATTCTTCGCGCAGTGCCATCAGCCCCGGCATTTCAGTTTCAGCAATGGAGATTTCTTTGTGACCCCAGTCGGCCAGTGAAATATCGGCGACTTTATAGTCAGTAAAATTGTTTTCGGTTACAGCGTTCATTATTAAGCTCCAGGTGTGGAATTTGGTAATACATTAATTAATTGTAAGTCTTAAGTCTTAAGTCGATACGTTTTGTTTTTGACTCATGACTAAAGACGGATGGCTTTTATAAACCGGCGGCATCTTTAAGTGCTGCGGCTTTATCCGTTTTCTCCCAGCTAAAGTCAGCTTCTTCACGACCAAAGTGACCATAAGCGGCTGTGGCTTTATAGATGGGGCGCAGCAGATCAAGCATCTGAATCAGGCCTTTGGGTTTGAGATCAAAATGTTCACGAACTAATTGAATGATTCTTTCATTATCAATTTTACCAGTGCCAAACGTTTCAACAGAGATAGAAGTGGGCTCGGCAACACCAATCGCATACGAGACCTGGATTTCACATTTGTCTGCAAGACCAGCCGCGACTATGTTTTTAGCCACATAGCGCCCGGCATAAGCGGCAGAGCGGTCAACCTTTGAAGGATCTTTGCCAGAAAAAGCGCCGCCACCATGACGGGCCATGCCGCCGTATGTATCGACAATGATTTTACGCCCGGTTAAACCGCAGTCGCCAACCGGGCCACCGATGACAAAATTACCGGTTGGGTTGATAAAATATTTGGTCTCTTTGCTGATCAGGTTTTCCGGGATGACGGGCAATATAATTTCATCCATCACCGCTTCTCGCAACACCTCAAGGCTAATATCAGGGTTGTGCTGGGTCGATAAAACCACCGCATCAATGCCAACAGGTTTGCCGTTTTCATAACGGAAAGTGACCTGACTTTTGGCATCCGGGCGTAACCAGGATAAGGTGCCGTTCTTGCGGACCTCTGCCTGGCGTTTAACCAGCTGATGGGCATAAGTTATGGGTGCCGGCATCAAAACATCGGTTTCATTGCTGGCATAACCAAACATCAGACCCTGGTCACCGGCACCTTGCTCATGATCGTCAAACTCGTCGACGCCCATGGCAATATCGGCAGACTGTTTGTCGATGGAGGTAATCACAGCACAAGAGTTATAATCAAAACCCATGTCTGAGCTGTTATAACCAATCTCTTTCACGGTTTCACGCACCACGGCCTGCATATCAACCCAGGCGGAAGTGGTAATTTCACCTGATATGACCACCATACCGGTATTGACCATGGTTTCGCAGGCGACACGGGCTTTCGGGTCCTGCTCGAATATGGCATCTAAAATTGAGTCTGAAATTTGGTCAGCGACTTTATCTGGGTGACCTTCTGAAACGGACTCGGATGTAAATAAATGGCTATTTGACATATCTATATTCCTCAGCGCTAACATTTATGATTAGCAAATATCTAATATATTTATGTAGCAGGATGAGAATAGACGTTTGTATGACGCGTGCTCATTACCTAGCTACAAGCTAATAATAATGAGCGCCGTTGAAATATACACTGAGCCTGACAGGTGATTTCTGCTGCAGCGCTCCTCAGAGTGGTATGAATTATAGACCATTATTTTAAAAATGGCGAATATGCGATAGAGAAGAGTGCTCTATTAATCCTGATTATTTGACGAGCTGCGTTGCATCAGCTGCTGCAGCTCAGTCATTTCCGTTTGATTAAGAGCGCTTTGCTGTGACTGCTGCAACAGCGCCTCAAGCCGCTGGTTTTTAAGTGCTTGCAGCATCTTTTCTGAGGCATGTTGAAACATGGTGAGAGAGGTTGCCTTATTCTCTGCATCCGGAATACTCCAGTGCAATAACTTATTCAGGTAAGCTCCCATTTCGTGTTCACGCCAGCGCTCGAGAATGGCCACGCTGCTCAGCTCCGGGTTGGCTTTAATCATATCGTAAAGTTCAAACAGCGTTGAAATGCCCTGAATCTCGGAACCTCTGAGTGCATCGGGTAAATGCGCCTCTTTGAGTAATGCAGGCTGTTGCAGCATCAGGCCAATAGCAAGCCGCACATTGGTAATGCGCATGTGCCGGCCTTTGCTCGCTGCAGCATTGCCGGCCTTGGCCTGGCTGACAGGCGCGGCTTCAACCAGGCGTTTATTATGCAGACCGATCACCTTGCTCACCGATTCATTGACTAAATCCTTGAAAATGCTTTCGGGCAATTTATTCAGCAGTGGTTTTGCCAGTTCCGCAAAATGCGCGCGGCCATCCATGCTGCTCATGTCTGTTTGCTGCTGCAGGTTGTTAATCAAAAAATCCGATAACGGGGTGGCGTTCTGCAGGCGCTGTTCAAACGCCTGCTGACCTTCCTGGCGAACCATGGTGTCAGGGTCTTCACCATCGGGTAAGAAAAGAAAGCGGATTTCATAACCGTCACGCATCAATGGCAGGGTATTCTCCAGCGCTTTCCAGGCCGCTTTTTTGCCGGCGCGATCACCGTCATAACAGAACACCAGTTTTTTAACCGAGCGTAAAATCAGGCTGATCTGATCTGCCGTGGTGGCGGTGCCCAATGTGGCCACGGCATAACGGATGCCGTTTTGCGCCAGCGCCACCACATCCATATAACCTTCAACAATCACAATCGTGTGCAGATTGCGCACCGACTTTTTAGCCTCAAATAAACCGTAAAGCTCTTTGCCCTTATGGAAGACAGGGGTTTCCGGTGAGTTTAAATATTTCGGCTCACCCTGATCAAGTATGCGGCCACCAAAACCGATGGTGCGGCCGCGGCGGTCACGAATCGGGAACATAATGCGGTCACGGAAACGGTCGTAATAAGACCCGGCCTGAGCATTTTTTTCGATTAGCATGCCGCCGCTTGCAAGGTCTTTGATATCGGTCTGAGACTGGCCCTGTTGTAAAATAAAGTCCCAGCTGTCAGGTGAGTAGCCAATACCATAGTCTTTGCTGATTTCGCCGCTGAGGCCGCGCTTTTTTAGATAGTCGATAGCGCGCTGGGATTGTTTTAATGCCTGCTGATATTGTTCAGCAGCCAGCTCCAGCATGTTATACACGCCGCTGTTGTCCGGGCCCTGTGTGTGCGGCGAATCCTCACGCGGTACATCGATATGGTGGTCGGCTGCCAGCTGCTCGATGGCATCGACAAACTCCATATTCTCATATTCCATCAAAAAGCCAATTGCGGTGCCATGTGCGCCACAACCAAAGCAGTGATAAAACTGCTTTTGCTGGCTAACGGTAAAAGACGGCGTTTTTTCGTTATGGAACGGGCAGCAGGCAGTGTATTCGTGGCCTTTTTTCTTTAAAGGCACACGCGCGTCGATAACATCGACGATATCGACCTGATTAATTAAGGAATCTATGAAGTGTTGCGGAATTCGACCTGCCATAGGGGCTATTTTGCCATTGATGCGGGGTGGTTGCGAGACCTTCTTTATAAATCAAACTCTGGCCGTTGCTGAAGCGACGCTTTGGCTTCTGTTTATTAATCAGACAAGATCACTATTGATGTGTATAGGCGATATCTGGCACTATAAAGTGTCTGATTTGAACAGAAGCAAAGCGCTTATGCGTTATCAATAATGTTCAGACATGACGTCAAAAACACACAGAGGCAATCAATGGACGAATCACAACTCGAAGCTATCGCCAGCCAGCTTTCATGCCCGCAAGGTGAAGCCGGTATCGTAACCGGCAATAATATGAATCTGCTCAATGCCTTTATCACCGCGCGCGCACTGGAAAAGCTGGGTGCCAGTGCAGCTGAGACCATTGTAGAAATCGGCCCGGGTAATGGCTGCTTGTCAGAAGACTTGCTGAGCACGCTAGGTGTTGATGGCAATTATTACGCTATCGAACTCTCAGAAGAGATGGCAAACGAAGCTCGACAGCGCCTGTCGAATTGCGATTGCAGGGTCGAAATCATGCATTGCGACTGTCACCATGCCAATATCCCCGAGCAAAGTGCAGATGGCATCATCGCAGTAAATCTGTTGTACTTTATTGATGATCTGCATGCCTTATTCCAGCTGTTAAAAACATGGATGAAACCAGGCGGGCGGGTGGTGTTTGGGGTGCGATCAGATAAGTCGCTTAATAGCCTGCCATTTGTACATTACAAGTTTAATGTACGCACACCGGAGGAAATGATGAAGATCATGCGGAGTAATGGCTTTACTGATGTTGATTGCAGTTATTACGATGAAGGCGAAATGATGCTGGGTGAAATAAGCTTAACTGTCGATTCGGTGATCATACATGGACGACTGCCATAGAAAAAACAGCTCTGGTGCTTTAATTGAGAATATTTTCAAGAAAAAGAGCAAAGAATGTACTGCTTCAAATTTGATCCTGCCGGCACTTTTTTTCATGGTTTTTTATCTTGTCTGCGTTTTCCTCTATTAGTTGATATAATTGGTGGCGGACCCCGCATCATGATCAGAGAATTAAAAGGGGTGAAGTATTTTGAATATGGAAGACATCAGCAATGAATACAAATCACTATCTACTCATCGCGATTAGCCTGCTTGCCGGCTTTATCATGCGCCCGCTTCACATGTTTATCATGGGTAAAGGTATTTCTCTGGTGAAATACGTTCACCAAAAATCGCTTGCTATCGTGTTGCTCATCACTTCAATGCTGGGTGGCATGGCGATCACGTTATCCAGTATTTATTTATCACTGAAATTGGCCGGTTTTATCCCGCTGGAAGAGAAGGCAATCATTATTTTTATCGTGTCATTTCTTGTGGGAAGCGTATTCTGGATATTTTATGCAAGACGGTTTAATCGTGCGTGTAGTATTGGGCAGGTATAGTAAAATCTTAATTTATTTCAAGTTTAGAATAAGGCTCCGGATTACTGTAAACCGGTGCCTTTGATCCCGCGATCCGTAACCTGAGCAGTTTTATACCTAATCAGAGGTAATTTGTTTTACAATAGCTCTGCGTTTATTTCCTTTTAAGTCATGAAAGAGTTACTCCATTGAATTTACCTAACTGCCCTGAATGCGATGCCGAATACACCTATGAAGACAGAGATATGTATATCTGTCCGTCCTGCGGTCATGAATGGCCAAAAGACCAGACGCTCGATGATTCTTTAATCAGAGATATGAACGGGCATATTCTAACGAGTGGTGATGCCGTCATTGTTGCCAAAGACCTTAAAATCAAGGGTTCTTCAAATGTAGTTAAGGTGGGTACTAAGGTAAAAAACATTCGCCTGATCGACCCGCAAGCCAATGCTGATCACGATATCGATTGTAAAATCCCGGGCCTTGGGGCGCTCAAGCTTAAATCAAAGCATGTGAAAAAAGCCTGAATGCATTAAAGGAGCTTATTGTTATAATTTAAAGCACAAAAATACGGCAATCAAGAGTGATTGCTGCACTAGTCTAATGCAAAAATATAGCTGTACTTATAATTTAACTCTAAAAATAGCTATTAGTTCAATGCTTAGGCTAGCACATTCAATTATCTGTAATTGGCACGGGCATTGCTCATGTAATGTTAGTTGATTAAGTAAAGTTTTTTAATCATATCTGCATTTTTTCCAACAAGGTGAAACGATAATTTCAAGAAAGTGATGAGCATGACCGTTACCTTGTTAAAAACGTAATGCCCTATAATTTTTATTAAGATAGTTAGGAGTAATAAAATGACGCCAAAACAAATCGAACTAATTCGCGCATCATGGGATAAGGTGCTTCCCATTTCAACAACAGCTGCCGAATTATTTTATGGAAAACTGTTTGAGCTGGATCCCGAACTGCGACCACTTTTTAAAGGTGACCTAACAGAGCAGGGCAGAAAACTAATGACCATGTTGGGTACTGTTGTAAGAAGTCTGGATAATCTGGACGCTATAGTGCCGGTAGCTCAGGCATCTGGTGCTCGTCATGCCGGTTATGGCGTCACTGATGAAATGTATGATACCGTGGCAGAAGCGCTGCTCTGGACACTGGCCCAGGGCTTAGGGAATGATTTTACAGATGAACTCAAAGAGGCATGGGTTGCTGCTTATATTATTTTGTCTGATGTAATGAAAGAAGCAGCTAAAGAAGCGGCTTGATCTGTTTGTATCTAAGGCGATAAAGTAAAGTCAAAGGCGTGGGTTCTCGCACCCACGGTCGGCTTTCCTTTGGTAAAAAGGGCTCTGATTCTTTTAATTTAAAGCAAAGTCAAAGGCGTCGATGGTTGGCCGAGAGCAAGTCTCTTTTCTGTCTACAGCAACAGAAAAAGCTGTGGGTAGCCGCACCCACAGTCTTTGACTTATGTTTTTGATTCTGACAAATAATGTCCGAATATGACAATTTCTGCGATTATTAAGTCAGAAATCACTATTGACGACATTGTCGAATTAGATCACTATAAACTCACTCCCAAAAATAGAATAAAGGGCTGAGGCTTTTAAAAATAAAATTATTCGAGCAAGGCTTAAGATAACGGTTGGTTAAAATTTAATCCCTCCGTCACCTTTAATTTCAAAAGATACATATGCATATTGGTTTCTAGGTAAAGTGTATTTTCTTAGAAAAGAATACGATGAGTCGGAAAATAATTTCAAAAAAGCCGCTGAAATATATCCAGCTTGGGAAAAGCAATGGGTTTCTCTATATTTAGAGAAAATTGATGCAGAAAATACCGTTAACAAATCGTTAAATCAGACGTTAGGCGTATAATGAAATGAAGCCAGTTATACAAGAAGAAAAAACAGGGTGTGGCATAGCAAGCTCTGCTGCTATCGCAGGGGTTTCGTATCAAGAAGCTAAGAAAATTGCCAATAGCATTGGTATTTATGCTGAGGATCAATCGCTGTGGTCTGATCCACAACATGTTCGTGATCTATTATCAGAGTTGGGAATTAGCACAGATAAAAAAGAAACAGCATTCAATGGTTGGGAGTTTTTACCAGACTGTGCATTACTTTCAACTAAATGGCATTTAGAAAACGATAGTTCATATTGGCATTGGGCAGTCTTTGTGAGAGAAGGTAACAAACAATATGTTCTTGATTCTAAAAAAGCACTTAAAAGCAATGTTAGAACTGACTTTGGAAGAATAAAACCAAAATGGTATATCAAAGTTCACGCCTAAAAAAAAGGGTCAGAACACGGTTTTTGCTAATATAGATCATTAACGTATCACATACTATTCACACGGAAGTGATATGTCTCGCATAGCACGATTTAATATTATTGGGTTACCTCAACACGTCATACAACGAGAAATAATAGAGAACCCTGCTTATATTTAAAACGAACCAAAACGAACACTCAACTTAAGAATTGCTGTAGTATATTAGAACAGAACTGTGTTCTGACTCCAGTTTTCTCTAACTTATTAACCGCTCTAAAGGAATCCAATGAAAAAAATACTTATGGTTTTAACATCACATGACAAACTAGGTGACACGGATGAGAAAACAGGTTTCTGGTTAGAAGAATTCGCTGCTCCTTATTACGTGTTTAAAGATGCGGGCATAGAAATCACACTCGCGTCACCCTCAGGCGGTCAACCACCACTTGATCCTAAAAGCGACGCACCGGATTTTCAAACAGACGCTACAAAACGATTTAGTAATGATTCAGAAGCGCAGGCTGAATTAGCTAACACAGTCAAACTAAACACTGTTTCAGCCGATAGTTTTGACGCTGTGTTTTATCCAGGTGGTCATGGACCATTATGGGACCTGGCTGAAGATAATTCATCGATCACACTCATCGAAACCATGCTAGCTGATGGCAAACCCGTTGCTTCCGTATGCCATGCGCCCGCTGTGTTGCGTCATCCAAAATCAATTGATGGTACATCCGTTGTTAAGGGCAAGTCGGTAACAGGGTTTACCAACACTGAAGAAGCCGCTGTTGGTTTAACCGATATCGTACCTTTTTTAGTAGAAGATATGCTAACAGAAAATGGTGCAAAATATTCTAAAGGGGATGACTGGCAGCCACATGTATTAACAGATGGTTTATTAATCACAGGCCAAAACCCGGCATCCTCTGAACCCGCAGCAAAAGCACTATTAAATGCTTTAGGCGATTAAAGCAACAGTCTGGTTAATATAAAAATATAAATTTATATTAACCAGTCAGTTTTAGAATTTTAGTGAACTGACTGAACCTTTTGTTTTTTCTCAGACCAATCTAGCCTGAACCTATTGACTGGGAAGCTATTTGTTGTGTTCGTTATTAGTATATTAGAAACAATTTCTCTCTGATCCGTTTTTTTTCGAACTGATTAATTGTACCCATGGGTTTAAGTCAAAGGCGTCGGTGGTTGACCGACAGCAAGTCACTTTTCTGTCTACAGCTAAGCTTCCGCGTCCTGCTCACGCCCCTCGCCTACGTCCATGTAGGCGACAGAAAACTAACCAAAAGAATGCCGCCCCGTTAACCAATCCCTTATAAAAAGCATAAGGCTTTCCTCGTCATTCGTAATATCGACAGCTGCTGCGGAACTCGCGAATGATAAAAAACATCATTCACTCAGACATCCTCGCAGACAACCCTGTCCATATTACGCCTTTCTCGGCTTGTTTAAATGGGGAGGGTAAATCAAAACAATAAAGAAGAATCAAAATCTAAAAGAAAAGCTGGGTTAGATTTTGACTTACTGGGACCATTGACTGAGCTGAAGAATGAGTTAAAAACAGGGAGTTATCTGCGAGGATGTCTGAGCGCCTTTTGCGAGTTCCGCAGCAGCCCTGTTTTTGACGAGTGATGAGGGTAGCCCATGCTTTTTATGGGCCGAAGGATCGGGGCGTATTTCTTTTGGTTCGTTTTCTTTGTACGAGCAAAGAAAATGGACTCGCCCGTGGGTGCGATGACCCACAGCCTTTTTGTTTTACGCCTGTCAGTGCGGGAACTGACGCATTTGATTTTGATTTTGACTTTCACTAATAATGACTGAATATAACCATATCGGCCATTATTAGGGCTTAATTACGATTGACGATTTTATCGATTTCACTCACTATAAGCTTACACATAAAAAAATAGATTAAAGGCCTGGGGCTTTTAAGAGAACGGCTGTTCGAGGAAGGCATTTAGAAAGCGGTTGTTTGAAATTTAATCCCTCCGCCACCTTTAATTATTGTGTTCGTATTTAGTATATTAGAAACAATTGCACTCTGGCCCGTTGTATTGGTCCTCTGCCTACTATAATTTCATTTCTGATTTCATCACTTTTTTATATCTTTTATATAAAGTTATCTAATCATATTCATCATCTATTTATATTGAACTTCCAAACAACTGAATGGTCGTAATATGTTAGCGCTTATGCTGGGACTGTAATCGGGCGTTAACTCACTTGGAATATGCTTTCCATACGTCATAAAAAACTAAAGGAGTGTTATTATGATAATTTCGATTAAATCAACTATACAATTTTTAATTCTTTTTATTAGCTGTTTGGGAATTATTAATATAAGTTATGCTGACGATAATAAGTACCCTGCAATATTTGAAAGAGGTATTATCGTTAAAGTTGATGGCAAGGATTATAGACTAGCAGGCGTGGCCGACACTGATAATGGTATTACCGATGTACCAGGACATGAATGGGCTGTAGTCGATGATGAAGAACTAGTCGGACGTCACTACAACACGGGTCCATTTGGTGCTTCAAACTGGTGGTCTTCTGATGCCAGTGATGGTGCTTTGCTATATGCTGTTCGCGGAATCATTGATGACTGGTCAATCGTTAAAGCAACAGAGTATTACAATAACGGCTTTACTCATTACCATCGACTCATTTCAATGAAGACGGGTTTACAGCATCCAAACAAGGTTCTATGGCTATCACACGCTGGTGTTACTGATTTTTCATTAGATGGAGGCCCTCACCCTGAGCATTACCATATAGTTACTCCAGGCATTGATTATCGGTTTGTGCCTAACTGGCAAATTCAATATGGTGAGTAGATAAACATGCAGGAGGCTATGTGCCTCCTGCTTCTTTATCAAATTAAAAATATAAATTAAGGGGTCGATGGTTGACCGACAACGAGTAACCTTTCTTGCTCGCACAAGAAACGTCGCCCAAAGAATGCTCCCTAACGCAATTTTCCCTGCGGGTCCCCGTGCATTGTAAATATAGTCTTAATCTTTTTTAAATAATTGACTTGAACTAGTCTCGGTTTCGGGTCGTTTAGATTATGGACTTCATCCCTGTAGTCCACCCTTTGGGCCACCTAAAAAGCAGGTGTTCAAATTTGTTTTCTACAAATTTGTCGCATCCATGCACAGAAAAACTCAATTGGCCGTCCATGGCCAATTGCCCCTTTGATACAACAATGCCCGGCAAACAGCGAGACGGGATGAGATATTTGGGGTCAGATGAAAAACTCATATACCTGGTCCCGCAAGATCAATAGTTTTAGATTCGGTTTATCTATTGTAGGTGAAGAATGCGGCAGAAAAGACCCTGGTGATAATATAAATGATTCACAATTCATACCAACAGCTTAATTATTCTGCAACAACTCGATTACCTGTTCCAACTGAAAACTGAGGTGTACAATAATAAGTATTCTACTGTTCTGGGAGACTTGTTCACATGAGCACTAAGAAACTTTCGCAAAACCCCCATTTCATCCTGGTGACTGCTGGCATTGTACTGTTCGTTGTTTTTATGCTGCAGAATACGGACATCGTTACCGTTAACTTCTTGTTCTGGTCTGTACAGTTATCTCGTTCAATCTTGCTGCTTGTCGTATTGCTGGTCGGTATTTTGATCGGCTATGTGTTGCGACGTTTAAAAAAATGATTCTGATAGCATGCAGCCGATACACGATCTGATTAACCGTATTCACTGGGATGCCGAGTTTTCAAAAGGTGATTTCACGATCTGGTTTCTGGACCACAAGGAACAGGGTTTAATCAAGTTGCCGTTTAAATCGGTTGAGTTCTTTCCCGGCGATCATTATTTTTTTCATTACCTGGATGAAGAAGGCGATGAACACGATGTGCCTTATCATCGTATCAAAGCCGTTTACAAGGATGATGAACTAATATGGCATCGGGAGCATTAATAAGTTGTTATAAAAAGATGCCGGAGTGTTAAGTTTTAACCAGCATTTTTCTAAAACTAAAACAGCTCACAGATGCCACTTCCCTCGTAATATTAGAACGACTGAGATAAAGCCTTATGTTTTCTAGAGACTACTAAGCCAGGTATCAATAGCGTCAGGCGTTAACGCAACAATACCGAGATGATCAGAAGCTATTAATTGGTAATCGCTTCCGCTGGATGTGATAGTGGCGGCCAGCGCGGCATGATTCTGATTGGTTGTAAGTGAATCATTGCTGCCTGACATCCATAAAACGGGCATTGTAATATTGCTTGCGTAGTCTGCAATCGCTGGCACACGACTTCGATCATGGTAACTTAAATAGCTGGTTGCTGTTGTCGAGAGAGATTGACTCGAACCATTATTAAGCGTGACGAAGGTATAGAGTACATCACCCATGCCATTGTTCTCTAAGTCTTTTGCACGAGTGACATCAGCGGCTGTTGTTGTCTGCATATTATTTGACAGGTGAATAAAGTGACCGGGTGCTATCGTTATAATGGCTTTAAGACTGATAGCTGGTTGGGTAACACCATACATCAGTGCATAGGCGCCACCCATACTGTGACCTGCTAATACAACACTCTGGCCTGCATCAATCTCTGCTTGTGCAAGCTGGTTAATATAAGCCATGCTTTCACACAATGAACCGCGCCAGGTTGTTGTCGACCATGTCATATAAGGTGCAATTACTTTATAACCAAGAGCAGCCATATCAGTTTGAAAGCTTAAATAATGTGCGGCATAAGGCACAGCTGTTTTGCCATGCGTTAAAATAATAGTGGTATTTTTAGATGTTCCGGATGCATCAGTTATCAGGGGGGCGGCATGCCCTGCTGTAACAGGATCAAAGGCTGTTGCACCTGTGCAGTCTAATTGAGTCAGACTATTATTTGTATAGCCGCCACCATTACCGCCACCACAGCCGATGAGGGTATAAGTTATTGCTAAGAGTAAAAATAAAATCTTATTCATAAGAGATCCTTCTTAACTATTATATTGATAGGCATGTTATGTTCATACGTATTCATGAATTATAAAGTATTTTTACCTAATTGGCCGCTAAAAAAGCACGTGATGGGGAGACGAATATAGAATAGCTCGTAGGTTGGTGTAAGGTATGAACCCTAGCAATATAAATTAAAATCTGTTGGGTTGCCTTCGTCAACCCAACCTACAAAAACTAAAAGAAAGCATGAGTTAGATGCTGACTTTGATTTATCCTCCCCATTTAACCAAGCCGAGGAAGGCGCAATATGGACGGGGACTTCTGCGAGGATGTCTGAGTGAATGATGTTTTTTATCATTCGCGAGTTTCGCAGCAGCCGTCGATATTGCGAATGACGAGGGAACCCTTATGCTTTTTACAAGGGATTGATTAACGGGGCGGCATTCTTTTCGTTAGTTTTCTGTA
>JAOUKT010000092.1 GCA_029882395.1 Gammaproteobacteria bacterium
GCTCGGCTTCTGCCTGCTTTGCAATGGCGCGGATCATGTTTTCATTAAGGTCAATATGTTTGATTTCCACATTGCTGACTTTAATGCCCCAGGCATCGGTTTGTTTGTCCAGCACATTCTGGATATCGGCGTTCAGGCGTTCACGTTCTGCCAGCATTTCATCGAGTTCATGCTGGCCCAGTACAGACCTCAGTGTGGTTTGCGCAAGCTGGCTGGTGGCCTCATAAAAATTTTCTACCTGAATAATGGCTTTTTCCGGATCGATAACACGAAAATAGACCACCGCGTTTACATTGACTGAAACATTATCACGCGAGATTACATCCTGACTTGGAACATCCATAACTATGGTGCGCAGGTCTACTCTTACCATTTGCTGAATAAAAGGAATCACCAGAATAAAACCGGGGCCTTTTACTTTCCAGAAACGACCGAGCAGAAAAATAACACCGCGTTCATATTCACGCAGAATCCTGATGGCGCTGGCAAAAAGCATAAAGATGATTGTTAGCAGCGCATAGAGAGTATAGGCTGTCATGATGCTTGCTCCTGTTTTGAGGCCACCACAGGTTCGACTTGCAAGGTTAAACCTTCGATGCCGGTGACGATGACGTGTTGTCCTTTTGATAAAGGGCTGGTGCTGCGCGCATTCCAGCTTTCACTGTGAATGCTGACTCTGCCCGCCTGTTGAAAATCTTCAATGACGATGGCTTCACTGCCGAGTAATTGTTCCAGCCCACTGACGACCGGTCGCCGCCGGGCTTTCATTGCCATGCCAATAATGAAAATAAATAAAATGACGCTGGTCACAGCGAAGGTTGCAATCACTGACAGATCAATCCCAAAACCGGGGGCATCGGTGTCCATTAAAATAATCGAACCAAAAACAAAAGCAATCACACCGCCAATACCGAGCATACCGAAGCTGGGTTCAAAAGCTTCACTGATCATTAAAGCAATGCCGAGTATGATCAGTGTCATGCCGGCATAATTAATGGGCAGTAACTGAAAGGAATACATGGCCAGCAACAGGCAAATGGCACCGATAGTGCCGGGCACAATGGCGCCGGGGTTAGAAAACTCAAAGATCAGGCCATAGATGCCGACCAGCATCAGAATATAGGCGATATTAGGGTTGGTGATCACAGTCAGCAAGCGACTGCGCCAGTCCGGATTAATCTCTTTCAGTGTTAAGCCGGCTGTTTTAAGCCTGTGTTGTTTACCCTGAATTAAAACCTCACGGCCATCAATTTGTTTTAAAAGGTCGGCCATATCGGTGGCAATAATATCGATAACATTGTCTTTCAAGGCATCGCTGGCAGGAAGGCTGGCACCCTCTCTTACCGCTTTTTCGGCCCACTGCTGATTACGCTTATTGAGCTGAGCCAGGCCGCGAATATAAGCCACCGCATCGTTGACAATTTTGCGCTCCATTGCTGTCTTGTTATCGGCTGGCGGGTCTTGTTTGTCTTTGTCAGTCATCTCAGGTGGTGAAATACCGCCGATCTGAACGGGCGTCGCCGCACCCAGGTTAGTGCCCGGTGACATGGCGGCAATATGGCTGGCATACAGAATATAAGTGCCCGCACTGGCGGCACGTGCACCAGTGGGTGCAACATATGCAGCCACAGGCACAGGGGAATTAGTGATATTTTTAATTATGCCGCGCATGGCCGAATCAAGACCACCGGGCGTATCGAGAACAAGCACAACCAGCTCTGCATTATCGAGAGTCGCTGTTTCAAGCGCCCGCTTAACATAGTCGTCCGTGGCGGGCCCGATGATGCCATCTACCGTTAACTTATAAACCGGGGCACTGATATCGCTGGCAAACAATGAAGTGAAAAACACAGCCGCTAGTAAAAGCGGTGGCAGCATCAACAGTCGCATCACACTCTTCATATGCAGCCCCTGAATTACTGATGAAAACAGAGTTATGAATCAGATAAAGCCTATATCAACATGCCTTTTAAAAACAGCTAAAGAGCAACTACTACTGTTACACAGAGCATATAAAAGGGAAAGCAATATTTAAGCAAAATCAGCGAGCAAAGGCTCGCCACGGCCTGTTCAGCAATACCATTATTTGCCCTTACCAGGGATAAAAGAAAAAGACGGAAAGCTCAGTGCCTTCTTCACCGTTTGCAATATCAGCGCGATAGACTGAACCGGAAGCGGTGACTAACCTGAAGCCAACGCCGTAAGAAGTACGTGTTTCATCCCAGATATCAGCAGAGGTTTCGGCCACAGTGCCCAGTTCGGCAAAGAACGCAATCTGTTTGCCCGTACGAACATCTTTCCAGATAAAATAATTGAAAGGCGTTTCTTCATCGAGCATGTTCCAGCGGTATTCTGCGCCAACAAATGCCATGCGTCCTCCCTGGTAACGGCCCTGAGGGTAGGAACGTAAACGCTCGAGCCCGCCCAATGATGTTGCCGAGCCATTGGTGCGGTCGTTAACGGCATTTTGCACCAGTTGATTCTGGATAGTTAAACAATCGGGGTCTGAGCCGCAATTTAAACTGAGTTCAGCGATAATATCGGCCGGATTGATATTGCCAATTTCGCGTACATGCGCATCCGACTGATAATAATTCACCACCATGACATCATTACTGGAGTAAGGAATATAAAACTGAAAATCGTAATCGAGTTTGTAGTAGTCCGGCTCGTTATCCGACACCGGCGGCACATCGGTATAGGTTAATTCGAATTTAAAGCCGCGCCGTGGATCGAGGTAATCATCGGTAAAATCGAGCTTTATGGCATACAGGGTGCTTTCGGCTGAGCCAGTGTAATTTGGCGTAAAATCTTCAATCACGCTACCATCAACATCACGGATTAAATCAATTTCAAAATCACCGCTATATTTTGTCAGGTAAAAATTAATACGCCGCTGGTCCATTGTGTATTGCAACTGAAAGCGGTTTTCATTGGCGCGTGTTGCGTCCAGTAAATTGTAATGGCTACTGTCGGCCATGCCGCGGATGTCGTAATTATTAACCACCGCCCGGTCAATATCCTGAAGGTAAACATGCATCAAAAGGCTTTTATCGATGATCGGTACTTCATCCAGCTGCACCACGGTGCCGGTGGCATCACCGGTTATTCCGACGATGACGCCGTCCATTGTTGTTTCACCCAGATTAGAGGCATAACCGATCAGGAAAAAACCATCGCCAATACCGGGGTAACTATAAGGCAATGGCACAAACAAGTGAGCGGGCTCAGTAGGGAACTGGTCTTTACGACGATCAGGCAGCCATTCAAAGCGTTCGCTGATCGCCTCGGCTAATACCTGGCCGCTGAAGAGTAGACATAACAGAAAACCAATGCATTTCATCATTGCAATTCACTCCATGTTAAATTGAGCGCCCTGTAACACCGCTGATTCAAAAAATGTGTGAAATCTGTGTTCTGCGCCGGCTTTTTTTCCTTAAATAGCCGGCTTTAATTTTTTGTCAGTTACAAAGCTTACATGCTGTTAATTTAGTCTCATCATACTCCCATAGTTCTACATCGTCCGGTATTAAATGTCGATAGCTGCGTAAATAATATTCGGCCAACGTTTCATTGCGTTTCTCACTGTAGTCACGAAGCACAAACATGATTTTTCTAAAGCCTTCAGGTGAAGTGAGAAAATAATACATGGCTTCATTCCATAATGTTAATTTTGCACTGGGTACATTATCGCCCTGAGTCCATTTGTGAGATTTACATTCGACTAAAATTTTCTTATTTAAACAACCCAGATCAAAAGCATGCTCTTTTTTTACTGAATTAACACCGACGGCAATTTTTATCTCTAACTGAAGGCTAAGTCCTTGTTTTTCAAAAAATATTTTTGCACTGTTTTCAAAAGCGCTGCCAACATGAGCATTTGATGCTGAAGCTAAGCGCTGAAATGGCTTATTTATCATTACATTTGTCATTTGCAAGAACGGACATAATGCAAATGATTCTCATTTTTTTCTGACAGCTTTGCATTTTTAAAGCAGTGCGAGACACGGCTGCGGTTAACAAATGGTGTGAGTAGGCGGCAAGCATTATTTAAATTTACTCATCATGTATTGATTATACTGTTTTGCCCAGGCTTCTAATTGTTTCATCTTTTGGTATTGCTCTTTACCAAATAATTCTTCACATGTTTTCCATAACTGCCGCGGCGGGTTGACAGGTTGCCTGCCCTTATAACCCTGAACGGCATTAGAGCAGCCAGATACCTTTATCAGTTTAGTATTGCCCGATGTATAGGCATTTTCTGCTGCTTCAGTGGGAGGTGTGGCAATAATCTCATTAATGCTCTGAGCAAATAAAGCCTTGTTGGCAAGTAATAATATAGATATTAAGATAATATTTTTCATTTTTACACACATAACGTAAATTAAACGGTTGGCCGCTTTTTTCATCGGGGCTCTGCGATCTTTGCACAGCGATTAAAACAACGGGTTCGCGGCTTTATATTTTAATATCAAAAGCCCCTATGATGCACATTAACAACATTTTCATTTAGATCAAATGTTATTCTCACTAAGATATCATTTTTTTCATTCACTGAGCCTGTATTTGAAATTCTCTGTACTATGTACCAGTAAGTTTTACCAGTGACATTTGGTTTGTATATTTGTGGCTCATATAATGCCTGTATTTCGTCTGGTTCATTTAATAGCCTCAGCACAGTACTGATAGAGTCGCCCTTATTAATTTTATGATATTCATTCTGAATTAATGAGGCTCTTTCACTTGTGGCAATATAGGGATAATTCATTTCAGCACTCACCGCCGTTGAAACTAACAATATATAAAACAGCATTGTGTTTATAGAACGTTTCATTTTAATGAAGTCTAGCTAAGGGGTTCATGTCTTTTATGTATCCCGTGCGAAGCACTTCGATTTATTGTTGGCAGTTACACGGAATTTATCACAGGGTCTTAACGGAATCATGGTTTTTATTCTGACCCACTGCTGTGCAGATAAGTTTACATTCTTGAGTTTTTCATCTGGGCCCAAATATTCATTAATTACAAGAGGCTCTTTCCTCTGATTAAAAGTGTCCGTTAAACTGGGAGAGGTTCACTCTGACCCCTGTTATTTTCAGGGATCTGTTAACAATCAAGCACAATTAACGGAACAAGCATTTCATCATCACTAAATGCGCCGTGAGATGCTTTCTCTGGTCTATGTCGGTGCCCATAACCTGTAATTTCATCTCTTAAAGTATAGTTTTCTTTCATAATCAAAACATAATCACCAACTCTGTCGAAGAGTTTTTTATTGGGAGTCCCTAAGCCATAGAAATTATCTTTAATTAGTTGTTCCCCTTTAAAGCTCCAGCAGTATTTTGCCATTTGTGTTGCCACAATTTCTTCAAATTCTTTCACCTTACCGGGTCTAACAAAACAATCCCTTACTCTCGGCTCTCCGGTTATAGGAATTGTCAAACATTCTTGTAAGCCTGGTATATCTTCAACCCAGATTTCTGATTCTTTTGACACATTAATTAACCCATGATCAGATACAATAATCAGTTTTGTATTACTATCTTTTATTGATTCTGATAATTTCTTTATTCTACTATCTATATCTGCAAACAGTTTGTTTGTTCTTTTGTCATCGACACCATGACGGTGCTGTACAGAATCAAATTCATCCATATACGCATGTATAAATCTTCTCTTTTTTGACTTCTTTGCTATCAGCTTGCTTAGTTTTATGAAAACATCCTTATATGTTTTTACTGGTAATATCTTCGTTTCTTTTGCAACATACTTTATAAAATCTCTTGTTGATTTTTCTTTTTCAATTATGGTAAAGCATTCTCCTTTAAAGCCTTTATGAAAAGATTTTATATCCATAATTTTACTGAAATTAAACTTGTTTTTTGCCATTGGTTTTTCACCGAATCTTGGGATAAAAGGTAAGATTTCAGTTATTCCTCCGGCTTCTTTCAGGTTAATGGTCCAGCCTGTAAGAGCATGTTGTTGAGGCGGGTAACCTACTAGAAATACAGTATTGGCACATGCGGTTGTTGATAAAAAGGTAGACGTTAATTTAGAAAGAAGATGTTTAAATAAAAAAGAATCTTTTTGTTTTTTCAGATAGTTGTAACCAAGCCCATCAATAACAATTAAAACAATGTTTTCAAAATCATTTAATTCTTTCGGGCTTATGCTTTTCAGTTCATTATATTCGTGTTTTTTTCCAAAGCTAGACGAAATAGAACTCATCAAATTGACTATATTGTTTTCTTTGTAGTTTGGTAATTTAAAATCATACATAATG
>JAOUKT010000093.1 GCA_029882395.1 Gammaproteobacteria bacterium
GTACTGGCTCTGGAATGTATGAATCCATCGCTTCAACCAGTTTTTCAATCGCCGGCACACCGATTTCAGACGTATCGCCTTCCAGTGCTTTTAATGCAGAACCAACAATGATTGGCGTGTCATCACCCGGGAAGTCATATAAGTCAAGTAACTCACGGATTTCCATCTCTACCAGCTCGATTAACTCAGCATCATCTACCATGTCTGCTTTGTTCATGAAAACCAGGATATAAGGTACACCGACCTGACGTGACAACAGAATGTGCTCACGTGTTTGTGGCATTGGGCCATCTGCTGCTGAACATACCAGGATCGCGCCGTCCATTTGAGCCGCGCCCGTGATCATATTTTTAACGTAATCGGCATGCCCTGGGCAGTCAACGTGAGCATAGTGACGAGCTGCAGACTCGTACTCAACGTGAGAAGTCGCGATCGTGATACCACGCGCTCTTTCTTCTGGTGCATTATCAATCTGATCAAATGCTTTTAATTCACCACCGTGCTTTTCAGCCATACACTTAGTCAGTGCCGCTGTCAGTGTGGTTTTACCGTGATCTACGTGACCAATTGTACCCACGTTTACATGGGGTTTATTACGTTCGAACTTTTCTTTAGACATGTAAACGTCTCTCCAAGGTAAATTAAATCAAAAATACACTACAATATTTAGTGGAGCCCATAACCGGAGTTGAACCGGTGACCTCATCCTTACCAAGGATGCGCTCTACCGCCTGAGCTATATGGGCAATTAGACACTAAAAACTAAACTGAGCAGCCTTCAAGCTGCCTATACCTTTCAGCAACTACATCTAAACCCATATCTCAAATTCAGTTTTTAATATCCAGCCAGTAACCAACCACTGGTTAATTATTGGAGCGGATGGTGGGAATCGAACCCACGCGGTCAGCTTGGAAGGCTGAAGTTCTACCATTAAACTACACCCGCTGATCAATCTACTTCCAATCTCTTGCCAGTCATACATTAAATATGGTGGAGGGGGGAGGATTCGAACCTCCGAAGGCGGAGCCAGCAGATTTACAGTCTGCCCCCTTTGGCCACTCGGGAACCCCTCCAGATCATTGGAAGCCGTGCATTTTGCTTGAAGCCGCACAGCCTGTCAATAAATTTTAGAATAAACAGTGACATAAAATGACTTTTTACAGTATTTTCTGCCTACCTCTTTATTTGTTTTTAGAAATCCGCAAAATAGCTCGATTTCTTAGATACCAACCCTCAGAGTGAGCATTGATGAAAAATGGTGCCGGCACCATGAGTCGAACACGGGACCTACTGATTACAAGTCAGTTGCTCTACCAACTGAGCTATGCCGGCTAAATCAAGCGCGCAATTATATGTAGACATTACAGATAACGCAACACCTATTTTTGACATTCTCGATTAAATTGATGAATAGATTCTTCCAACTCGAAACCCTCTAGTGTCTGGCTATTTAATCCCTGCTCATTTTTCGCGACATAATCTAACCAGTACAAGGTATATTCTTTCTCAATTGTGCGGATTCTGGGCTCATAACCCATTAGCCTGATCGCTTTTAAGCGCTTCTCAGCCAGGCCTTTATCTTTGAAGTGCCCCAATGAAATACTATTTTTATGTTCTCCGCGAGCCACCACATAATAGTCCTTCAGCCCTTTCCTTGCGAGATCCGATGCGCGCTTCACTGCCGCCGACTTAGAGCCGGCATCAGGCAAATAAACCCAATAACGCCAGTGCAGCTTCTCAACTCGTTCTCTTATGCCGGTCGATTTAACTTTGTTTTTGATTTTCGACTGAAAACCCGTCACGCTTGCTTCCTCACGAAACGGACCGATGGTAAAACACCTGCTGACCAGCTCTCGCCTATTGCTGCTCGCACCCCGAGCTATATCCGTTTTTGTTTCTGACCTTTCAGAGGTAAGAGAGGCTTTGTCGACCTCACTCAATAGCACCAGCTTTTCCACATTTGCCGGTAACACAGCATCTGACCGCGACAGCTTATCTGGCTGATAAAAATAAAACATGAATACAAATATATTTACAGTCAGTAGTAGTAAAAAAATATTACGCATAAGCATCTTGAGCTAGCACCCCCACCCCTTTTAATACCATGTTGTTTTCAAGCATCAGATCAAAGCCAGACAATTCACTGATCAGCTTCGCATCCCCACCCGTTATAATCAATTGTGTATCCGGATACAAACCATTGATTCTCATCAACGCCCTATCAACACCCCCCACTATACTATCTAAGACACCACTCTCAATCGCATCCGCGGTGTTATCCGCCAAACTCACCTTGCGCCCGGAGGCACTCTTTATATTCTCAGCTTTTTTTACCAACGAATTCAACATCAGCTGCCGCCCCGGCATAATAAGCCCTCCTTTATGCATGCCATCGACCACCACATCCAAAGTAATGGCCGTACCGGCATCGATAATACAGAAGTTTCCAGCCGCTATTCTCTGCCCCGCAATCATCGCCAAGCTGCGATCAATACCCAGTTTGTCAGGCTGCTGATAAACATTAAGCCTTGCATAACGCTTCGGGCACCGCTCGATCAGATGCACGGAGAGCTGCCAGTACTCACGAAACCATGCCATCAGCAGCCTGGCTCTATCCATTGAAGCCACACAACTGAGCCACACAGGCTGCACCATCAATTCATTAAAAGCCAGATCCAGCTGTTCAACAGATACATCAGCCAGATCAAGCACCCCTTCATTATGCAAACTCAGTTGACTTAAGTTACATACCGCCCACTTCATGCAGCTATTACCGATATCAATACTCAAGACAGTTTCACTCTTCATGACTTTTTCTCAACGACACATCGCCACAAACCACCTTCTTTACTGTATTGTCTTTTTTAATCAGCAGACAGCCATAATCATCTACACCGGAACCCATGCCTGTTGCAATCACCGTATTTTGATCCATCACCACAACATCTTTTCCCGCGTATTCATCAACAGCTTCCCATTCTTTTTTTAACATTGCAAAACCATTAGCAACGAATGACGACATCAGCTTCTCACATTCATCATATACCATCGCAATTATTCTGGAGCGATCCGCTAATCCCAGGCCTTCTGCTGACAGATCCTCCCAACCCAGTTCAGAGTCGACATTAAAACCTTCAGGGTTTCGCACATTAATACCAATACCAACAACAAGGTATAACTGCTGACCGACTGTTTTCGCTTCAATCAATACCCCGGCCAGTTTTTTGCCGCGCAGCAAGATATCATTAGGCCATTTTAATGTAACACCGCTAATTCCCAGATTTTTAAAGACACGGGTTATTGCCAGGCCAACAACTAAAGACGTGGCCGCGATATTTTTCAGCTCAATATCAGCCAAATAACTAAAACTCATATATATATTGCTATAAGCGGGTGACTGCCAAAGCCTGCCACTACGACCTCTTCCTTTTTTCTGTGTTTCAGCCACACATAATACCGTGCATACAGAGCCAGCAGAGAGCCGCTCAACAACCCACTGACTGGTTGAATCAATCTCTTCAAAAACATAGACATCAACATTATTTTTGATCAGGCTTTTAATTACACCCTGATCAAGGCGGCTTTGCACAGACTTCTTCACTGATTAACACTTCGTATATTACACAGGCGTGCTTTATTATAACCATCTACTAAAATAAACATAAATTTTCACCAATATTGTCTACAATATATTGAATACAGAAGATGAAAAAAGCCTATAAGCAGATATTTAAATCCCGCTTATTTTTCAGCAACCCAGAATTAGAGAGCAATCTAAAGTGGATATCGCAACACTATTAGGCCTAATCGGCGCATTTGGCATTATCATTGCCGCTATCGCTACTGGCGGATCAGTCATACTCTTCGTTAACGTGCCGTCCATACTTATCGTAATATTAGGCAGCTTTGCGGTTGTTTTAATGAGCTTTACAATGCGACAGTTTTTCGGTTCTTTTAAAGTTGGCCTAAAGGCTTTTTTTCACAAACCCATAAACTCGACCGATCTTATTGAGGTCGGCGTTGAACTGGCACAGATAGCAAGAAAAGAGGGCATGGTGGCCCTTGAACAACATGAAGTTGTAAATCCGTTCTTAAGAAAAGGCATTATGCTTTGTGTTGACGGCCACCCGCCTGAACTTGTCAGAAAAATGCTTAATAAAGACATAAATCAGACGATAGAACGACATGACATCGGCCGCAAGTTCTTCTCCACTTTAGGCGGCATCGCGCCCGCCATGGGTATGATTGGCACATTGATTGGACTGGTTCAAATGCTGGCGAACATGGACGATCCAAAATCAATCGGCCCCGCGATGGCAATCGCCCTACTCACTACATTATATGGCGCTGTACTCGCGAATGCTTTTGCCTTGCCTATCGCTGACAAACTAGCATTACGCAGCAATGAAGAACGGGTCAACAGAAGCCTGATACTTGAAACCATTAGCGCAATACAAGAAGGCATCAACCCCAGGGTTCTCGAAGAGCTGCTCAAGACATTTCTACCGGAAAGCAAACGCGCAAGTAATGATGACGATGACGCAAGGTAGTTGAAATGAGCGACGAAACTATCCAAAAAAAATGCCCTCAAGCTGGCGCGCCCCCATGGATGGCAACCTTTGCTGACCTGATGTCATTGCTTCTGTGTTTTTTTGTATTACTGCTCTCTTTTTCTGAAATGGATGCACTCAAATTCAAACAACTGGCCGGCTCTATGAGAGACTCTTTTGGTATTCAGGAGAAACTCAAGGCACAACAAATCCCTAAAGGCGTTAGTGTCATTGCTGTGCATTTTAGCCCGGGCAAACCCGTACCTGTTAAAATCAAATTAGTTGTACAGGATGCCTCAACCCAGACAAAGATAACCAGCAAATTCACCGATGAACAAAGTAAAAATCAAAAGTCAAACCAGCTCGCTAACAATAAAGTAGTCACCGAGGCGAAACTTAAACAGCAGGAAGCCATTAAACGCATTCAGTCTTCACTGAAACAAGAAATCAAACAAGGCACAATAGAGGTCATTGGCAAGAACCAGGAAATTATTATACGCATCAACGAAAAAGGTTCCTTCCCATCAGGCAGCGCCAAACTCAATAAAAGCTTTGGCAGAATCATGAAAAAAATAAGCTACCTGACAAAAACTATTCCCGGCGATATTGTTATCTCTGGCCATACAGACAATATCCCCATATACACCTATCTGTTTCGTTCTAACTGGGAACTATCATCCAGTCGCTCTGTTTCGGTACTGAAATCTATTCTGAAATATCAAAAAATTGACCCAACTCGCTTGTCTGTACAGGGCCATGCCGACACCATACCGCTGGCTTCAAACAAAACGTCACAAGGCAGAGCCAAAAACCGCCGGGTTGAAATTAAAATACGCCAAATTGAAGTTGAACCTGAAGAACAAACCATTGACGCCCAAAAATATAATGAGACAAAGAAAAAATGACTGAAAAACCATCCGAAAGACGTGAGTATTTCAGAATCACAGATCAGGCCATTGTCAGCCTAAATACAATATCTGCCGAGCAGTCACTGGCACCACTCTTAAATACCCACTCATCTTTTATCATACGCTCTGACATCAATGCTTTAGAACTTGTAAACCAGGCACTTGCTCGCAAAATCAAACGCTCGGACCCTGACTTATCTCAATATTTTGACGTCATCAATAAAAAAATAGAGCTTATTGCTAGCAATATAATCCGAAGTTCAGCTGAGTTTCTGGCAAGAAAGCCCATCGATATCAATCTAAGCGCATCAGGCATCGCAATCCAGACAGATACTGAATACTCTGTCGGCGACCACGTCAGCATTCAACTATTACTGCTTCCTGAATACAATGGCATTATCTGCCTTGGACAAATCAAACAAATAAATAAAGAAAATAACAGCTCTCATGTTGCCATCGATTTCACGGAGATGCGAGAGGCTGACCGCGAGCTCATTATTAAACATACAATGAGCAAACAACTTGAACAAGCAAGAAACAAAAACACCTAACTGTTACTGTTACTGTTACTTTAACAATATTCGAGATGCTCTCTTTATATTCTGCACTGCGACTTTGATAAAAGCCGATAACCCGGCAGCAGATATGTAAAGACAAAACCCTTATACCCCATAATTTTCCATAGAAGAATCCATCGTCTATAAAATCACAGGCAAAAAAAAACCCGCAACTAATAAGTTACGGGTTTTTTAGGTGTATAAGCCTGGCAGTGTCCTACTCTCACATGGGGAAACCCCACACTACCAT
>JAOUKT010000155.1 GCA_029882395.1 Gammaproteobacteria bacterium
TCCGAACTTGAAAACCTTCAGCCAGTTTATTGACCCACATTTCTCCTCTAGTTTCTGGCGCAGGGTAAATAATCAGACAGGATAATGATAAATCGATTATGAAAAATATTCTTATACTAGGTGCAACCTCAGCCATTGCCGAAAAATTCGCACATCGCTATACCCAGCAGGGCAACAAATTTTTACTGGTCGCGCGTAATGCCGAGCGACTGAATAATATTGCGGATGACCTGCGCGTACGAGGTGCTGTAGAGGTTGTAACCGAAGCCGTTGATTTGAGTGTGATAAATGCTCACAAGACGTTTATTCAAAACGTGAGTAAGAAACTGGGGAGTATCGACATTGTGCTCATTGCCTATGGCAGCCTCGGTGATCAAACAGCATGTGAAGCGAATGTCGATGAAACCCTGCAGGAACTGAACACTAATTGTCTGAGTGTCATCTCCCTGTTAACGCTACTGGCCAATGTGATGCAAGAGCAGAAGTCTGGCAGTATCGCCGTAATTTCGTCTGTCGCCGGTGACCGTGGACGGCAGAGTAATTATGTTTATGGCACTGCGAAGGGGGCTCTCAGTATATTTATGCAGGGCCTGCGTAACCGCCTGTCGCGACACGGTGTGCAGGTGTTGACGATCAAGCCCGGTTTTGTCGACACGCCCATGACAAAGGAATTTAAGAAAGGCCTGCTGTGGGCCAGTCCAGAGAGTATTGCAGCAGGGATTGAAAAGGCCATTAACAAAAATAAAGACACGGTATACCTACCCTTTTTCTGGCGCTATATCATGCTCATCATCCGCTTGATCCCGGAAAAGATATTTAAGCGTATGTCACTTTGATTCAATAAAAATAACAAAGCATGTCAGATATTTTTATAAACAAAAAAATAATCAGCGTATTACTATTTGTCAGTATCGCTGTCGCTATATTGACCTTATGGCAGCGTGAGATCGGCACCGATGATGCGTGGCTGGCAGAGCAGGCGTACTGGATGGCGGAAGACGGCCATGTCCGCTCTGAACTGTTTTATGGTATGAACAACCACCAGGTGCGACACCTTGCCTATCATCGGTTACACGTCTGGCAGGGGGTGGCGGCCTATAAGCTCTTTGGTTGGTCGGCATGGGTGTTCAAGTCTGTCATGCTGTTATATTTTTTATTGTTCCTGTATATCAGTCATCTGTATATCAGGAAGCATGATGTTTTACGCAATGCCGTAGACTACCGTGTATTTTATCTGCTGGTTTTTACCTTTGCCTTGATGCCAAAACTGTCATTCATCTACCGACCGGATGTGATGGTGATGACGTTTGGTTTCCTGTCGTTTTTTATGTTGCATTCGGCGATCAAGGGGCAGGCCTTAAATAAGGCCATACTGTCAGGCTTGTTTGCCGGGGCCTGTGTCTTGACGCATTTAAATGGTGTCGTCTATGTCTTTGCCGGTGGTGTACTGTTTCTGATCACCCGAAATTACCGTTTATTGATCTATTTTTCCATTGCGGCATTTGTCATTTCCATGCTCTATTTTATCGAGTTTCGGAGCTGGGGAATGTTTAGCGAGTTTTTACATCA
>JAOUKT010000156.1 GCA_029882395.1 Gammaproteobacteria bacterium
GGTTAAGCCTGTCCATGCATGAATGCATTAGATAATAGTATGCTGTGGTTCATGTACTTATTAGCCCTTATTTAGAGATAATATCAGCAATAATTCTGTTTATCTTTAATTATAAACCATTGAGTGGTGGCTGTATTTGCGCGCTATGATTTGGCTTGTATTATAGTGCGGGTTAGTTAGACTGTGTGTGCTTACTATTAAACAATATATATTCGGAGCTAGCTTTTGTTAAGTCAGGTTATGATTCATAAATCTCAAAACGTATTGTCAATTGTATTGTTACTGGTGTTGAGTTTTTGGTCGCTGACGGCAATGGCGAATAAAGAAATAACCGTCAAACCAGGCCAAACAATCATAAAAATAATGCGACAGGAATACGCCGGACAGCGTAATCGCTGGCCACTTTTGATGCGAGAAATGGTCAGGCTGAATCCGTCAGCATTTATAAATGGAGACCCGCGTTCATTAAAGTCAGGTGCAGTAATAAAATTGCCTGGTAAAACGACAGCGAAAAAAGTAAGCAAAAAAAGAGTACGCGCTGCTACGGTTTACAAGGTTGTCGGTTCGGTGAGTTTGTTTGATGATAAGAAAAAAATACAGCCAATTAAAGTAGGTAGTTATATTTATGTTGGTGATCAGCTGCTGACATCTGACAGGGGTGTGTTGAGACTAAAGTTTATTGATGGAGCGACTGTAAAGTTACGTTGTAGTAGTCTGTTAAATATTGATGAATATAAAATGCGATCGAGCGGCAGTGTCAGTGAGTTATCTTTATTAAAAGGCAGTTTACGAACAAAAAGTGGGCGCATAGGACGGCGAAGCAATGACCGTTATCTGGTAAAAACGCCGCTCGGTAATGTCAGTACAAACAAGGCTGAATACGGTGTCAGAGTGCTTCAGTCACAAGCTTGTGAGCAGCAGGCTGATGTTGATACAGATGGCCTGTATCTGGATGTATTAAATGGCAAAGTTAGTCTGAAAAATGCAGGCATAAGCGTACTGTGAATTCAGGTGATGCGGCTCTGGTTGCAGATAAAGCCTCGAAACCAGCATCCATTGAAGCCTTTTCGGGTATGGTGTTTGGTGAAAAGCAGATTCAGAAAAAGGATGTGGTAAAGACAAATTCTGGACAGTCACTAGCAAGAAATGAAGATGAAGAGGCTGAGGCGGATAACGATGTGCCGATTTGGTGGATGCTAGCGGCGCTTGTTATTTTGGGTGTAACGTTTTAAAACTTACAGGCTGCATTTCTGCAAGCTGTTTTATTGATAAAACTAAAGCTTATACAAGTCTTATTTCGGTAAAAGTTATTATATGGCTGATCTAGAAAAACTTAGAATTGATAAATGGCTATGGGCGGCAAGGTTTTTTAAAACCCGTTCTTTAGCATCTGATGCTGTCAATGGCGGCAAGGTTCACCTCAATAGTGAACGGGTTAAGGCAGCAAAAGCGATTAAGCCAGGAGACATACTGCGGATTCGCCGTGGCGATGAAGTATGGGAAGTGAAAGTGTTGTCTTTGTTTGAGAAGAGGCGACAGGCATCTCTG
>JAOUKT010000157.1 GCA_029882395.1 Gammaproteobacteria bacterium
CGCAGGATGATCAAGCGCCATTCTGTGTGCAACCCGAGCGCCTCGATCATGCCCGGCCACATAAAACTCTTGATAACCAAGCGCTGACATTACGTCTATCATATCCTGCGCCATCGCACGCTTTGAATAAGTCGAATGATCGTCTGTACTGCATGGCTTTGAACTATCGCCATAACCACGTAAGTCCGGGCAAATGACGTGAAAATCACGTGCCAATAACGGTGCAACCAGGTGCCACATAACATGTGTTTGGGGGTAACCATGCAGCAGCAAAAGCGGCGGCCCCGAGCCACCATGCTGCAAATTAATTTCAGCCGATGAGCTCTTTATTCTGGCCGCGTATAACTGACAGGCACGTTGAACCAAAAAATAATAATAGAATCAATCCTTACGGATCACAATTAATTTCAGTAAGAAAAAAACAAGTGTATTATAAAGATCTGAAATAACACTATTGCATTCAGTCCACATTCTTTATAAATTCAGTAACCTTATATTGATAACACAAGCAGAGCACATCATGACATTCTCGAGCATCAATCCCGCGACAAATGAAGTTATTAAAGAGATACCAGCATGGAGTGATGAACAGATTAATGTCGCTTTGAGTGAAGTTGCAACAGCAACAAAAGAATGGACACAAACCAGCTTTGATCAACGCAGTCAGTTATTGCGCAATGCAGCCAACGTACTACGTAAAAACAGAGAACAGTACGCCAGTATCATTACTCTGGAGATGGGCAAATTAATTACCGAAGCCCGTGCCGAGGTTGATAAGTGCGCAGGTGTCTGTGATTTTTATGCCGACCATGCCGCAAAATTTTTAGCTGATGAAGTTATCGAGTCTGATGCAGGAAAAAGTTACGTTGCCTATTTGCCACTGGGCACTGTACTGGCGGTAATGCCCTGGAACTTTCCCCTCTGGCAAGTATTTCGTTTTGCAGCCCCCGCATTAATGGCCGGTAACACCGGCGTGTTAAAGCATGCATCCAATGTTCCCCAATGCGCCCTCATCATCGAATCCATCTTTAGTGAAGCCGGATTTCCAGCCGGCACCTTCAAAACCTTAATGATAAAAGCGCCACAGGTAAAACAGGTCATCGCAGACCCGCGCATTCAGGCAGTCACTCTCACTGGCAGCGAACCGGCTGGCCGACAGGTCGCCTCGATTGCCGGCTCACAGCTGAAAAAAGCGGTACTGGAACTTGGAGGCTCAGATGCTTTCATTGTATTAGCTGATGCAGACATTGATGCCGCTGTAAAAGATGCTGTTATCTCCCGTTTCCTAAATAGCGGACAAAGCTGTATCGCCGCCAAACGTTTCATTCTGGTGGATGAAATAGCAGAACAATTTTTGATGAAGTTTAAGTCAGCTGTCGAGTCATTACAGATGGGCGACCCAATGCATGAACAAACCACACTGGCCCCCATGTCACGTACAGACCTGCGTGATGAGCTGCATCAACAGGTTTTAGACAGTATAGCCTCCGGCGCAGTGGCGATCACAGGCTGTGAACCCGGAGAAGCAAATGGTGCTTTTTAG
>JAOUKT010000158.1 GCA_029882395.1 Gammaproteobacteria bacterium
AAATTGCCCGTGGTAACAAAGCCATTGGTACCACCGGTCGTGGTATTGGTCCGGCATACGAAGACAAGGTCTCACGTCGCGGTATTCGGGTCGGCGATTTACAGGATTCAGCTGCTTTTGCAGACAAGCTAAAAGACGTGATGGATTATCATAATTTCTCACTGAAAGAATATTACAAAGCTGACATTGTTGATTATCAGCAAGTGCTGGATGAAACCCTGGCTTATGGCGAGAAAATGATCCCGATGATCGCTGATATTCCCGGTTTGTTGTTTGATTTGCGCAAGCAAGGTAACAGCATTATGTTTGAAGGTGCTCAAGGCACCTTACTGGATATTGATCAGGGTACCTATCCTTATGTGACCTCATCGAATACCACTGCTGGTGGTGCCTGTACCGGTTCAGGTATTGGTCCTAAAGATTTAGATTACATTCTGGGTATCACTAAAGCTTACACAACCCGCGTTGGCTCCGGTCCTTTCCCGACAGAGTTATTTGATGATATCGGTCAGTATCTGGGTGAGAAGGGGCATGAGTTTGGTGCCACGACAGGTCGTAGTCGTCGTTGTGGCTGGTTTGATGGTGTCGCTATGCGCCGCGCAGCTCAGGTTAACAGTATTACTGGCTTATGTATCACCAAGCTGGATGTTCTGGATGGGCTTGAAAGTATTCAGATTTGCACTGGCTATGAATACAAAGGTGAGACGCTGACGTTACCACCTGTTGGTGCGGATGCTTTTGAACAATGTAAACCGCTTTATGAAACCATGCCTGGCTGGAGTGAAGAAACAGTCGGTGTTCAGGAGCTGGATAAACTACCACAAGCAGCCAGAAATTACCTGGACAGACTGGCTGAAGTTGTCGGTGTACCGGTTGATATTATCTCAACCGGCCCCGAGCGTGATGAAACAATCGTACTGCAACATCCGTTTGCATAAGTTCTCACGTTGTTTTGATATTAAAAAAGCCTGATTTATTCAGGCTTTTTTTTGTTCTTTTAAAATGTGTTTTCGGTTATAAACAAAACAATGAAATCATTTTATAAAAAACAATCTGTTAGTGCCCGGTTTTTATGAGCGATCAATCGTGCTTGTTCTTTGCACTGCTGCCACCCGCGTCACTGGCTGCATCGCTTAAACGACTGGCTTGTGATGAACAGATCGAGAGCCATGAGTTAATCACCCGGACTGAGCAGTTTCATCTGAGCTTGCGATACCTTGGGCAGACAGATAGTGCGATGATGCGCTGTCTGCTAAATCATGCAGGTTCAATCAGGGCAAAAAAGTTTACATTGCAGTTAAATCAAACCGGCTACTGGAAAAAATCGCGGGTCAGCTGGTGTGCTCCTGAATCATTAAATGCCTCACTACAGCTGTTGCAAAATAAGCTTGAGCAACTCTGCCAGCAATGCGGAGCTAAGCCAGAAACAAAAGAATTTAAGCCGCATCTGACCTTACTTAAAAAACTCAGCTGCGAACACAAGACAAAGAGAATTAGCTTGGCTCCATGGCCGGTCAGCGATTT
>JAOUKT010000046.1 GCA_029882395.1 Gammaproteobacteria bacterium
ATGCAAATAAACTGTAATTGTCTTTTATGAACCATTCATCATTAATTGCTAATTTAGTTACGTATACTACAAATTAACGCATACACCAGGTAACAAAAGTAATGTTTAGTAATTTTAATAAAGCCGCTATAGAGGCGACATTCAGAGCATATAAAAGGCCGAATTTTGATATAAAGGCTTTGTTGAACAAGTATTTAAGACTAGTGTTTGATGTGAATACGTCCGAGCATGGGTATTATCGCTATCTTATATCGTCACAACAGATCTATTTCCTCATCGCGGTTATACATATCATTGTCGCTATTGCAACATCATGGATAGGTATAGATGCGCTATCGTATTATGGTGTTTTTGGCGTCATTCTTTTTTCTGGGTGTATGTTTTTAAACAAACGCAGATTCGATATTCATGCTGTATGGTTGGCCTATTTTGGCATCAATTTATTCAGTCTGGTCGGTGTGGTGTCACTTGGATGGGGTGGCGGATTCGTTTTTTATTTATCGATCATTGGTCCGTTATTATTTTTACACCCTAAAGGTTCATTGAAAATTAAAAGTGCAATGACCGCTTTATCCGTGCTCCACCTGATTATATTAAACCAGGTCTACAATGATGGTTCATCATTGTATCAACTATCCACTGCAACATTCACCCTGATCAATTATGCAAATGTTATAGCACTTTATGTGATTCTTGCCTACTTCACATTTATTTACAGCTGGGCTGCCAATCAATCAGAAAAGCGACTTAAAGAGTTAAGTAGCCAGTGGGAAAATCTGGCATCTAAGGATATGCTTTCAGGCTTATATAATCGCAGAGCCATGACAGAATTACTCAATGAAGAAGTGAGTCGTGTCAATAGAGGAGATAAGTCTTTTACTTTGGCAATGGTAGATATCGACAAGTTTAAAACCATCAACGACAGCTATGGCCACCAGGCGGGTGATGAAATAATAAAATCAATTGCACAGATAATGTCAGCACATTTTCGTCATCACGATATGATCTCAAGATGGGGTGGTGAGGAATACCTCATTGTCTTTCCTGAGACATCAATTAATAGTGCTGCAAGCATAACTGATAGATTACGTAAAAAAATAGCTGAAACAAAAATTGTTTACGACGGACAAGAAATTCATGCCACCGTTACCATCGGCTTGAGCAGTTATAAAAAAGAATCAGGTCTTGACGCTTGTATTAGTGATGCTGACAAGGCTTTGTATTTTGGCAAAGAGTCTGGGCGAAACCGGGTTATTGTCAGTTAATAACTGGTAGGTTGGGGTAAGGTGCGAACGCCAACAATGCAAACAATAAAATGTTTTGTTGGGTTTTCTTCGTCAACCCAGGCTACAGAAACTAATTAGCATACCCATGTTAAAGGACGTTAAAGATTAGTTAACGATGATTTAATTCTATATGTACTGAGCTGCTGTTTTTATAATTATTTTGGAGTATTCTTATGGTGGGCGCCTGGTTAAGTTCTTCTTAAGATGGGACCTGTTAAGTTCAATTATCAATTTCTGTATTCGACACATTTACTCGTCAATGGAGAGATGGCCATGAATAGAATACTAATACTCTTAATTACACTCATATTAATTTCAGCCGCTTCATCTGGATGCTTTCACACAACAAAACCGTCAAACCCACACTGTGATCAGTTATATGCACAACAAATATCATGCTCTTATCCATGGCATTCGTTTTATGCACAATGTGTAGGCACAGCATCTGATGGTCACGTATACGAATGGAAGCATTGGTGGTCTCAAGGCACTGCCAGTCAATGGGAAGTTAGTCAAACAAGATGTCGATAAATCATGAGACTAGTAAGGCTCAGATCCCAATTAATCTTAAATAAACCATAGCTGAACAGCCGTGTTAACGGCTCATAAGGTGTGGTCATTAATGCGAATTATGAGAGCCAGTGTTTGTCATTGAGCCTTTAATTCTTATAATAAGTTAATTCTGCTTTTTTGATAGGCTCGAGGCCTGGTTAAGTATCCGGGTGTAAATGTTTCTGGTGCTGTGTTGCTTGGTGTTTGTTAGCGGGCTCTTAAAAGAGGGTGCCGCTGCTCGTCGAATACTGGCATAACAAGGCTTCAGTTGCTGCTAAAGCCCAGTACTCAAGCTAGCTAATGAGGGAGGCTCGATACAATGCACCCGCCTTGGATGCTTGATTTACTGCTCGGCCCACCGCTTGTTTGTTAGGCGCTGTCACTGTACGGGTTGCTTTGACTGCTGCCATGGATGAAACAGCCCGCCCTTACATGGAGTTTATGATGATGAAAAGAACATTGATTGTTTCTGGTCTAGTCACCGTGTTGTTTTTCTCTGTTGGTCTCTCATTTGCAGCTGAGCAGCAAGCACAAATCTACGGCAGCCAGTTGATGACGCAGCAAGAACGCGATGAACATCGCGCCAAAATGCGTGCCGCGAAAACGGCAAGGGAGCGTGAGCAAATACGCAATGAGCATCACGAGCGCATGAAAGAGCGCGCTAGAGCTCATGGCATCAGCCTGCCCGATATGCCCCCTGCTAAAGCCGGCAGCATGGGTCCCGGTGGTGGAGGAATGGGACAGGGTGGCATGGGCGGTGGCGGCATGGGTGGAGGTGGCCGTGGTCGCTGATAGCTATATCAGTTAATATCACACGTGTGGTGCCGTTATACTGCGTCGCTGTGCAGATAACGGCCCACAGGTGAGCATAATCAAAGCTCTTGGAGAGAGTAGAAAATGCTCAACTCATTGAATTAAGATAATCCCATCATCAGTTCTCACTCAAGCCCAACACGTCTCAAAATGATTTCGCTCTTCGTCAGCCATCCACTGGTTTAATTGCCATAAGTCGGCAACTGGCCTTTTGCTGTACGGTAACTCATGCAGGTAACCGTCGGGGCCAAATTCGGGTGTCATGGTTGTGTGGCTAAATTGTCGTTGACGTTGTGATTGCCAGATGATTTGCCACCAGCGTTGGTGAGCGCGTAGTGCGTATTCGTATTCTGGTGCTCGTGGGTCGGCAACCTGTGGGCCCTGTTCATAGCCGACACGCGCGTGGATATGCTGGACGTTATTCGCAATAGCGTTAATAGTATCGAGCTCGGTATCCATTAGCCGTTCGCAGACCACGCACCAGTGGCTGAAATCTACCGTTAATAATATTTGTGGAATCTGCTCCACGATACGTTGAGTAACCCATGGGTTAAACAGTGACCGGCCACGGTGTGTTTCAAAGCTTATCTTTAATCCGAACTGCTCGGCCATTTCTATGGCGCGTTGAAAAAATTCTATGCTTTGATTTTCGGGCCAGGCATCACAGCCACCAAGACAGGTTACAAACAAAGGATTAATGGCCGCGCTATTAATCAGTTTAGTCTCAAGTGAATCAAGGTGCTGTTGCAGACTGGCGCGGCGTTCAGGTACATAGGAGCCGGCGGTGGTGATCTCTGCAATATAGACAAGATTATTTTTTTGTATTAAACCGGCCAGTAAATGCTGTTCTGCTGTGGTTTCAGGAGCCGGTGCTTCCAGACCCTGCATACCGGCGAGTAGTAACTGCTCAACTGCGTCGGTGGTTGTGCCGGTTGCTCCCCACATTGTTTTTATAATTTGTAACTTCATTAGCTGTCTAACCAGTAGCGGTAAAACTTAAGATCTGCAATAGATGTACCAGATACAACAGGCTGACAAGCGCGTGTTGGGGCTGAGCCACGCATTGTAATGAAGCATAAATAAAATCTGCGCACGATTAAAGTGCGTTAACCTGATGGTTGTGATGCAGAGAAATTTAGTGCGCTCAGTCTTTATGCGGCATCGCGCAAGTTTTTTATCTTGGCATAGCGATTGCAATGTGAGTATTACGAATTTTAATTTTAGTAATACTCGGAGCTCTATATGAAAAGCATAGTTACAAAAATCTCAAAAACATTGGCGGCTGTATTATTAGTCAGCGCGTTTAGCAATGTTTCGGCAGAACCATTAAAGATTGGTTACAGCGACTGGCCAGGCTGGGTTGCATGGGAAGTGGGCATTGAAAAAGGCTGGTTCAAAGAAGCCGGCGTCGATGTAAAGTTCGAATGGTTTGACTATGTCGCATCAATGGATGCCTTTGCTGCCGGTAAGTTAGACGGTGTTGGCATGACTAACGGTGATGCTTTAGTCACCGGTGCAACGGGTGCTAAGAGCGTGATGATACTGATGAACGATTACAGCAATGGTAATGACATGATCATTGGTAAGCCGGGTATCACATCGGTAAAACAACTGAAGGGTAAGAAAATTGGCGTTGAAGTCGGTTTTGTTAGCCACCTGTTATTACTTAACGCACTTGAAAAGAATGGCATGACAGAAAAAGATGTTGAGCTGGTTAACGTGCCAACGAATGAAACACCACAAGTACTGGCGTCGGGCGATGTCGATGCGATTGTTGCATGGCAGCCAAGTTCCGGTATCGCATTAACGCAGGTGCCGGGTTCCAAAGCCATTTACACCAGTGCCGATGAGCCGGGCCTGATTTATGACCTGTATGCTGTGTCACCTCAAAGTTATGCGGCGAGAAAAGATGACTGGAAAAAAGTCATGAAAGTCTGGTATCGCATTGTTGATTATGTCAATGATCCAAAAACATTTAATGACGCTGTTGCAATTATGGCCTCACGTGTGGGACTTAAAGCAGATGAGTATAAATCATTTGTCAAAGGTACAAAAATTCTGACACTGAAAGAAGCTAAAAAGATGTTTAAGAAATCTAAAGGTTTTAAATCCATCTATGGTTCAACGCAGATTGCTGATGATTTTAATGTGGCTAACAAAGTTTATGATAAAGCACAAAATATAAAATCATATATTGATCCTTCATTAACTTTAGGCATGTAACGTTAATACCAGGACTTCGGTTAATAAATGATGATTATGTTTACTAAATTATTTTCAATTGGTAAAAAACTTGACTCGCGGCAGCGTATTACAATGTCTGTGTTCAGCTTTTTGTTGCCATTACTGATCTGGAGTCTGGTAAGTTACGTGCCTTTTATCTGGCATCCGAAAGTTGAGATTGAAACAGCCGGCGATGTCAGTTATTTTCAACAGGGTATGCTGATCGATCGCAACATTTTCGACAGGGAAGTTGAAACGGCGATAAAAGAATCAAAGGCAGTTCCTGAAGGTGTTGCGGCCAATCCGGTGTATTTACCGGCACCGCATGAAGTAGCAACGGCTTTATATACGGCCTTTACGACTGAACCTAAACGCCGCAATGAAAAATGGCTGCATGAAAGTTTATGGGACAGCATTCAGGTTATCTTCTGGGGTTTTCTTATTTCATCACTGATTGGTGTGCCGTTGGGGATTCTTGCCGGAACCTATGATGTGTTTTCAAAACTGTTTGAACCCTTTATTGAATTCTTCCGTTATCTTCCGGCGCCTGCATTTGGTGCGCTGGCTGTGGCTGTGCTCGGCATATATGACGCGCCAAAGATAGCGATCATTTTTATCGGTACTTTTTTTCAGCAGGTACTGGTGGTATCCAATACCACACGAAAACTCGACCCGGCTTTATTAGAAGCGGCAATGACATTAGGTGCAAAGAGAATGTCACTGTTATTCCGGGTAGTGGTACCGGGCATTATTACTCATTTGTATAAAGACCTCAGGCTGTTATTAGGCTGGGCATGGACTTACCTGATTGTGGCTGAACTGATCGGTACCAGTTCAGGCATTACCTGGTTCA
The DNA here is from genome assembly GCA_029882395.1 of Gammaproteobacteria bacterium. Classification (GTDB taxonomy): domain Bacteria; phylum Pseudomonadota; class Gammaproteobacteria; order SZUA-229; family SZUA-229; genus JAUVDT01. Next base: position 5,728 of record JAOUKT010000046.1, read on the forward strand.
TTACCCAGCAGGCACGTTATAAAAACTTCGACAATGTGTTTGCCGCCATTATTATCATCGGCATTATTGGGCTGACAACGGATTTGGTTCTGGCGGCGATAGGACGAAAAATATTTCCCTGGGAAAAAGGGCTGGCGAAAGCCTGAAAAAAATCAAAGGCAGAAATATGAAACAACGTGAATTACCCAGTTATCTTCAGCAAAGCGATGCAGTGAAAGACCGCTTTGAACGCATGAAAAAACGCCCGGTTACACTGCAGGTCAAAAATCTGAATAAAGAATTTGATACCCCGCAGGGAAAAGTAACGGCATTAAAAGATATTAATTTTGAAACGTATAAACGTGAATTTGTTTGTGTTATCGGGCCGTCGGGTTGTGGCAAGTCAACCTTGATACGCATACTGGCTGGCCTGGAAACACAGAGTTCGGGCGATGTGTTGCTCGATGGTGAAGCTGCTATCGGGCCGGGGCCTGATCGCGGCATGGTGTTTCAGGGTTATACATTATTTCCGTGGTTAAGCGTCAAAGACAATGTGATGTTTGGCCTGGAAATGTCAGGTCACAGTAAAGCCAGCTCAGAAGAGCAGGCCTTTCAATGGATAGACCTGGTTGGACTGAGTAAGTTTGCAAAATCATACCCGCATCAGTTGTCCGGCGGCATGAAACAGCGCGTGGCGATCGCACGTGCATTAGCCAACCAGCCACGGATATTATTAATGGATGAGCCTTTTGGCGCACTGGATGCACAAACGCGGGCCAAAATGCAGGGTTATTTACATGAGATCTGGAAAAATATTGATGTCACCATTTTATTTATTACCCATGATTTAGATGAGGCTGTTTTTCTGGCTGACCGGGTGCTGGTATTAAAAGCCAACCCGGGTGAAGTGCAGGAAGTGATTGAAGTGCCGGTGCCGCATCCGCGTTCACCGGAGCAGTTACTTGAACCAGAATTTCTGGCGACACGAAAACGTTTAGAAGAACTGATACACCCAGCCGAAGCCGATGCGGGCATTAATGAAGACCATTTGAACATGGTGAGAATGGTCAGGGTCGATAACGAAGTTGAAAGCGTGTACTGATGAAAGCAGGCAGGTTTTGAAATGAGCAATAATAAACAGGGTGTCAGTCGCATCAGTATTTCTTTATCTGAACAGTTGTTAAAAGATATGGATTTACTGGTCGAACAGCGTGGTTTTGAAAGTCGCTCACAGGCACTGGCCAGTATGATTCAGCACCAGGTTACAGAACACCGTTGTGAATTTGGTGATGAAGTCATGGCAGGCACCATTAACCTGGTATATGACCATTCAACACCTGCTCTAAAGAAACAGCTGACCGATTTGCAGCATGAGTATATTGATGAAGTCATCAGTTCTTTGCATGTTTATTTAATGCAGAATAAAACCATGGAAGTGATTTTGGTACAGGGACCGGCTGCAAAATTAAAAATGATCGCCGATAAAATGGAAGCGTGCCGTGGTGTGATTTCAGGAAAGTTACAACTGTCAGCGGCGTTGTTACCACAGGTACATCCCCTTACAGGAAATGAAATTTGAATTAGTCAGCAGGTATATTTAATGGTGAATATATCATGCAAGAAGATACATTATAGCAATACGATTTTATATCACCTTAACGGTGATTAGCGGAGAGACAATATGACAATGGCGTCATTAAAGGCCGAGGCAGGCACAATTTTATACGAAGACAGACTGGCAGCTGGCTGTCACTGGTCGATACGCATGCGTAAAGGCTCAGTGCTTAAACTGATTGACGAAGAGGGCGGTGCAAATGTCGGCATGCTGTTTTACAACCCGGAAAATTTACTCGAGCGTTATAACGCGCCGGATACCCTGAAATGCCAGCACACCTTTAAACTGACAAAAGGCAACTGCCTGTATTCTGATATGGGACGAATATTTTGTTCCATCATCGAAGACACGGTTGGCTGGCATGAAACAGTTTGCGGCAATACAACCAGGCAAATGATAAAAGAAAAATGGGCTGAGAAGACCTATCAGCATCATCATAACGACTGGAACCAGAATGGTTATGACAGTTTTTTGATAGAGCTGGCAAAGTATGGTCTGGGTAAAAAGGATATGGCATCGAATCTTAATTTATTCAGTGCGGTCAGCGTCAATGCCGAAGGCGCATTGCAATATACAGAGGCCAACAGCAAAGCCGGTGACTCAATCGAATTGCGGTTTGAAATGGATACGCTGGTATTAATGCATACCTGCCCGCATCCGCTGAATACAGCAGCAGACTATCCGAAGAAAGCAGTTCGTTATCAGCTGATTCAGGGTGCCGAGGTTCAGAAAGATGATTATTGCCTGAATTTCCGCGAAGAAAATGGCCGTGGATTTAAGAATAATGAAATCTTTCATTTAAGCGGGGCATGCTGCCATGATTAAAGAAAGTGTTTTAAAAACAGATGACTCGGTGTATCGGCAGCAGGTTGCGGCCGGTGACTATTTTATAAAAGTGGTAAAAAAAGATCAGACCTTTCGAATTCTCGATATTGAAGGAAACCAGGCGGCGGATACATTGTTTTACAATGCAAATGATCCGGCCGAACGTTACAGCGCGATGGATACTATTCGTGAACAGGGCAATGTGTACTTAACAGCCGGTACAAAATTGTTATCGAATGAAAATAATGTGATGCTTGAAATCGTTGCAGACACCTGTGGCCGTCATGACACCCTGGGCGGTGCTTGTGCAACCGAGAGCAATACGGTGCGTTATGCGCTAGAAAAAAAATGCATGCATGCCTGCCGCGACAGCTGGATGCTGGCGGTTGCCGAAAACGAAGAATATGGTTTAAGCAAACGGGATATCAGCCACAATATCAATTTCTTTATGAACGTGCCGGTAACCAGTGAAGGCGGCCTTAGCTTTGAAGATGGTATTTCAGGTTCAGGCAAGTATGTGGAAATGAAAGCGAATATGGACACGATTATTTTATTATCAAACTGTCCGCAGCTAAATAATCCCTGTAATGGTTATAACCCGACACCGGTCGAAGTCATTATCTGGGATTAATCTCATCTGAATTGATATTAACGGGACGACCCGTTAAATATTGTTTGCAACAGCAGGACGGCCTGCCAGACAAGAAAGAATACATCATGTTTAAAAAAGTCCTTATTGCGAACCGTGGTGCGATTGCAACCCGCATCATACGCAGCCTGAAAAAAATGCAGTGTCAGTCGATAGCTGTCTATAACCAAGCCGATGCAGACTCTTTACATGTGCAGCATGCTGATCAGAGCTTTTCTCTGGGAGCAGGCCGGGCAGCGGATACCTATCTGAATCAGGATAAAATATTTGAAATCATAAAACAAAGCGGAGCGGATGCTGTTCACCCCGGTTACGGGTTTTTGAGTGAGAACCCCGATTTTGTCGAGCGCTGTGAAAAAAATGGCATTGCCTTTATAGGCCCGACAGCCGGGCAAATGCATGCTTTTGGTTTGAAACATACAGCCCGCCAGCTGGCCGAGGATAATAATATTCCGTTATTGCCCGGTACCGGTTTGTTAAATGACCTTGCTGAAGCCGTGACTGAAGCTGAAAAAATTACTTACCCGGTGATGTTAAAAAGTACCGCCGGTGGTGGCGGTATCGGTATGCAACTTTGCTGGAACAGGGCCGAGCTTGAAAAATCTTATGACTCGGTGCGACGCCTGAGTGAAAATAATTTTTCTAACAGCGGCGTGTTTTTAGAAAAGTTTATTGAGTATGCGCGACATATTGAAGTGCAGATGTTTGGTGATGGCAAGGGTCGTGCGATTGCGTTGGGTGAGCGGGACTGTTCAACACAGCGTCGTAACCAGAAAGTGCTTGAAGAAACACCGGCACCCAATATTTCAGAAGCCGTCAGAAAAGAATTACATGAAACGGCTGTTCGACTGGTGGAGGCCGTGAACTACCGCAATGCCGGTACGGTTGAGTTTGTTTATGACCAGCAATCAGATCAGTTTTATTTTCTTGAAGTGAATACCCGGCTGCAGGTAGAGCACGGAGTCACCGAGCAGGTATTTAATGTAGACCTTGTAGAATGGATGATTAAACTGGCAGCCAATGAACTCGAAAGCCTGGAAGTTCTGTCGGCAAGATTAAGGCCCAGCGGACATGCGATTCAGGCACGGGTTTATGCGGAAGATCCCAACAAAGATTTTCAGCCCTGTGCCGGTTTGCTGAGTGAGGTTAATTTCCCTGACAAAGAAAATCTGCGCATTGATCACTGGCTAGAAACGGGCATTGAAGTGCCGTCTTTGTTTGACCCGATGCTGGCTAAAGTCATTGTGACAGCAGGCAACCGTGAAGAGGCGATTAGGCAACTCGATAGCGCGCTGCAAGAAACAACATTGTATGGCATCGAAACAAATATGCAGTATGTGCGTGAAATATTAAACACGGAAATATTTCAGAAGGGCGAAATTTTTACCCGCTTTCTGAATGACTTTGTGACCCGGCCCAATTCAATAGATGTTCTCAGTTCAGGCACACTGACCACGATTCAGGACTACCCGGCGCGTAGCGGATACTGGAATGTCGGGGTGCCGCCTTCGGGTCCTTTTGATCAGTATTCATTTAATCTGGCTAACCGTTTACTGGAGAATGAGGAAAATTGTGCCGGTCTGGAAATCACATTAAACGGCCCGACACTGCGGTTTAATAATGATACACAAATTGTTTTAACCGGCGCCGATATGCAAGCGCATCTGGATCAGCAGTCAATTGCATTCTGGCAGGTGACTGATGTTAAAGCCGGGCAAACATTAAAAATTGGCAAAACCAGCGCGGCAGGAGCGCGGGCGTATTTGTGTATTAAAGAAGGCATTAACTGCCCTGATTACCTGGGTTCAAAGTCTACTTTTACTCTCGGCCAGTTTGGTGGTCATGCCGGTCGTGCGATTCGTGTTGGTGATGTTTTACATTTTAATCAGTTGCAACAAAAAGCAGGCCGTGTCTCATTAAGCGAATCATTAAAACCTGAAATCAATAACAGCTGGCAGCTGCGCGTTATTTACGGGCCGCACGGCGCACCGGATTTTTTTACCGATAATGATATCGGCATGTTTTTCGAAACAGAATGGGAAATTCATTACAACTCAAGTCGTACCGGTATCCGGCTGGTAGGGCCGAAGCCAGAGTGGGCAAGAAGTGATGGTGGCGAGGCGGGCATGCACCCGTCAAATATTCATGACAATGCTTATGCGATTGGCACCGTGGACTTTACCGGTGACATGCCGGTTATTCTGGGACCTGATGGGCCGTCGCTGGGCGGCTTTGTCTGTCCTGCGACGGTTATTACGGCCGACCTGTGGAAACTCGGACAACTAAAAGCCGGCGATAAAGTTAAATTCATTGCCGTCAGTATTGATGCTGCCGTGGCTTTGGAAAAGGCCCAGTTAACATCGGTTTCACAGCTTCAGCCGCAAGCACTGCAGATTGAGGCGCTGGCGATTACAACACCGATTATAAAAACGATCGATGAAGCAGAGTTTGGTGTGCAGGTAGTCTATCGTCCTTCAGGCGACAAATATCTGCTGGTTGAATTTGGGCCGCTAATGCTCGACATCGAATTGCGTTTTCGTGTGCACGCACTGATGCTGTCGTTAGAAGAAAAAGCGATTAATGGCGTGCTGGAATTAACACCGGGCATTCGTTCTTTACAGGTGCATTACAACAGTCAGCATATTTCTGTTCATCAGTTAATAGAAATACTCGATAGCACAATCGCGGCACTAAAAAATATTGAAGAGCTTGAAGTGCCGGCGCGCGTGGTGCATCTGCCACTGAGCTGGAATGATGATGCCTGTCAGCAGGCAATTGATAAATATATGCAGTCAGTTCGAAAGGATGCGCCATGGTGTCCGAGCAATATCGAATTTATTCGCCGCATCAACGGCCTCGATGACATACAACAGGTAAAAGACACGGTGTTTGATGCCAGCTACCTGGTGATGGGACTGGGAGATGTGTATCTGGGTGCACCAGTGGCGACACCAATGGATCCGCGGCACCGTCTCGTCACAACCAAATATAACCCGGCACGAACCTGGACAGCGGAAAACTCTGTCGGCATAGGCGGCTCTTATATGTGTGTGTATGGCATGGAAGGGCCGGGTGGTTATCAGTTTGTTGGCCGTACCTTGCAGATGTGGAATCGTTATCACAAAACCAAAGCGTTTACACAGCCGTGGCTATTACGATTTTTTGATCAGATAAAATTTTATGAAGTCAGCGCTGATGAGCTGAAAGCTATCCGCCACGATTTTCCCAAAGGGCGTTACGGCATAAAGATTGAAGACACTCGTTTTAATCTGAAAGAATATCTTGGTTTTCTCAGTGAAAATGAAACTGAAATTAATCAGTTCACAGAAAAACGAGAAAAAGCCTTTGATGAAGAATTGCAGCGCTGGATTGAATCCGGTCAGATTAATTTTGAATCGGCTCAGGATTTAGCCAGTGACAGCGGTGTGGAGGATGCGTTACCTGAAAACTGTGTTGCGATTGAAAGTCCGGTTGCAGGTAATGTCTGGAAGATGCTGGTGAAGCCGGGTGATGTCATTGAGCAGGATCAGCCAATGATGATTCTGGAATCAATGAAAATGGAAATTGAAATCGTGGCTCCACATGCCGGCGTTGTGTTTTCACTTAGCCGGGAAGAAGGCCAGCAGGTGAATGCCGGTCAGCCCCTTTTAATTTTACAAGAACAATAAAAAAATCTGAATAAGAGAATTATCATGAATTTAAATATAAACGTTTTAATAGAAGCCTATAAAAATAAAACACTGACACCAAAACAATTGACTGACGATATCCTGCAGCGTAGCCAGCAGTATCTCGATCACAATATATGGATTTATCAGTTAAGTGCAGATGAGCTGCAGCCATATCTCGACAGGCTTGAAAATAAAAACATTGATGAGCTGCCATTGTATGGCATTCCGTTTGCGATTAAAGACAATATAGATCTTGCCGGTGTGCCAACAACAGCCGCTTGTGCCGCCTTTAGCAAGACACCGAAAAAATCGGCGTTTGTGGTAGAACAATTAATTAATGCCGGCGCTATTCCAATAGGCAAAACCAATATGGATCAGTTTGCGACCGGGCTGGTCGGTACGCGTTCACCCGAGCCCTGGGGAGCGTGCAAAAATGCTTTTAATAAAAAATATATTTCAGGTGGCTCAAGTTCCGGTTCTTCGGTTTCTGTTGCGCTCGGTCTGGTGAGTTTTTCTTTAGGTACCGATACAGCCGGTTCAGGCCGGGTGCCGGCATCGTTTAATAACCTGATCGGATTAAAACCTTCAAAGGGTTTGTTAAGCATGACAGGGGTGTTACCGGCTTGTCGCAGTTTAGATTGTGTCAGCATTTTTGCACTGACAACAGACGATGCAAACACGGTACTTGAACAGGCCGCGGTTTATGATTGTGAAGACCAGTATGCACGTGAAATCCCCTTCGATAATAATACCAGGCATTACGGTCTGCCTGTCCAGACATTTACTTTTGCCGTGCCAAAGCAAGATCAGCTTGAGTTCTTTGGCAATGAGTCTGCGCAGCAGCTTTTTGCAGACAGTATTGAAAGCATGCAGAAAATTGGCGGGGTCAAAAAGGAAGTGGACTTTACTGTCTTTCTCGAAGCCGCGGTACTGCTTTATGAAGGGCCCTGGGTTGCTGAGCGTTATGCAGCGATAGAAGAATTGATTACCAGGCAGCCGCAGCAATTACTGCCCGTGATTAATACCATTATCGGCAGCGGTAAAGATAAAACAGCAAGTGATGCGTTTAAAGCCGAATATAAAATGCAGAGCTATCGTGCAAAGGCTAAACAGATATTATCTGAATTTGATTTTTTAGTAACGCCGACAGCAGGCACGATTTATAAGATTGACGAAGTGAATGCCGAGCCGATTAAATTAAACAGCAATATGGGTTATTACACCAACTTTATGAATTTACTCGACTGTGCCGCTGTCGCAGTGCCCGCAGGCTTTCTTGATAACGGCTTGCCATGGGGTATTAGCCTTGTCAGTACAGCCATGAAAGACCGCCAGCTATTGTCTTATGCCAATAAATGGCAGCAACACAATAAAATAAAGCCCGGAAAACTGGAGGCTGAACTATTGCCAGGCAAGGCTGCCGATATTGCTTTTTCGGATACGATTCCGGTTATTGTATGTGGGGCACATTTAGAAGGGCTGGCTTTAAACTGGCAGCTGCTAGAGCGGGGTGCAACGCTGCAGGAAAAAACAGCCTCGGCGAAAGCCTATCGCATGTTTGTGATCGAAGGCCAGCTGGAGAGGCCGGGCATGATTCGCGATGAGCAATCGGGTGGCGCAATAGAGATTGAAGTCTGGGCGATTCCGAAGCCGGAATTTGGCAGTTTTGTCGCCGGTATTGCCGCACCATTGGGCATCGGCAAGGTTGAGACAGCAGATGGCCGCTGGTTACCGGGTTTTATTTGTGAAGGTTATGCGATAGCCGGCGCAAGAGAAATCAGCCAGCTGGGAGGCTGGAGGGCGTATTTATCGAGTTAGTCTAGACAAACTATAAATGGCCTTTAGCTGTTGATATCCGGCTCGATAGTAGCTGTTTATTATCAAACAGCCTGTTGGCTGTGAAGCGCATAACAATAAGTCTGTTTGGCTGATAAAACTGGATAATTCACAACAAGCTGCTAAAAATAGACTGTGCAGTGGCGCTGGTCTATAAGCAGTTTATTATATTAATTTGAGCTTATGTGTTCACCAGAGGAGTGATTGGCGCTATAATCCGCGTTTTATTTGTGCCTTGATGAAGGCTTTCCGCCTATTCGTTGGAGAATTAGTGTGAGTAGTGAAAATAACAGTATTCGTAATTTATATGTTGGTCTGAGTGTTCTATGCCTGCTTGCTGCATTGCTTTATCTATTAAGCAGCCTGTTTAATGTAGTCGATAATGCCCGCAACGATGAAGGTGTGGCTGAGCATTTTGCGGCATCAACTAATGAGCGTATTAAGCCGGTATCAGAAGTTAATGTTGGCGATGTGAATGTCGTGGTTGTGCGTTCTGCTAAAGAAATTGTTGAGGGTACCTGCATGAGCTGCCATGGCACGGGCGCGATGGGTGCGCCTAAAGTGGGCACTAAAGCACAATGGAAATCACGCCTGTCAGCGGGTATGAAGACCATGATGAAAAACGCAACCGAGGGTAAAGGCATGATGCCGGCTCGTGGTGGTGATGCGTCTTTAAGCGATGCTGATATCAAGAAAGCGATTAAATACATGCTGAAAAATTCGGGTCTGTAAGCTAAACAGACGGTTTTGAAAAAGGGCGCTTTGAGCGCCCTTTTTTATGCCTGGCGTATTATTGCAGGCGATCGAGGCTGCGGTATGAAATGGCTTCGCTGAGATGGCTTGCGCTGATCTCGTTCACATCATCGAGGTCGGCAATGGTTCTGGAGAGTTTTAAAATTCGGTGATAAGCGCGGGCAGACAATCTTAACTTATCCATCGCCTGATCCATCAGTTGTTGTTCAGCCGTGTTGAGGTGGCAGCACTGTTCCAGTTCAGAGTTGCTCAGTTCGGCGTTGACTTTGCCGTGCCTGTTGAGTTGAGAGTGATAGGCCTTTAAAACGCGTTGCCGAATATCGGCACTGCTTTCTGAGTGGTTTGGCTGGCTGAGCACCTCTCTGGGCACCTGCGGTACTTCTATCTGGATATCGATTCGGTCGAGTAGTGGCGCCGATATTTTTGAGCGGTATTTTCGCTGTTGCTCCGGTGTGCAGCGGCAGAGGTCTTTACCGTCGCAGTTATAACCCTGTGGGCAGGGGTTCATGGCAGCAATGAGCTGGAAGCGTGCAGGGAAATCGGCCTGGCGAGCGGCTCTGGAGATCGTAATGCGGCCGGTTTCTAAGGGCTCTCGAAGTACATCGAGCACCTTCCGGTCGAACTCGGTGAGCTCATCTAAAAACAGAATGCCGTGGTGTGCCAGCGAGATTTCACCCGGCTTGGGGTTTGAGCCACCGCCGACCAGCGCAATGCCGGAGGCGGTATGATGGGGCGAACGAAACGGCCTGACCCGCCACTGGCTGGTATATTCTGCCTGATCACTGATGGAATAAATGGCGGCTGTTTCAATCGCTTGCTGCTGTGTCATAGGCGGCAAAATGCTGATAATGCGGCTGGCGAGCATGGTTTTACCGGTTCCCGGCGGGCCAATCATTAATAAATTATGCTGGCCTGCCGCAGCGACTTCCAGCGCCCGCTTGGCCCTTTGCTGCCCCTTTATATCGGTCATATCCAGAAAGTGTTCAGTGCTTGTGTGGTCAGCCCCCGGGCTCAGGTTGCTGCGTAACTCGCCCTGGTCATTGAGAAACTGACAGACTTCCAATAAATTGGCCGCTCCCAGGGTCTGAATGTTTTCAGCCAAAATCGCTTCACTGATGTTCTCGTTGGCGATGATAAGGCCTCGCTGGCTGGACTGGGTATGCAGTGCCGCCGGTAGGATGCCTTTAACCGGGCGCAGTTCCCCGCTCAGCGCTAACTCGGCGTGAAACTCAAACTGGTGCAAACGCTGGCTGGGTATTTGAGAAGAGGCGGCCAGTATGCCGAGCGCAATCGGCAAATCATAGCGGCCGCCGTCTTTAGGCAGGTCGGCCGGGGCTAGATTAATGGTGATACGACGCTGCGGAAATTCAAAGTTTGAATTGATGATGGCAGCACGAACCCGGTCTTTGCTTTCTCGCACCGCCGCTTCGGGCAGGCCGACGATCGATAAACTGGGCAGGCCGTTCGATAAGTGTACTTCTACTGTAACCGAGTGAGTATTGATGCCGCTGAGGGCACAGGTGTAGATTTTAGCAAGAGACATGTTTCAATCCTTGAAAACATAGTAGTCAGAAAGCTTATTCTTTTTCGAGTTCAGCCAGCCTGGCTTCGAGTTGTTTTAATTCTTCCCTGGTACGGGCCAGTAAAGCCGCCTGAATATCAAATTCATCGCGGGTGACTAAATCCATGTCTCTGAAAACCGCCTGTACAGAGGCTTTAATGTTTTTTTCCAGATCGTTTTGTAGCAGCTTGAAACTATCGGGTACAGAATCGGATAGTCGTTTGCTGAGCTGGTCCAGGATGGTGGGATCAATCATAATTTTCTATTGTTGTTTAGTCAGTCGATAGTGCTTAGTTTAACTGAAAACAGGCCCCGGTAGAGCATTTTATGGCAGCGAACGGCTTAAGCGGCTGAGCTAATACATTGGAAACATGATATTGAGCACTTCATGAGTTTGTTTCTGAGCCTCGGTAATGAGCGCTGGCAGTTGCATCAGGTCGATGCCGGTGATGCTAAGGCTGGCGGGGTTTAAATCAGTGGCCGCATCAAGCATGTGTTGATCGACCGGGATATCCGGTGACAGCGTGTTAACGATGGTATTGGCCAGGTGCACGATAGCCGTTTCTATCTGGTAGTTTTGGGCTTTATCAGGCTGGTGGTGGTGCAAAATAATGCTGTGAAAACTCTCGGGTAACTGCCAGGCCTGCGTTAACGCGGCGCCGACATCGGCATGGGTGAAACCCAGCAGCTGCTGTTCGGCATGGTGTACGATGCCGGAATCGTCAGCGGCCTGGCGTAAAACCTTCTGCGAAAGCTCGGGCTCTTTGTAATACAGTATGAGTTTGCCTATATCGTGAAGCAAGCCGGCGATGAACAGCCTTTCGCCGTGTAAAATATTGCATTGTTTGGACAGCAGACGGGCAACGATGCCGGTGAAAACACTGTGCTGCCAGAAAAGCTCCATGTTGACCAGTTGATTGGGAATGCGTTCAAAAACCTCACGTGCCGAGGTGGCGAGCACCAGGGCTCGAAGATCGTCTTCGCCAATAAGGCTGATGGCACGGGAAACCATCTCAACTTTGCTCGGGAATTGATAATACGCACTGTTGACGATACGCAGGATTCGCGCAGCCATGGCCGGGTCATGGGCGATGATTTCGCCCAGCTGGGCATTGGTATGAGAGGGATTCTCAAGCGCGGTATTGATGCGAATGCAAATTTCAGGCAGTGAAATAAGGTTAATAATGCCAGCAACCATTTCATCTGGCCGGCTGTGGCTGGCCGACATCCCTGTGCTTTTTTTAAGTTTTTCCATTTTCGTCTCAGGCTTATTGAGTGCTATTGGTGGGCTTAGTGTAAATAGAAAACGGCCGGTAACGCAATTAAACTGTGGTTTTCATAAATTCAGGTAACGCCGTCGCCGCTTTGTGTATATCTGAATTATAGTAAAGTGTGTTAAAGGTTTTGTTGCGGGCATCATTTTCTCTGAATGAAGCGAGGTCAAAATTTCCACCGACAGTGCAGCTCCACCAGCCGGACGGGTAAACGCATTGCGGGAAATTAAAGGTTAGTGTGTGGCTGTTGCCGGCTGCTTTCATGCGCTGGTGCATCGGCATGAGGATGCTGTCGAGATGCAATAATGGTGACTCACTCTGCTGTACCACCAGGCCATTTTTAGTCAGGATGCGATGGCAGTTTTTATAAAACTCGGTACTAAACAGAACTTCGCCGGGACCAATCGGATCCGTGCTGTCGACGATGATGACATCATAGCTGGCATCGGCTGCATCCTTAACCCAGTTAATGCCATCGGCAAAATGCAGTTCGGCACGCGGGTCATTATTTGCATCACAGAGTTCAGGAAAATGGATCTCGGACAAACGTGTTACGCGCTCATCAATATCAACCTGTTGTGCCAGCTTTACACTGTCGTGTTTCAGTACTTCGCGCAGTGTGCCGCAGTCACCGCCGCCAATAATGAGGACTTTTTCAGGATTGGGATGACTGAAAAGAACGGGGTGGCTCATCATTTCATGGTAAATGAAATTGTCGCGGTCAGTGAGCATGATGTAGCCGTCGATCACCATCAATTTACCGAAGTGTTCGGTCTGGTAGATTTCTATTTTCTGGAACTGGCTTTGTTCTTCGTGTAGCTTGGCTGTGATTTTGAGAGAGAAGGCTGTACCGCTGCCAGACTGGGGTTCACTGAACCAGGTATTATCTAGAGTCATTTTCAATGCCGTAAAATATAATCTCGGTTATTATAGCGCTGTGTTGAGATTGATCAAACAACTCAGTGCTCTTTTAATTGCAGAATGATATGAATTTTTAAAGGTAGAAAATTAATCGTGAAATGGTCTGTCGAAGAAGCGAAAGAAACCTATAACGTCTTGTCCTGGGGTGAGCATTATATCGATGTGTCGCCGGACGGTGATGTAATCGTCAGGCCCTATCGTGATGCGAAAAGAGGAGAGATAAACCTTAAAGCGTTATTGCGCGAGGTTCAGCAGCGTGAGATATCACTGCCTCTGTTAATCCGTTTTCAGGATATTTTGAACGATCGTATTGAGCGTTTATGCCAGTCTTTTGACAGGGCCTTTAAGCACTATGAATATGCCGCCGGCTATACTGCCGTCTACCCGATTAAGGTTAATCAGCAGTTCAGCGTTGTCAGCGAAATTCTAAAACGCGGTGCCCATCGTGTCGGTCTTGAGGCCGGCAGCAAACCGGAACTGCTGGCGGTATTGTCTTTGGCGAAGGTCGAAACACATACCATCATCTGCAACGGTTATAAAGACCGTGAATACATTCGACTGGCATTAATGGCGCGTCGTTTAGGCCACACTATTTTTATCGTGCTTGAAAAAGTATCCGAACTGGCGCTGGTGATCGAGGAAGCGGAAAAGCTGCAAGTCGAGCCGTTATTGGGGCTCAGGCTCAAACTCGCGAGCATGGGTAAAGGCAAGTGGCAAAACACCGGTGGTGAAAAGGCCAAGTTTGGTCTGACGGCAGAACAGATCATTACAGTAATCGAAACCTTAGAGCAGCAAAAATGCAGTCACTGGATTCAGCTGCTGCATTTTCACATGGGCTCACAAATAGCCAGCCTTAACGATATTGAAACCGGTCTGGCAGAAGCTGCCCAGTATTTTATAGAGCTGGATAAGTTAGGAGTAAAGATTAATGTGCTCGATATCGGCGGCGGCATTGGAGTGGATTATGAGGGCCGTGCATCGCGCACTGAATTTTCAGTCAATTATAGTCTTGATGAATATGCCGATGCGGTCATAAAGTGTTTTAGCCAGGCCTGTGCTAATAACCATTTACTGCCGCCGGATATTATTACCGAAGCCGGGCGGGCAATGACAGCGCACCATGCCGTGCTGGTGACAGATGTTATTAATGCTGAACAAAATGCTGAAGCCGAGGCTGTGGATAAGCCGGTGTCTGAGTCGACGCTTTTGCAAAGAGCGTATTGGTTATATGAAGAAAGCGAGGACGCCGATGCGGTGCTGATCTATCAGCAAATGAATGCGCTGTACAAGCAGGCACAGTCGGCCTTTACAGCAAATAAACTGGCGATTAAAGAGCGCGCCGCGTTAGAAAAAATATACCAGTCTTGTTGTCAGCGTATAAAAAAACGGCTGAGCCATGATGATGCTGAGCAGCAACAGATATTGAATCAGATCAATGAGAAACTGGCGGATAAGCTGGTCTGTAATTTTTCCATTTTCCAGTCAGTGCCGGATGTCTGGGGAATTTCACAGATTTTCCCGATCATGCCGCTGCAGCGTCTGGATCAGCGGCCTGATCGCCGGGCCATTATTCAGGATTTAACCTGTGATTCTGACGGCCAAATCGAGCAGTATGTTGACCGCTATGGAATAGAGACAACCTTGCCGGTGCACCAGATTCAAGAGCATGAAAAGTACCTGCTGGGAATCTTTATGGTCGGTGCCTATCAGGAAATCCTTGGCGATATGCATAACCTGTTTGGTGATGCTAATACAGTTAATGTGGTTATAGATGAGCAAAAAAAGGTCAAACTATACGCAGCCGAAACCGGTGATACCGTGTCAGAGGTGTTGAGTTATGTGCATTTTGACAGTCAACAGATTTTAAGTGTGTTAGCGCAAAACATTGAAAGCGCGGCACTTTCAGAGTCAGAAAAAAAACAGTATATAGATCGTTTTAGAAGCAGCCTTAATGCCTGCACCTATCTCGATTAACAGCAGAGGCTGAACAAAAAGATGGATTTGCATGCTATAGATGAGGACCGATTTGAAAGCCTGGTGGAAAATATTCCGGGCATTGTCTATACCTGCGCTCTGGATGAGCACTGGACGATGGAATACATCAGCTCACAGATTGAAAGCCTGACAGGCTATCCGCCGGCGGACTTTATCGGTAATAAAGCCCGCAGTTTTGCCAGCATCATACACCATGAAGACCGCGATATTGTTGATCGTAGTGTCGAGTCTGCGGTAGCGGAGCAGCGCGCTTATAGCATTGAATACCGGCTGCTCGATGTGAATAACAACATTCACTGGGTTTTTGAGCAGGGGCGAGCCAAATACAATGACGCCGGCAAGGCTCTGTGGCTTGATGGCGTTCTTTTTGATATATCGCATCGCAAGCTCAATCAGCAGATTGAGTCAGGCAGCTTTCATGTGCTGGAAGCACTGGCCAAAGGCGATGATATCCATCAGGTGCTGGAACGCCTGGTGCTGCAGCTTGAAGAAATCTGGCCGGGCATGATCTGCTCCGTATTAATCCTCGATGATGATGGCGAACACTTGCTGCCTGGCGCAGCGCCCAGTTTGCCGGATTATTATAATGCGGCGATTGATGGCCTTAAAATTGGTGAAACAGTAGGTTCCTGTGGTGCCGCCGCTTATACCAAACAACCGTGTATTGTGGCCGATGTAACTACGCATACAAACTGGCAGGCATTCAGGCCACTGACTGAAAAGGCGGGGCTGAAAGCCTGCTGGTCATACCCGGTATTGAGTAATGATAATCAGGTACTGGCAACCTTCGCCTGCTATTACAAAGAAAATAAAGAGCCCTCTGCGCTTGAGCTAAAAAGCATTAGCAAGGCGCAGTATGTGGCGGGCATTGCTATTTCGCGAAAAAAAGAAGAACGGGAAATAGTGCAAGCCAAAGAAAATGCCGAAAATGCCAGTAAAGCCAAATCTGAATTTCTCTCCAGCATGAGCCATGAGCTGAGAACGCCATTGAATGCCATTCTGGGTTTCTCGCAGCTGACCTTGTTAGACAGTCTGAACGATGTACACAAAGCAAATGCAACAGAGGTATATAATGCCGGCAAACATTTATTATCGTTAGTCGATGATGTGCTGGATTTGTCAAAAATCGAAGCTGAGAAACTTGAAATTCATTTAGAAAAAGTTGATGTCTCAGCGTCGATAAATGAAGCACTGGTTTTAATGAAAGAATCAGCCGCTAACAGGGCTGTCAGTTTAAGTTTCGAGCATAACCGTTGTCAGCCTCTGAAGGCAGACAAAACGCGCTTGAAGCAAGTGCTGGTCAACCTTATTAGTAATGCCATTAAATACAACCGGCACGGCGGCTCGGTTGAGATTACCGCAGCTGATACCGGCGCTGATAAAGTCCGCATCTCTGTGACTGATAATGGCCAGGGTATGGATCAGCAACAGATTGAAAAACTGTTTTTACCTTTCGAGCGCTTAAGTGAAAACCGATATCAAACAGACGGTGTCGGTATCGGCCTGGTGATTACAAAAGGTCTGCTAGAAAAAATGCACGGTGAGATAGGCGTGCAAAGCCAGGCTGGCAAGGGCAGCCAGTTCTGGCTGGAGCTGCCCTGCTGGGCAGTAAAATAAGTCATTAATAGGCCCCGATATCGAGATATCAGCGGGCAATTTTCTGTATCCATGAGACAAAAAGCGTGCATCCTTTGGGCTGGTCTTTGTTAAAGCATGAAGCTTAAAGGGCGGCAAGCAATTGCCCGCAGCCATTGGCTATCTGTGTGTCTGATCCAGTTCATCCAGGCAGTCTCGGGCGGTTTCCTGCACGGCTTTGTCCTCATCATTGAGCAATAAGGCAATGCTTGGCCGGACATCGGGGTTTGCGGTTAAACACAGATAAAAACAGGCATCATTTCTAACCCGCGCCAGCGGGTGCTGAGTCAGCTGCGTCAGCTCCGGTATAAGCAGGTTAAGAGCCTCTGATCGGGCAAATTCTTCCATAATCGCGCCGATGCCAATTTGTACCGATATTTTAATGTCTTCAGTTTGCATCATGCGGCTCAGTAAGCTCAGGTTGTGCGGCTGTTTGTGCAGCTGATGGATGGCTTCTTGTAGCTGGCCATTGTTGAGTAGCTCGTCATAATGCTGCATCAGGCCAGAGCCTGACTGTGCCAGCTCAATGGCATGCAACAGTTCCGCTTTGTTGTGTTGGCCGCTTAATTCGATCTCACCGATTTTTACCCAGGGTACTGAGCGTACCTGCAGTGGTTGAGCCGCTTCAGGCTGCTGACTGAGATTGATAACGTTAAGCTGGCTAATATTACCGGCTTTGAGTAAGTCGCAGAGTGTATTGAGAACAGCCGGGCAGTGACTGCAGTCACTGGATAGCAACATTAAAACTTCTGGTGCAGGCATGGTTGTGCTCGACTTAGGTGGCTGATGTTAAAAATGCGGGTTTAGAATGGCAATA